>NZ_JBLQGP010000003.1:0-286021 GCF_047806685.1 Thauera sp. WH-1
CCCTCGGGCCCGACGATGACGCACTGATGGACGTAGAAGGACCAGCCGTCATAGCCGGTGAGCCAGTACATGTTGGTCGGGTCGGTGACGATGAGCACGTCGATGCCGCGCGCGGCCATTGCGGCGCGGGTCGTGGCCAGGCGGGCGTCGAACTCGACGCGGGTAAAGGGCAGGGAGGGGGTCGCGGTCATGATCGGGGCTTCGCTTGGGTGGCCGGGCAGGATGGGGCTCAGGACTCGAACCGGGTACCGCGGCCGCTGCCCACAGCGCGCCCGAAGGCGAGCTGGGCGATGGCGGTGTCCTGCGCGCCGGTGCCGGTGAGATCGCAGATCGTCACCTCGTCATCGCTGCGTCGGCCTTCGATCTGGCCGGCGATGACCTGGCCGAGCTCGGGCATCACCGCGTCCGCGGCGATGACGCCGGCAGCAATGGCGTGGTGCAGCTCGCCGAGCACCCGCACCTGGGCGAGGCGGTCGCACACATAGCGGGCAGCGGCGATCGCGTCCGGCGCGATCTCGTTCTTGTGTTCGGCATCCGAGCCCATCGCGGTCACATGCATGCCGGGGCGCAGATGGCGGGCATGGAGCAGCGGCTCGCGGCTCGGCGTGGTGGTGACGACGATGTCCGCGTCGGCAACGGCACGCTCGATGTCGGAGGTGGTGTCGATCTCGATGCCCAGGCGGCTGGACATCTCGACGGCGAGCTGTGCCGCCTGCTCGGGCCGCTGCGCCCACACCGTGGCGTGATTGATCGGGCGCACCAGGGCCAGCGCTTGCAGCTGCAGCCGGGCCTGCTCGCCGGCGCCCAGGATTGCCACCCGGCGCGCATCGCTGCGGGCCAGCCAGCGCGCGGCGACGGCACCGGCAGCGGCGGTGCGGATGCTGGTCAGATAGCCGTTGTCGAGCAGCAGCGCCTCGAGCTGGCCGGTATGCGCCGACAGCAGCATCATCATGCCGCTCAGGCTGGGCAGGCCGAGCTTGGGGTTATCGAAGAAGCCCGGGCTGACCTTGATCGCGAAACTGTCGAAGGACGGCAGGTAGGCCGTCTTCACATCCACCTCGCCGTTGTTGTCGGGAATGTCCAGACGCAGGACCGGCGGCATCGCCACCGCTTCGGTGGCCAGGGCGCGAAAGGCGCGCTCGACACAATCGATCGTTTCGGTGTCCAGCGTCACGAGCGCGCGCAGGTCGGTCTCGCTGAGCAGGGTGATGGTGGGCATGGTGCACTCGTCCGTGGGTGGTCTGGCGGCGTGGCGTCCGCATCAGGCGCGACGCCCGCCTTGGCATGCGGGGGCCGACCCGGTCGGTCTGATCGTTGCACCGGCTGTCCGTGTACCGGCGGCGATTGACCTTGAAACCCAGTTTAGAGTGCTGAAACCGTCTCTCTCTTGTCCTAGTGCATTAAGCGCATCAGAAACTGTGGATCTGCGGGAACTGCTTGAAGACGCCGGCAATGGTGTTGAGCGCGGTCTGCACCCGCACATCGCTCACGTCCGCACCCAGGCACAGGCGGATTGCCGCGGGGCGCTGCGAGCCCAGCACCAGGAAGGGGTCGGGCGAGGTGACGGCGATATTGCGGTCGCGCAATTCCTTCACCAGCGGATCGAGCAGCCAGTGTTCGGGGATGCCCACCCAGGCCGACAAGGCGTTCGGGTGCTGGCCGATGACAAGCTCGCCGAAGGCGTCGCGGACCATGTTCTGGCGCAACTCCATGCGCTTGCGCTGGATCTCGATCAGCGCCTGTGCGGTGCCGTCGCCGATCCAGCGGGTGGCGATCTCGGCCAGCAGCGGCGTGGCCATCCAGCTGTTGACGCGCAGGATGCTGTCGGCGCGCAGGGCCATGCGGCGGGGCACGGTCAGGTAGCCGGTGCGCAGGCCGCACATCACCGACTTGGTGAAGCTGGTGCAGTGAAAGCTCAGTTCGGGCAGATAGCTGCTGATCGGCGGCGGGCGCTCCCTGAGCAGCGGACCATAGACGTCGTCCTCGATGATGTGCACGCCGAAGCGTTCGGCGATGCGGGCGATGGCGCGGCGACGCGAGTCCGGCATCAGGGCCACGGTGGGGTTGTTCAGGTTGGGCGTGCACACCAGCGCGCGGATGCGCTCGTTCGAGCACATGTCCTCGAAGTGCGCCGGCTGGATGCCGCATTCGTCGATGTCCAGGCCCTTCAGCGTGAAGCCCAGCACCTGCGCCGAGCCGATCACGCCGTGATCGGTGAAGCCCTCGCACAGGACGACGTCGCCCGGGCTGACGAGCGAGGCCAGCGCAATGAACAGCGCATGCGAGGCGCCGTTGGTGATCAGCACGGTGTCGAGCGATGGCTGCAGGCCCAGCCCGGCCAGCCACTCGAGGGCGGCCGCGCGGTGATACTCGAAGCCGGCGATCGGGCGGCAGTCGCGCATCCACGGCTGGTCGTCCTGACTGGCGAGCTGGGCACAGGTCTGCTTCCAGGCCCGGTCGTGCTCGGTGGTATGCACGATGCGCGCGATCGAGAAATCGACCAGCGAGCGCTCGGCGCGGTCGAGCATGTAGGTGGCGACCTTCTCGGTCATCGGCTTGGAGACGAAGCTGCCGCGGCCGACCTCGCAGCGGATCAGGCCGTGCTGTTCGAGTTCCTTGTAGGCGTTGGTGACGGTCTGCACGCTGATCTCGAGGCGTCGGCTGACCTCGCGCTGGGTCGGCAGACGGGCACCGTCAGCCAGCGTGCCGCGCTCGATGTCGGCGACGATGGCCTGCACCAGGATCTTGTACTTCGACTCGCCGACGCGCGCCTGCTCCAGAGCTTGCCGCCAGTTCTCCATCATGTCGCTTCTCCAGTGGTCGGGATTGTCCCGGCATTGTGCCGTGACAATCCAGGCTTCTGGAAGTGCGTCAGGCCGACTCGCCGTCGAGGATGCGGCGGTGTGTCGCCATGTCGATGTTCTGACCACTGAGCACGACAGCGGTCACGCCGCCGGCTTTGACGCGGCCGCTGCGCAGGGCGGCGATGCCGACGGCGCCAGCCCCCTCGACGATCACCCGCTCCTCGTTGTAAGCGTGACGGATGGCGGCGGCGATCTCGTCCTCGCTCACCAGCACGGTGTCGTCGACCAGGCGCTGCACCATCGGGAAGGTGTAGCGGTTGCCAAGGCCGATGCCGCCACCGAGGGAATCGGCGAGCGTGGGCAGTTCCTCGACCTGCACCGGACGGCCCGCGCGCAGGCTCGCGTGCATGGCACAGCCGCGTTCCATGCTGACGCCGATGACGCGGATGTCCGGATTGGCCGACTTCATCGCCAGCGCGATGCCGGCGAGCAGGCCACCGCCCGAGAGCGGCACCAGGACCGTATCGACGGCAGGCAGATCCTCGAGGATCTCGAGGCCCGCCGTGCCCTGGCCGGCGACCACGTCAGGGTGGTCGAAGGGCGGCAACTGGATCAGGCCCTGCTCGCGCACCAGGCGCGCAACCTCGAGCTCGGCCTCGTCCTGGCTGTCGCCGACGATGCGGACGTCGGCGCCGAGGGCGCGAATCGATTCGACCTTGTTCGCGGGCACCAGGCGCGACATGCAGATCACCGCCCGCACCCCCATCGAATGCGCGGCGTGGGCGAGCGCACGGCCATAGTTGCCGGTCGATACGCCGATCACGCCGCGTGCGCGCGCTTGTGGGTCGAGCTGGAGCAGCGCGTTGAGCGCGCCGCGCAGCTTGAAACTGCCGGTGATCTGCAGGCAGTCGAGCTTCAGGTGCACGCTGCCGCCGGTGTGGCGCGACAGACTCGGCGACGGCACCAGCGGGGTGTGACGGATGAGGCCGCGCAGGCGGGCGCGAGCCTGGAGGAGGTCGATCAGGCGGACTTCGTCTTGCATCGGTTCAGCGGATTCGGGTGGCGTTGAAGAGGCGGCCGGGGGCGTACGTCGGTGCGGCCCGCTGCATCAGGTGCAGTGCATGCCAGACGAGGGCCTGGTTGCTCGTGACCACCGGCCGGCCGATGGCCCGCTCGATGCGCTCGACGGCCTCGCTGGCGCGCAAGGCGGTGCACGAGATGAAGAGCGCGTCGGCGTCGGCGGCGGTGGCCCGGATCCCGGCCGCGACGATCGCCTCCGGTGCGATGTCGCTCATCGCATAGTCGTCGTCCATGTCGAAGCCGGACACGTTGAGCACATCCAGGCCGCGCTCGCGGTAGTAGTTGCCGAGCTCGCGGTTCACGCCCGCGCGGTAGGGGGTCAGCACCGACACCTTGCGCGCGCCGACCTGCGCCAGCGCGGCCAGGCTGGCGGTGACCGGCGTGGTCGCGTGGCGCGCCGCGCGCACCTCGCCGAGCAGTTGCAGGGTTTGCGCCTCGCCCATGGCGATCGTGCCCGAGGTGCAGCCATACACGAGCACGTCAAGCGCCAGGCCGGGCAGCAGGTCGCGGCCGGCACGCGGCAGATCCTCGGCCACGCGCTGCAGGGCCTCGAGGCTCATCGGGTTCTCGTGGCGTACGCGGTTGCAGTAGAGGCCGACGTCGGCTGGCAGCATGCGGCGCAGGTCGGCCTCGCTGTTGAGGTCGGTGGCCAGCGCCAGCAGGCCGATGCGCGCCGCCACCGGGGTGGCCGGCAGCGCGTCGAGGGGAACGGTGTCGATCAGCATGGAGTCGTTTTCACTCGGGGTGTCAGCGGAAGGCCAGCGTGGGCAGGAACAGTGCGATCTGCGGGAAAACCACCATCAGCACTGAGGCGAGCAGCAGCAGGATGATGAACGGCGGCGTGCCTGCGATCACGTCCAGGTAGGGTTTGCGGAACACCGCGCAGGCGGTGAAGATGTCGCAGCCGAAGGGCGGTGTGGCCGAGCCGATCGCCATCTGCAGCGTCACCAGGGTGCCGATCAGCACCGGGTCGATGCCGGCGGCGAGCACCAGCGGCATGAAGATCGGCGTCAGGATCAGGGTCACCACGATCGAATCGACGAACATGCAGCCAATGAAGAAGGCCACGCAGATCGCGAAGATGATGGTGTAGGGGCCGGCATCGGCGAGCCCCAGCCCGCCGATGATCTGCTGCGGGATCTGGGCGAAGGAGATCAGCCACGAGAAGGCCGCGCCGGCGCCGACGAGGATGAAGACGATGCCGGTGATCAGTCCGGTCGAGTAGGCGATGGCCGGCAGGTCGCGCACGCTGACCGCGCGATGGATGAAGACCTCGAGGATGAAGGCATAGAGCACCGCCATCGCCGCGACCTCGGTCGGACTGAACATGCCGGTGAACAGGCCGCCGACGATCAGCACCGGGAACATCGTCGCCAGCGAGGCCTTGCGCATCGCCGCCAGGCGCTCCTTCCAGCTCGCGCGCGGATGCAGCGGCAGGTCCTTGCGCCACGCGTACCACACCGAGTACGCGCTGAACAGGACGAGGATGAGCAGGCCGGGGCCGATGCCGGCGAGGAAGAGTTCGGCGATCGACACCTTGCCGACGATGCCGAACACGATCATGCCGATGCTGGGCGGGATCAGGAAGGCGATGTCCGAGGCATTGATGATGAGCGCGATGGTGAACTTGTCGTCGTAGCCGCGCTTGAGCATGCGCGGGCGCAGCGGGCCGCCGATTGCCACCACGGTGGCCTGGGTGGAGCCGGAGATGGCACCGAACAGCGTGCACGACAGGGCGGCGGTGACCGCCAGGCCACCCCGGATGTGGCCGAAGAAGGTCATCGCGAGGTCGAGCAGGCGGTTCGCCGTGCGGCCGCGGGTGACGATGTCGGCGGCGAGAATGAACATCGGCACGGTGATCAGCGCCACCGGGCTGATGCCGCTGATCATCTGCTGGATGATGATGTCGGTGCGCAGGTTGGGCAGGTAGAGCAGGAAGCCGGCCAGGGTCGCCACCAGCATCGGCACCATCATCGGGAAGCCGAGCAGCATGAGGACGATCATGATCAGGAGCATTGTCGTTGCCATGGGGGTCTCCTCAGATGCTGGGCAGGTCGAGTTCGTCGTGCTCGCGCACGGTGGCCGAGATATAGACCTCGTCACGCCGGAGGTTCGCCACCGCTGCGAGCAGGAACTGCAGTGCGGTCAGGCCGAGGCCGAAGGGCAGCCACAGCAGGGTGATCCACACCGGCAACTGCAGGGCCGGCGTGACCCGGCCGAGGGCCTGAATGCGCGCGATGTATTCATAGGCATACCAGGCGAGCAGGACGAGCACCGCCGCGGTGACCACCTGAATGAAGGCGAACATGAAGCGGCGGTAGGTCGGCGGGATCTGGTCGGTCAGGGCCGACATGCGGATGTGCCGGCCCTGGCGGGCGGCCGCGCTGGCGCCGACGAAGGTCACCAGCACGATCAGGAACTGGTTGAGCTCCTCGGTGAAGAACAGGCTGCTGTTGTAGACCAGGCGCATGAAGATGTTGCCGATCGTATTGACCGCCATCAAGATGATTGCCCAGGCCAGAAGCTGCCTTTCGAGTATGGCCAGACCGTGGTCGATGTGTCGTGCGACACGGGAGACGACCCCCGTCCGGGGTGATTCCTGGTTCATGATTGTGCTCCTCCGGCCCTGAATGGCGCCTGGCGATTGCCGGCGCTCTTGTGGTCCTTGTGTCTGCCTGCAGTGTAGTCAGGGGCGGGGAGGGTGCGAATGCACTAGAACAATATAGGGCGATTCATGCGGGCGCATCGCTGCCATGCGTTCCGAAGGCGCCATCCGGCATGCCCTCCAGCCCGGGCTGTTCGTGGCGCCGCCGCGGCCGCGATGGCGGGCGAGGGCGCGGCCGTGGGACGTCGAAGCAGCGCAAACTGTACTAGTGCAATTCGGGCGCGCCGCCGAAACCTGTAGCCTGCTCCCAAGTCGTACAGGCATTGGCTTGAACGGCCAGACCATTATCAGCATAAGAGGAGACAGACATGAACATTGGCATCAGCATCCGGCGCCTCGCCGTCGGCGTCACGCTCGGCTTCGCCACCCTTGCCGCCGCCGCAGCCGACTGGAAGTTTGCCGTCGAGGAAGCACCGGGCGACGTCCAGACCCTGTACGCCGAGGAGTTCAAGCGCCTGGTCGAGGAACGCACCCAGGGAAAGGTGACGGTCACGATCTATACCTACGGCCAACTCGGCAATGAAAACGACCTGACCGAGCTCACCGCCGCGGGTGCGATTCAGTTCTCGAATGCCTCTCCCGGCCACCTCGGGACCTTCGTGCCCGAGGTTCAGGTGCTGAGCCTGCCCTTCCTGCTGCCCGAGTCGGACAAGGCAAAGGGCGATGTGCTGTCGAACAGCAAGGCCTTGTACGAGGATCTGGCCAAGGACTTCGCCGGCAAGGGGCTGAAGCTGTTCACCGTGTATCCGGAAGGCGAGATGATCTGGACCACCAAGAAGCCGGTGCGCACCCCGGAGGATCTGGGTGACGTCAAGTTCCGCGTGATGACCTCGCCGATCCTGATCGAGCAGTTCAAGCTGTATGGTGCCAACCCGGTCGCGCTGCCCTGGGGCGAGGTGTATGGCGGACTGCAGATGAACGTGATCCAGGCCCAGGTCAACCCGGCCTTCTTCATCGAGAGCGCGAAGTTCCACGAAGTCACCAGCCACCTGGTGCACGTCGGCGACGTCGAATACACCACCACGGTGGTTGCCAACGCCGACTTCTGGGACGGCCTGTCGGACGAGCACAAGACCATGCTGGGCGAGGTGCGCAACGAACTGCAGACCTTCATCCTGGCCAAGCAGCGCGAAAAGAATGCCGCCTCGGTCGAGAAGATGCTCAAGGACAATCCCAAGCTCAGCATCATCAAGCTGACGCCCGAGGAGCGCGACGCCTTCCGCCAGCGCGCCGAGCCCCTGGCCGAAAAGCTGGTCGGCATGGTGGGCGGGCGCAGCGGCCAGATTCTCGAGCAGTTGAAGGCCGATATCGCCGAGGCGGAGAAGGCGGTCGAGGCCAAGTAATCGCGCAGCACGAGGACGCAAGACGAATGGGCGCCGCAGGTCGGCGCCCATTTTGCGCCGTCAGCCCGTAGACATTCGCCGGCCGTGCCCGTCGAATGCCCGGCACGTTCCCCGCCGCCGCTGGCGACGCGGTTGCGAACGCGCTACCGCCACCGGGCGCGCGGCGGCCTTTCTGTGCAGGGAGTCCAGATGAATGACCGACAGCGTGCCTTGGTGATGGTCGCCCTGGGGGTGCTGATGCTCTCCCCGGATGCGCTCGTGCTGCGCTGGATCTCCGCCGACCCGCTGCACGTACTCACCTGGCGCGGCCTGCTGATGGCCGCGGGCATGGGTGTCGTGCTGTTGCTGCGCTATCGGGCGGCACTGCCGCGGGCGCTGCTGCGCTGCGGCTGGGCCGGGGTCGGCTGTGCGTTGTCCTACTGCATCAGCACGATCTGCTTTCTGCAGGCGATCAGCCTCGCCGGGGCGGCCAGTACCCTGATGATCTACAGCGTGTCGCCGCTGGTGGCGGGGCTGGCGAGCTGGGCCTGGCTCGGTGAGCGCCTGCCACTGCGCAGCGTGGTCGCGATCGGCGTAAGCGCGGTCGGCATTGCGCTGATCGTCATCGACGATTCGCCCGGGGCCAACCTGGCCGGCAATCTTTTCGCGCTTGCCGGTGCCGCGCTGCTGGCGCTCAACTTCACCCTGGCGAGAAGCCGTCCCACCATCGACATGAGTCCGGCGCTCATGCCGGGCGCCTTGCTCGCCGCCGCATTTGCGTTCGTGGTTGGCGGGCCGCCTGCGCTGCAGGACGCCGAGCTCATGGTGCTGGCGGTGATGGCCGGCGTGCTGCTGCCGCTCGGGTTCATGCTCGTGCAGCTCGGGCCGCGCAGGATCGGCGCCGCCGAGGTCGGCTTGCTGCTGCTGCTCGAGGTCGTGCTCGGACCGGTATGGGTGTGGCTGGTGCTCGACGAGGTGCCCGGACCCACGGTACTCGTCGGCGGCGCTGTCGTGATCGCGGCCCTGCTCGGCCATGCGCTCGCGGGCTGGCGCGCCGAGACCTGAAGCCACCGATCGGGCTCGCACGCTTCGTCTGGAACGAGGCGGGACGCCGGTCGCCTCACCTGCGCCGCAAGATGACGGGCAGCAGCACGAGCAGGCCCACGGCGTCCGCCAGCCAGTCCCAGGGGTCGCCGAAGCGGTGCTCGGTCATCGACTGCGCGATCTCCATCGCCGCCCCATACAGCAGTAGCCCGAGCGCGATCGTCAGCGGGCGCTCGGGCCAGGCCGCCAGCGCAAAGAGGGCGAGCAGGGCGAACAGCACCGCATGCTCGACCTTGTCCTGCCACGACACCAGCTTGACCACGTCGGGGGCAGGGAGCAGGGCCAGCCAGAACACCGCGAGCAACAGGAACACGAACAGGAAGCGAAGCGTCGTGCGAACGGAAGCGGGCATGCGAAGTCCTAGAAGCGCGTTGGAGTTGTCATGTCATGGGGCAAGACGCCATGCGTGGCGTTCCCCACGGCGCAGTCATAATCAGCAAAACGAAGGAGCTCGAGGATGCCGAAGCTGTCCAGCACTGCCCGCCCCCTGTTGCTAGCCGCCGCGCTGGCGTCGTCCTTGCTCGTTGCCGGCACGGTGTTCGCCCGCGACGTGGTCGTGCGCACCGAGACCGGCAACGTCAAGGTGACGGAGTTTGCCACCGGTCTCGACACGCCGTGGTCGATCGCCTTCCTGCCCGATGGTCGCTTGCTCGTCACCGAGCGGCCGGGGCGCCTGCGCGTCGTCGGCACCGACGGCAGCCTGTCCGAGCCGATCGCCGGCGTGCCGGCGGTGCATGCGCGCGGCCAGGGCGGCTTGCTCGATGTGGCGCTGAGCCCGAGCTATGCCGAGGATGGCGTGATCGTGTTCTCCTATGCCGAGCCCACCAGCCGCGGCGGGCGCACTGCGGTAGCGCGCGCGCGCCTCGACCTCGAGCGCATGGAACTGCAGGACGTGCGCCGCATCTTTGCCCAGAACGAGGACCCGTCGGGCAACCAGCACTGGGGCTCGCGCCTGGTGTTCGCCCCCGACGGCACGCTGTTCGTGACCCTGGGCGACCGTGGCGGCGCGCGCGACCGGGCGCCGGCGCTCGACAGCCACATCGGCAAGGTCGTGCGCATCACCCTCGACGGCAGCGTGCCGGCCGACAACCCCTTCGTCGGCCGCACCGGCGTGCTGCCCGAGATCTGGTCCTACGGTCACCGCAACATCCAGGGCGCAGCCCTGCATCCCGAAACTGGCGAGCTGTGGACCCACGAGCACGGCCCGCAGGGCGGCGACGAACTCAACCGCAGCCGTGCAGGGCTCAACTACGGCTGGCCGGAGGTCACCTATGGCCGCGAGTATGTGACCGGACGCAAGATCGGCGAAGGCAGCAGCCGTGCCGATGTGGAGCCACCGGTGCTGCAATGGACCCCGTCCATCGCGCCGGCCGGCATGACTTTCTACACCGGCGACGTCTTCCCGCAGTGGAAGGGAAGCGTGCTGGTCGGTGCGCTCAAGTACCAACTCGTGGCCCGGCTGGAGCTCGATGGCAACGCGGTCCGCCACGAGGAGCGCATGCTGACCGAACTCGGCCGCCGCATCCGCGACGTGCGCCAGGGGCCCGACGGTCACGTGTGGCTGCTCGACGAGACCGAGGGTCGCGTGCTGCGCCTCGACCCGGCGCCGTAGGCAGCGAGGTGCAGCGCGCGCGAGTCGGTGGGGGCGCCGCCGCTGCGCCTCAGCCCGCCTGCTTGATCGCCAGCACCGCCTGGTTGCGCAGCGTGCGCAGCAGCGCCAGCTCCTGCTCGCTGATCTTGATCTCGCCGGCGCGGTCCTTGTCGGCGTAGATCATCGCCACCGGGCGACCCTTGATCGTGAGCGGCAGCAGCACGAAGGTGCGCGAGGGCACCGACTTGCGATACCAGTCGGGCACGCGGGGGGCGATCTTGGGGTCGTCGATGTCGGTGATCAGGATGTCCACGCCCTTCGCCGTGGCTACGTTGAAGACATTGTCGGGGTGGGCCGAGAGGCTGAAATGGACCTGCTTGGCCAGTTCGGCCACGCCTGGGCCGAGACCGAAGCGGCCGGTCATCGCGTTCGTGCGCGCGTCGCGGATGCATAGCAGCACGCGCTTGAAGCCCATCGCCCGATACATGGTCTCGAGGATGATGCGCAGCACGTCGTTGAGCTTGAAGTCTTCCACCAGGCTGTTGCTGATGTCCTGGATGCCCTGGCTGAGCACGACCTGGGCATCGGCCGCCTTCTGGCCTTCCTCGGTCGCCTGCACCGGCTCGATCTGCTCGAGCAGCGCCTCGGTCGGTAGGCCAGTGTCGGTGAGGGCGCCCGGTGCGACGGGCGTGCCATCGACGAAGTGGCGCAGGTGACGGCCGATGCGGGTGTTCGGCAGGCTGACCTTGATGATCTGGGCGAAGTCCTTGATCTCGTCGATCGAGGCCTGCATCAGCTCGCGCGCATCGCGCGCGTCCACCGGCACCGCATCGGCAAAGCGGCTCATGATGCGCTGCATGGCGCGGTCGCGCTCGGCCGGGCTCAGCAGGGCGACGGCATCGCAGTATTCGTTGGCGCAGGCCGCCAGGGCGCGCAGGCGCTCTTCGGCATTCACCGGGCGGCGTGCCGGTCCGTCCTCGATGCGGCGCATGCTGGCCTGGATCAGGTCGGGGAAGCCCCAGTTGCGCGCCAGGGCGACGCCGAGCTCCTCGAAGCCGGTGCCGAGCACGCGCTGCGCCGCGACCTCTTCCTTGCAGCCCTGCTGCTGCATCAGGCGACGGATGTCCTCGCTCTCTTCCGGAAAGTAGAACTGGCTAAGCAGGCGGCCGAGGTTGTGGAACACGGCGCAGATATAGACCTGCTCGCCGTCGCGCAGGCGCAGGCGCGTGGCCAGTGCGCGCGCGAACAAGCCGGCCAGGCAGGCGCGCAGGAACTCTTCCTTCAGCAGGGCCGCATTGGCCTTGTTCTGCAGGTGCTCGAACAGCAGCACGGTGATGGCGATGTTGCGCACCGCGTCGAAGCCCAGCACCACGATCGCGCGCGAGACCGTGCTGATCTGGCCGCCCCCGGCGGGGCGGTAGTGAGCCGAATTCACCAGCCGCAACAGCTTGTTGGTGAGGGAGAAGTCGCGCAGGATCAGCGCCGACAAGGTGCCGATCGTCTCCGATTCGCTGGAGGCGATGCGGTTGATCGCCACCACCGATTCGGACAGCGCGGGAAAGTCGCCGCGGTGCTTCATGCGTCGGATCAGGAAGTCGAGCGCCGCCTGTCTGCCGTCCGGGGCCTCGGCGAGCTCCGTGTCCTCGGGTTGCAGCCAGGCCTCGAGCGCGCGACGGAACTCGTCGGCATCGGCAAAGCGCGCTTGCGGATCGAAGGCCGCGGCCCGCAGCGCGATCGCGGCCAGCGGCTCGTCGATCGGTGCGCCGTCGGCGGGCAGGGCGACCGGGGTCGTGCGCGCGAGCTCGATGAGCTTGCGCGGCTCGCTCTCGCGATGGACACGGCGGCCGGCCAGCATCTCCACCAGCATCACGCCGGCGGCATAGACGTCGTTGCGCGCGCTGACCTCGCGCCGCTCGATGTACTCGGGGGCCATGAAGCCGGGCGTGCCGGACAGGCCTTCGCGCGCCTTGGGGTCGTCCATCCGGCTGGCGATGCCGAAATCCATCACGCGTGGCTTGCCGCCGGCGTCCAGCAGCACGTTGCTGGGCTT
The DNA here is from genome assembly GCF_047806685.1 of Thauera sp. WH-1. Lineage (NCBI taxonomy): Bacteria > Pseudomonadati > Pseudomonadota > Betaproteobacteria > Rhodocyclales > Zoogloeaceae > Thauera > Thauera sp. WH-1. The sequence continues at coordinate 12,617 of NZ_JBLQGP010000003.1, forward strand.
GAGGTCGCGGTGGATGACGCCCTGGGCGTGGGCCTGGGCGAGCGCGGTGAGGATGTCGATCATCATCGGCACCGCTTCGGCCGCGGGAATCGCGCCGCGGCGTCGCATCTGGGCGGCCAAGCTCTCGCCCGGGACGTACTCGAACACGAGGTAGAGGTCGCCGTCTTCCTCGCCGGCTTCGAACACCGGCACGATGCCGGCGTGGCGCAGCCGGCTCACCGAACGCGCCTCGCTCAGCAGCGCGGCATTCTGGCGCCGCTCGGCGGGCGCGAAGTGCAGGGTCTTCACCGCGACTTCGCGCTCGAGCTGTGGATCCCAGGCGAGGTAGACGATGCTCTGCGCGCCGCGCCCGAGCTCGCGTCTGATTTCGAATCGCCCGATCCTGCTCGTCATGAATGGGACTCTGCTGCCGTGTAATGAAGAGGCGGGCACGCGGTGGCCACGCGGGTGCGCAACGCTAAAGCAGAACGCGCGTGGCGTCCAGCGTCCCGCAGAGCTCCGTCGCGGGCGCGCTGACGACAAACCCTGCAACACGCCGCAGCGCGCTCATGCACGGACCGTAACTGGTTTCATGTCATCATCGCCGCCCCTGGATCTGCAAGGATGAAAAGCGCGACATGGAGAGCCCGTTCAAAGGCAAGACCGGCCTGCGGCGTGTCTGGAATGCCTTCCATTACTCCGTGGACGGTCTCAAGGCCGCCTACCGGCACGAGGATGCGTTTCGCCAGGAGCTGTGGCTTGCGGTGCTGGCCGTGCCGCTCGCGCTGTGGCTGACGGACTCGGCCGTCGCCCGCGCGCTGATGATCGGCAGCGTGCTGCTGGTGCTGATCGTCGAGCTGGTGAACTCTGCGATCGAAGCGACTGTCGACCGCGTGTCGCTGGAGCGTCACCAGCTCGCCAAGCGCGCCAAGGACATCGGCAGTGCCGCCGTGCTGATTGCGCTGATCAACGCGGCGGTGGTGTGGGGGCTGATGCTGTGGGGCTGAGGCGGGCGGTCCGGCTTCAGGCCGCGCGCGGTCCCCAGCTCCGCACCGGCCCGGTGTCGATATGGACGAAGTCCGAGTTCGGGTAGTAGCCCACGCCACCGGCGCCGAGGGCGAGTGCGGCATCGCGCAGGCGCCGGGTGTCCACCCCGACCAGGCGGATGTCGATGGCCTTGCCGTCCATGTGCAGGCTGCGCTTGGCGACGCCGCCACCGCCGGTCTTGCGCAGGGCATTGTTGGTCGCCGGTGAGCGATAGCCCGAGATAATCTCGAAGGTGTCGCCGCCGCAGGCTATGCTGAGGGCGTGGAGCAGGTCATAGAGCCGGGGGTCCATGCGTGTAGACTCACCCGTACGGAAGTCGCGAAAGAACCAGTTCATGCGCTGCAAGGCAGGCTGGATGTAACCGTTTCCGTTGCGATAGACGAGCTGAAGGCGCTCGTTGGTGTGGGTGTGGCGGAAGCCGAGATGGCGGTCGTGCTGGGCAGCGTGCGAAGCGTGGAAGGAAAGGCCGAGCGGCAGGGTGGCGAGACCTTTCAGGAACAGGCGCCGGCGCGGCGCGGCGTGATCGCGGGAAATCTTTGACATGAATAATAATGAGTCCGAACAAGCACTTGAACGCGGCATCCTAAACGATCTCGGGCTGCGTTTGGGCAAAAGTTTTGTAACGACCGTGACTTGCGGCGGCCTGCTGCTGAGCCTGCCGCAGGCGGCCGTGGGCGAGGAGGCGGGCTTGCAGTTCGCAAATGCCCCGACCACGGCGCAGGAGCACGGCGGTGTCGCCGTCGTGCTGGAGCAGCAATTGCGCCTGCGCCCGGCGACCATGGACGAGACGGTGGCGCTGTTCTACCTCTCACGCGCCTACCGTCCGGCCTGGGAGCAAACCCAGCGCGCGCAGGCGCTGCTGGCGGCGGTGGAGGCGGCGGGCGAGCACGGACTCGATCCGGCCGATTTTCGCCCCGCTGCGCTGCGTGCAGCCGCCGCCGCCGAGCCGGCAACGCTGTCGCCCGCCGACCGCGCCGAGCGCGAGCTGCTGCTGAGCGACACGCTCGCCGAGCTGCTGCGCCAGATCCGCTACGGCAAGCTCGACCCGCGCAGCCTGTACCGCGAGTGGAACTTCACCCCCGCCCCCAACCCCTATGAGCGGGCCGTCGAGCTGGCCGGCGTGGTGCAGGCGGCGGAGCTGCGTGCGGCGATCGACGCTCACGCGCCCGATCTGCCGCTGTATCGGGCGCTGCAGCGTGGCCTGGCGCAGTACCGCGCGCTGGCGGCGCTGGGCGACTGGCCGAAGGTGCCGGGCGGGCCGACGCTGCGCCCGGGCGAGCGCAGCGGGCGCGTGGCCGCGCTGCGCGCGCGACTGCAGGCCGATGGCGAGGCCGGGCTCGCTGCCGCGGACCCGAACCGCTACGACGAGACGCTGGTGGCCGCCGTACGTCGCTTCCAGGAGCGCCATGGGATGGAGGTCGATGGCGTGATCGGGCGCCAGACGCTGGCTGCGCTCAACGCCTCGCCGGCGCAGCGCGCCGACCAGATCCGTGCCAACCTCGAGCGCCTGCGCTGGGTCGCGCAGGACCTGCAGCAGGACCGCCTGCTGGTCGACATCACCGGCTATCACGCCGATCTGCGCCTTGGCGGCGAGACGGTGTGGGCCTCGCGCATCATCGTCGGGCGGCCGACCCGCAAGACGCCTTCGCTGCGCGACAGCGTGGTCAACCTGGTGTTCAACCCCAAGTGGGTGGTGCCGCCCACCATCCTGCGCGAGGACGTGATTCCGGGCATGGTGCGCAACCCCGGCTACCTCGCCAGTCATCGCCTGCGGGTGGTCGACCGCAGCGGGCAGACGGTTGATCCCGAGCACATCGACTGGGCCGGCGCACGCGGCAGCGGCTTTCCGTACATGATCGTGCAGGCCTCGGGCCCGGACGGCTCGCTCGGTCGCATCAAGTTCTCGCTGTCGAACCGCTACTCGATCTACCTGCACGACACCAACGCACCGTCCCTGTTCCGTCGCGCCGAGCGCGCGCTCAGCTCGGGCTGCGTGCGCGTGGAGAAACCCGCCGAGCTCGCCTTGCTGCTGCTCGACGATCCGCTGCGCTGGAGCGCCGAGGCCCTCGACAGCGCGCTCGACAGCGGCCGCACGCGCACCGTGGGTGTCGGCCGCGAGGTGACGGTGCTGCTGCATTACAGTACCGCCAGCCTGGATGAGACCGGCGCGCTGCAGTTGCGCAACGACATCTACAACTACGACCCCGCCATCGTCGCCGCGCTGGACGCGCCGCTGCGGCGCTGAACGACCGTCATCTGCCGGCAACGCCGGCTTAACGTGGCTGACTTGTGCGCCGCCTATGCTGCGGCGCCATGAGAACGCTCGATTTCACGACCGAAGAGCTCTGCCAGTCGCCGCGTCTGCGGGTCGCACTGGTGACCGAGACCTGGCCGCCGGAAGTCAACGGCGTGGCGATGACGCTCAAGCGCATGGTCGATGGCCTCATCGGCCGCGGCCACAGCGTCCAGCTCGTGCGCCCGCGCCAGACGCCGGCCGACACCGCGCTCAGCACCCATGGCCTGCAGGAGCTGCTGTCGCGCGGCCTGCGCCTGCCGCGCTACGACGGCCTCAAGCTCGGCCTGCCTGCGCGCGCCCGGCTGCTGCGCGAATGGTCGCGCCAGCGCCCGGACCTGGTCCATGTCGCTACCGAAGGCCCCCTGGGGTGGACGGCGGTGACCGCGGCCAACAAGCTGCGCGTGCCGGTGACCTCGGACTTCCACACCAATTTCGACCACTACAGCGCGCACTACGGCGTCGGTTGGCTGCGCCAGCCGGTGGCGGCCTACCTGCGCCGCTTCCACAACCGCACCGCCGCCACCTACGTACCGACCTCGGCGTTGGCACGCGATCTCGCCACCCAGGGCTACGAACGCATCGAGGTGATCTCGCGCGGGGTCGACACCGCGCTGTACTCGCCGGCCCGTCGCAGCGAGGCCCTGCGCCGCGAGTGGGGCGTTGCGGTGGACGGGCTGGCGGTGCTCTGCGTCGGCCGCGTCGCCCCGGAGAAGAACCTCGGCCTGGCGCTGCGCGCCTTCGCCGCGATCCGCCAGCAGCGGCCCGACGCCAGGATGATCCTGGTCGGTGACGGCCCGTTGCGCGACAGCATCGGGCGCGCGCACCCCGAGGTCGTGCTCGCCGGCATGCGCCATGGCGAGGAGCTTGCGACCCACTACGCCTCGGCCGACCTGTTCCTGTTCCCCAGCCTGACCGAGACCTTCGGCAACGTCACCCTCGAGGCGATGGCGAGCGGGGTGTGCCCGCTCGCCTACGACTACGCCGCCGCCGCCGAGGTGATCCAGGATCTCGGCAACGGCGCGGTGGTGCGTTGTGGCGACGAGGAAGGCTTCATCGAACGCGCGGTCCAGCTGGCCGCCGCCGATGCGCTGCGCACCAGCCTGGGCCGCCACGCCCGCGAGACGGCGCGCGGCATCGACTGGGAACGGGTGAACGACGCCTTTGCCGCTGCCCTCGTGCGTGTCTGGCGCCAGGGCAGCGGCGTCCGTGAGGCCGCCGCCATCGGCGTTCGGGAGGTGAGCCGCTGATGCAGCGCGTACGTGCGATCTTCATCTCCGACGTCCACCTCGGCACGCGGGCCTGCCAGGCCGACAGCCTGCTCGGATTCCTCAAGACCTACGAGTCCGAGTATCTCTACCTGCTCGGCGACATCATCGACTTCTGGGCGATGAACCGCAGCGTGCAGTGGGCGGCCTCGCACAACACCGTGGTGCAGAAGGTGCTGCGGCGAGCCCGCCACGGCTGCCAGGTGTTCTTCATCCCCGGCAATCACGACGAGGCCCTGCGCGAATACGCAGGCGTCGCCTTTGGCGACATCCGCGTCGAGTCCGAATGGATTCACGAGACCCTCGATGGCCGTCGCTACTGGCTGGTGCATGGCGACGAGTACGACCAGGTCACCCGCCACCACCGCTGGGTCGCGGTGCTCGGCGACGTCGGCTACAACGCCCTGGTGCGCATCAACTTGCTGTTGTCGCGCGCGCGCCGGCTGCTGCGCATCCCGGGCTACTGGTCACTGGCCGGCTATGCCAAGCAGAAGGTGAAGAAGGCGGTGAGCTTCATCTTCGACTTCGAGGACGCGGTCGCCCACGCCGCCCAGCAGCGCGGAGTCGACGGCGTGGTCTGCGGCCACATCCACTGGCCGGCTGACCGTCGCATCGGCAAGGTGCGCTACCTCAACTGCGGTGACTGGGTCGACACCTGCAGCGCCATCGTCGAGCACTACGACGGCCGCATCGAGGTGGTGAACTGGGGCGTGCGCGGCGGCGTGGTCGAGGTCGAACGCGAGGAGGGTGCCCCTGCCGCTGTCCCTGCTCCGGCGCCGGCGCCGGGCGACACCGTGCCGGTGCTGCTCCGCAGCCGAACGCACAAGCCCGAGCGCACCTACCTAACCCGCATTTCTCACACCCTCACGATTCGCCCCCGGTGGCGCGGCTTTTTGCTTCACGCGTCGCCGTGACCTTGAGGGTGCGGTCCCGCAAGCGGCCAATCGAGGGCTGGCGGGTGAGGTTCTGCGGGCGGTCAGGTACGTTGAGGGGGCAAGCGGCGCTGTTCGGGCATGAGACCGCCTCGCGCGAACGGGTGCGCGATCGGATCAGCAGGACCAAGGGGGCGTGGCGGATCAGCCGGGTGCGAGTCTGGCTTGGGCCAGGCGCCAGGCGGTCTGGAACGGATGACTGCTGGCCATGCTGACGTGGATGCGGCGCACGCTGATCTTGACCCGCGCGCCGATCTTGAGCAGTTTCAGGCGCAGGCTCTCGCAGGTGGCATCGGCCAGTTCGGTGCCGGCCAGCCCGATGCGGCGCAGCGCTTCGAGCATGACGTAGGCGAAGGAGGCGAACCACAGCCGCAGCTGGTTGGCCCGCATCGTGGCCGTCGAGGTGCGGTCGGCGAATAGATGCAGTTGGCATTCCTTGATGCGGTTCTCCATCTCACCGCGAGCGCAGTACAGCGCCTCATACAGTTCGCGCGCCGGCCAGCGCCGGGCATCCAGGCTGGTGACGATGAAGCGCGGATTGGCCTTGCCCGGTAGCTGTTCGGCCTTGCCGACGACGCGCCGTGTGCGCGACCAGCTGTCGAGGGTGCGGTAGGTGAAGTCGCGAAACCGCCGCGCAGGCTTGCCGGTCTGGGCGCATTCGGCCTGCGCCTCGTTCATCTCGGAGTCGATCTGGGCTTTGAGCCGGTCGTTCTTGGCCAGCCCGAAGACGAAGTCGATGCGCTCGTCTTCGCACCAGCTCATCAAGGCATCGCGCGCAAAGCCCGAGTCGGCACGCAGCACGATGCGTACCTCGGGCCAGTGGCGGCGGATCTGGGTGACGATGCGTTCGAGCTCTTCAACACTGCCGGCCGAGGCGTCCGTGTTGGCCCGGCGCAGCTTGGCGGCAAGCAGGTGCCGGCCGCAGAAGATGTACAGCGGCAAATAGCAGTAACCGCCGTAGTAGCCATGGAAGAAGCGCCCTTCCTGCTGACCATGCAGCGGGTCGTCGGTGGCGTCCAGATCGAGGATGATCTCGTCGGGCGCCTGCTCATGCGCCTCGATGAAGCAATCGACGAACAGCGACTCGAAGGCCGCCGGATCGTGGGCGATCTTGTGGTAGCGCGAACCGTCCTTGGTGTCGGGGGCATGTTCGAGCCGGTTCAAGGTCGACTTGCCCGCCAGCGGCTCGCAGCCCTTGCGCCGGGCGCTGAGCTTGCCGGCCAGCGTGGCCAGCACCGGGTCACGGCGCAACTGGTCGTGATCGTTCAGGTCCTCGTAGCCGAGCGCGATCCCCACGATCCGTTGCATCACCAGCGTGTGCACGGTGTGTTCGATCAGTTCCGGATCGCGCCCATCCTCGAAGCAGGCCGCCACCCGCTCGGTCAACCGCAAGGTGCGATCGACCTCGCGCAGCAACAGGGCGCCCGCATCCGAGCTGATCTGCCCACCGTCGAAATCCACCGCCACCTGGCGGCCCTCAATGCGCCCCGCGCCTTGGCTTCGTCCGGTACACTGTGTCGGCATCGCGGGTTCCTCCGGGGTATGGTTAAGTCGTTCTCGCAAAACAACTTTCTCATATTTCCGGCCGCGATGCGCCTCCTATCTGTGAGAAATGCGGGCTAACGCCGGACGTCTGAGGCGCCGGCTCCGCCCCCGCCCGGCGGCGTGTCGCGCATCAGATCGAGCGCGAGGCGGATGCCGAGCACGGCATTGCCGAGCGCGAACAGCGCCACCACCCCCATCGCCAGTGGCACCAGCGGGACGCTGCGCAGCACCCAGGCGAGCACGGCGGACAACAGGTTGAGCACGATCATCAGCCAGAAGCGGCGGTCCTGCGGCTGGTAGAGGCGAGACAGTTTCATGTTTGCCGGCGAATCAGGGGGGCTCAGGCGCGCGCGCCGATTTCGGCGAGGCGGCCTCGGCGCACCATGGCCAGCACGACGAGGGCGAGCACGACCTCGATCATGCCGATGACGACGAACACCGCCGGATAGGGGGCGGCAAGCCCGAGCGAGAACACGGCCAGCAGGCTGCTGCTTAGCAGCGGGCCGCTGGCGAAGCCGAGCGAGCCCGCCATGTTGAAGGCAGCGAGCGCGCTCGCGCGGCAGTCGCTGCCGCCGTAGTGCGCGGCCAGCACCAGCGAGGGCGCGTACATCAGCGCCGCGATCACCCCGCCCACTGCCATCGCCGGCAGGATCAGGCTGCCGGGGAGGAAGCCGAGCACGGCGAGGAACACGCCGTACAGCACGCTGCCGCTGACCATCATCGCGAGCGGATCCCAGTGCCGCGACAGGCGCCCGGCAGGATAGGTGAGGACCGAGAACGGGATCAGGAAGGCCGCCATTGCCAGGCCGATCTGGCGCGCATCGAAGCCGATCACCAGGCCGAGGTAGAGCGACAGCGTGGATACGATGAAACCCACCGTCAGGCGATCGGCAAAGGAAAACGCGAGCGGCACCAGCAAGGGGCGGCGGCTGCGCAGGGTGTGCACGATCTCGCCCACCGCCATGCGCGGGCGTCCGTGCGCCGCGTCGGCCAGGCCGATCGCGCCGGCCAGCGCCAGCGCGAGCGACAGCAGCCCGCCGCCGAGCGGCACCCACAGCGGGTCGACACCGCCGACGAAGCCGCCCAGCGGCGCGCCAGTCGCCACGCCCAGGCTGATCGAGGCCCCCACCGCGCCCATGCGGGCACCGAGACCGGCCTTGCCCGGCTGGTCGGCGCCGAGCGCCATCAGCAGCGACAGTGCCGACATGTGGGCAAAGCCCTCGACCAGACGCAGCCCGAGCAGCAGCGCATAGCTGTCCGCACGCTGGTAGGCCCAGGCAATGCCGAGCAGGGTCAGGCCATTGACCGCCAGCGCGGTCACCGCGAGCGCCTTGCGCTGGCCCAGGCGGTCGGACAGCACCCCTGCCACCGGCGCGCCGACCAGCGCCCCGATCATGTTGACCGACATGAACAGGTGGCTGGCGAACTGGCCCAGGCCGGGAAAGCGCTGGGCGGTGAAGTCGGGCAGCACCGGCACCATCGCGGTGACGGGCAGCATCAGGCCGTAGAGCAGCAGCAGCGGCAGCAGGGGCGTGTTGGACAGGGGGCCGGTCATGGCTCGGTCGGGGCGGGAAGGGTGAGGTGAGGCGGAGGTTGGCGCGGTGCCGCTCAGAGCTCGAGCCTGGGTCCTGCAGGCACGATGCGTGTCGGATTGATGTGCGGGTGACTCATGTAGTAATGGCGCTTGATGTGGTCGAAATCCACCGTGCGCGCCACGCCGGGCACATGATAGAGCCGGCGCAGGTAGCGCGACAGCTGGGGGAAGTCGGCGATGCGCTGGCGGTTGCACTTGAAGTGCCCGACATAGACCGCGTCGAAGCGGATCAGGGTGGTGAACAGGCGCCAGTCGGCCTCGGTGGGCTGATCGCCGACCAGCCAATCGTGCGCCGACAGGCGGGCCTCGATGTGGTCGAGGGCGGCGAACAGGCGCTCGAAGGCCTGCTCGTAGGCGGCCTGGCGGGTGGCGAAGCCGCAGCGATAGACGCCATTGTTGATGCTGTCGTAGATGAAGGCGTTGATGTCGTCGATCTCGGCGCGCAGGGCTTCCGGGTAGAGATCGACCCGGGCGTCGCCCCATTCGTCGAAGGCGCGGTTGAAGATGCGGATGATCTCGGCCGATTCGTTGTTGACGATTGTCCGCGTCCTCGTGTCCCACAGGACGGGGACGGTGACGCGGCCGCTGAAGTCCGCCTTTGCCGCGGTGTACAGCTGGTGCGCATGCTCGAAGCCGTTGGCATGGTCGGGCAGGGCGGCGCTGAAGGCCCAGCCTTGGTCGGACATCACCGGCTCGACCACCGAAACCGGGATCACGGCTTCGAGCCCCTTGAGGCTGCGCACGATGAGCGTGCGGTGGGCCCACGGGCAGGCCAGTGAAACGTAGAGATGGTAGCGGCCGGCCGCGGCCGGGAAGGGCGAGTCGGGGCCGACGTCGTGGCGAAACTCGGTCACCGTGCGGACGAATTCGCCCTGCGTGTCCTCGGTGTCGTACCAGCCTTGCTTCCACTTACCGTGGTCGAGATAACCGCTCATGCCTGTGCTTGTCCTGTCGTTGTGGTGATGGGTGTCGTGATGGCGTCGGGCGCGTGGGTGTGGGCTGCGCCGGCGCCAGGTGCCCGATGTGACAAGGCAGGCGGCACGGTGTTTCAAATTTCCAGCGATACGCCCTTCGGATGATGGGCGCGATAGCCGCGCGCCGACTGGTCGTCGCTTCGGCTCCAGGGCTCGGTGCAGCGCGTCAGGTAGTTGAAGTGCAGTTGCGGCCGCCCCGCGCCCTTGTGCTGCAGCAGCAGCAGGTCGATCGCACGCGCATGCGGGTGGCGGAACAGCGCGCCACTGGTCGACACCAGGTAATGGCTGCAGCGCAGGCGCGCGAGCAGGGCCTCGCTCAGGTTGGCGACACTGCCGTGATGCGGCAGCTTGAACGCGTTCAGCGTCAGAACCTGGTCGGGCGCATCGAGCCATTGCGCGAGCGAGGCCTCGAGCACCGCCGGCCAGGCGTCGCCTGCAAGCAGCACGCGCGCCTGCGGCCTGGCCGCTGGGTACTCGAGCACGAAGGCGATGCTGCTGCCATTGGCCGGACTGCGGTCGCCGCCGAAGGGGGCGTCCGCGCCCGGTTCGCCACTGCCGCTGCCAAGCGCGTCCTCCAACTGCGCGCCCAGGTCGCTGTCATCGTCGGCCGGCAGCTCGAAGCGGTCGGCCATGGCCGCCGTCTCCTCCTCGTCCTCCTCTGCACCCAGCACGTCGCCGAGCGGGCGCAGGCTGCGGCTGGCCGCCAGGCGGGCGCGCAGCGCGGCCGTGTCGCCCGAGCTGATGCGGGCCTTGCGCAGTTCCTGCGTCCAGCGGTCCTTGAGCGTGAGCAGGGCTGCATGGTCGGGTGACAGCAGGGTGAGCCGGCAGTCGCCGGGCAGCGCCACCACCGGCAGGGTGGGCTGGTTGCGGTCGACCGCAGCCGGGCCGCGCGCGAAGTCGCGGTTCCACACCGACTCGCCGGTGCGCGCCTCGTAGTCGGCGATCAGCACGCCCAGCATCTCGCCCTGCAAGGCGCCGAGCGGCTGGCCGGCCGGGTCGGGCACGGCATTGAGCTGTTCGCGGCCATTGAACCAGATGCGGTCGAAGCGGCACTGCAGGGCCTCGGCGTCGAGCAGCAGGCGGATCACGCCCTCGATATGGTCGGCATCGACATGGGTGATCACCAGCAGGTCGAAGCGGCGCTCGGCCGCCGGCAGGTGCAGGATGCGCTCGCGCAGCGCCGGATAGGTGTGGGCGGGCCCGCCATCGATGAGCAGGCGGTGGATGGCACTGCCGCTGCCGTACTCGATCCACAGGCAGTCGCCGTGCGCGGCGGGCAGCATCTCGATGCGGAACATGGCAGGACTCCTCGTGGTGTCAGGGCGGTGCGGCGGTGTCGGCGGGCGGACGCGCCTGGCCCGGGTGGGACTGCGGCAGGTGCCACTCGGCGTCGCCCAGGCTGACCAGGCTCAGCGCCATCAGGTAGCCGCGGCCCAGCATGCGCCGACGCACGCGGCGCATCACGGTGCCGAAGTCGGCGTCCGGCATGTCGACGGCGACCAGCTCCGACACCAGCTCGCTCGCCAGCGGCGCGGCATGGCGGCCGAGGATCTTGGCCAGGGTGCCGAGCACCACGCCGGCGCGAAAGGCGGTGAAGGTGTTGGCCAGGCCGCTGTAGCCCATCTCCGCGTTGTCGGCGGCGGTGAGGCAGCCCAGCAGCAGCACGATCGGCCCGGGTTCGACCGGCGGCGGGTTGATCAGGCGCTCGTTGAGCTCGGGACGGAAGCGCCACTTGAGCTCTTCGTCGAGGGCTTCGCTGCCGATCTCGAGATAGTCCAGCCCGTCGTCCAGGTCGTGGTGGGCGAGCAGGATCAGCAGCGGCGGGGCGTCGCGCGCGACGGCCGCCTCCCATTGCGCCCAGTCGCTCACCACCGTGGCGGCCGGAATCGCCGCGGCCAGCGTTGCTCCCAGCTCGGCGCGATTGTCCTCGGGCACCTTGTCACTGCTGGCGCATAGCGCCGCGTTGAGCGCGCGCAGGCGGCGGCGGGGGGCAGTGGGGGTGGACAGGTCCTGCAGCCGTGCGGGGTCGGTGCGCTCGATCACCTTGCGGATCGACCAGAAGCCGAGTGGGCAGATCGTGTCGCTGCGCCCGCCGCCGGCCGCGGCCGCCTCAGTCGCGTCACAGGCCGGGCAGCGCACGGCCTCGCCCCCCAGAACCGCCTGCCAGCCTGCACACAGGCGCGCGCCGCGCCGCGGAAAACCGCGGTCGTAGACAAATTCGAGCGGCACATAGCGCTTGGGGTCGTGATTGACCAGTTGCAGACGCTCGCCCGGATCGACGAAGCCCTGGCTGCGCAGATCCTGATACAGCGTGGCGCCGTGGCGCGCGAGGTCGCAGAAGAGTTCGAGCACATCCGGGTCGTCGGCGTCGAGCACGGCGTCGCGCTCATCCACGCCCTGCTGGCTGCGCCGCCGCACCAGCGACACGTCCTTGAGGAAGAGCTTGTCGTTGAGCAGCCGCACCAGGGCGCTGGTGCTGCCGAGGTCGAAGATCTTGCCGCCCTTGCCGGCAAACACCCGCATCTCGGCCGAGCCGAAGGTGATCGTGGCATCGAAGGCGCTGCGCTCGGGCAGCTCGATCACCGCGCGCTGGCCAAACTGCACGGCGAGCTGCAGATCGGCGCCGGTGGCGGCGGGGCGGCCCTCGTGCTCGACCGCGGCCGTCAGCCTGACCGCCTCGAAGACCTTGCCCTTGAAGCGGAACAGCAGCTCGGCTTCGAGCTGGTCGATGCCCTCCGGCACGTCGATGGGCAGGTCGCAGTCCTCGCTGCGGGCGCTGCGCTTGGCGGGCAGGTGGATCAGCCCGGCGGCACCTTGCCCCTGCCAGCACAGCTCGACGCTGAGCGCCAGGCCTTCGTCCGGGATGTCGACGGTGGGGATGGGCGCGTCGGCCGCCGCCGCCTGCGCCTGCGGCAGGCCAATCCAGCAGCGGATGAACTGCCGGCGCCCAGCCACGAAACGCAGCCGGACGAGGCCATCGACGATGATCAGCGCATTGACCCGGCGCTGGTCGGCCTCGCCTGCGCCGGTGTGCGGCGCGGCCATCGAGCGCGCGCCGTGGGCCGCGCGGGCGTGCGAGGCCAGTTGCGGCCTGCTGGATGGGGCGGCTGTCAGATCGTCGGCTGCACGTGCGGCGGTGATCACCTGGGCATCGATGACAGGTTCGGGGCGCGGCAGATTGCGCATGAAGTCGGCGGCGCGGCGATGGGGCGCCACCGGTCGGCCGGCCCGAAGGTCGGCGGCGAGCGCGATGAGGCCAAGGGCTCGGATGCGTGCCTCGCTCGGCCGCTCCGGACCCGCGAGGGCCAGCAGTCGGGGGATGAAGTACGCGGCCGGCTCGCCCGCGATCAGGGCCGCGAGCTGCGCATCGGTCGGCACCGGCTGCGTGTCGGCGGCTGGGCCTGCGAGGAGCGCGGCGATATCCAGGTGGCCCGCGCCGGGCACTTCGAGGCCAGGATGCCCAGCCGCGGGCAGCGCGCGGAGGGGAGTGCCCTCGGCGTCGGCGGTGCCCGTGGCGGCCCACACGGTGAGGCGAAGCGCGCGCGCCTGCTCGGGGTCCAATGTGCCGGCGGCCTCGTCGGCGTCGGCCTGGGCCAGCAGCGCCAGCAACTGGGCATGCTGGCGCGGCGGCAGCGGTTTGATCGCCGCGATCTGCTCATAGGCCGACCAAGGCTCATCCCAGAACAGGAAGGGCAGGTTGTCGTCCGCGTAGAAGAGGCTCTCGAGCGGCGACAAGTCGCCGAGGCGGGCGCGCGCGAGCGCCCACCAGAAGCGGGCGTCCTCGGCGATGCCATTGCGCGGCTCCGGCAGCTCGGCGGCACTTTCGAGCGCGCGCTCGATCGGCAGCGCCGCGAGCAGTCGGTAGTTCGCCGTCCTGCCCTGATGCAGCCCAGCCAGCAGCGGCACGATGCGGATCGGGTCGCCAGCGGCCTCGAGCGCGCTGGCGACGGCCTCGGCGTCGGCCTCAGCAGGGTCGGCAGCCAGCGCATGCAGGCGCTCGCGCAGGCTGCGCTGCGGGATGCGGGCTGCCAGCGCGAGAGCAAGGTGGCGCGGGTAGGCGGCGGCGGGAAAGCTGTCGATCACGGCGCAGGTGGCCTGCGCAAGCTCCCCACGCTGGGCGGGGGTGAGCTCGAGATGCAGCGTCGCCGCCAACGCTGCCAAGCGGACCCGCACATCGGGCTCTTCACGCGCGAACTCGAGCAGGGCGGCGATGGCCGGCGATGGGCTCATTGGTGGCATCGGCGCATCCTCGAGCGGGCGCGTGCACGGGAGCCGAACGATGCCCGGCGCGCGCGCACGGCCGTGAAGCCTGCAAGCCTCCCCACATACAGGACCGTCATCTCGTGTCTCCCCGCTCTGACGCATTGCGGATACCGGCCGAGGGCGGTGTAGCTCGACCCGCGGCTGATCTGAATGTAGGCAAATCCGCCGCCGAACACCAACCGCAGATTCATCTGTCGTGCCTCGCAGCGGGCGGTGGCCGCGGTGCCTACCCCTGCTTCGGGTGCTGCCTCCGGTAGCGCGCGATGAGCGCGGCGGTGCTGCCGTCATGCGCGTGGCGGTCGGCCGGCGCGTCCAGATCCTCGAGCACGCGTGCGGCGAGCTGCTTGCCGAGCTCCACGCCCCACTGGTCGAAGGAGTTCAGGCCCCACACCACGCCCTGCACGAAGGTGCGGTGCTCGTACAGCGCGATCAGCGCACCCAGCGTAGGCGCATCGAGGCGCTCGAGCAGCAGGGTGTTGCTCGGCCGGTTGCCGGCAAAGCTGCGGTGCGGCAGCAGCTGCGCGATGCGATCGGCACCGATGCCGGCCGTGCGCATCTCGGCCTCGACCTCGGCGGCGGACTTGCCACGCATCAGCGCCTCGGCCTGCGCCACCATGTTGGCGAAGGCGATGCGGGCCGCGTCGGCGCGCTCCGCGGGGGCCTCGAGCACGCCGACGAAGTCCACCGGCGCGAAGCGCGTACCCTGGTGCAGCATCTGGAAGTAGGCGTGCTGTCCGTTGATGCCCGGTTCGCCCCAGATCACCGGGCTGGTGTGGCAGCCGACCGGGCTGCCATCGGCGCGCACCGACTTGCCGTTCGACTCCATGTCGAGCTGCTGCAGGAAGGCGGGCAGGCGGTGCAGGCGTTGGTGGTAGGGGGCGATGACTTGGGTCGGGGCGTCGAGGAAGTCGATGTTCCAGATGCCGATCAGCGCCATCAGCAGCGGCAGGTTCGCCTCCGGCGGCGCGCTGCGAAAGTGCGCGTCCATCGCGCGCGCGCCGGCCAGCAGGGCGTCGAATTGCTCGGCCCCAATCTGCAGCACGATCGGCAGGCCGATCGCGCTCCACAGCGAGAAGCGCCCGCCGACCCAGTCCCAGAAGCCGAACATGTTGTCGGCGTCGATGCCGAAGGCACGCACCGCGTCGGCCTGGGTCGACACGGCGACGAAGTGGCGCGCCACCGCGCGCTCGTCGCCCGCATGCGCGACCAGCCAGCGCCGTGCGGCGTGCGCGTTGGTGAGCGTCTCCTGGGTGGTGAAGGTCTTGGAGGCGACGATGAACAGCGTGCGCCGCGGGTCGGCCTGGCGCAGCACGTCGTCGAGCTGCACGCCGTCGACGTTGGACACGAAGTGCATCTGCAGCCGCGGGTGGGCCAGATCCTTGAGCGCCTCGCACACCATCAAGGGGCCGAGGTCGGAGCCGCCGATGCCGATGTTGACCACATCGGTGATCGCCTCGCCGCCGTAGCCGCGCCATTGGCCGGCGCGCACGCGCTCGGCAAAGGCCGCCACGCGCGCGCGCACCGCGGCTGCGTCGGCGACCACGTCGCGTCCATCGAGCATCAGCGCGGTGTCGGGCGCAGCGCGCAGCGCGCTGTGCAGCACGGCGCGGCCCTCGGTGACGTTGATGCGCTCGCCTTCGAACATCGCGCGGCTGCGCTCGGCAACGCCTGCCTCGCGCGCGAGCTGCAGCAGCAGGCGCAGCGTGTCGTCGGTGAGGCGGTTCTTGGAGTAGTCGAGGACGAGGCCGCAGGCCTCGGCCTGCATGCGCCCGGCGCGCCCGGGGTCGGCGGCAAACAGGGCCGTAAGCTGTTGCGACTGGACGAGCTGACAGTGTCTGCCGAGCGCCTGCCAGGCCGGCGACTGCGCGATGGAGGTCATGGTTTGCAGAGCAAGGGGGTGAGCGCGGAATGCGCGAAGGCGGCAATGATGAGCGCAAGCCGGGGCCGACTCAAGCGGCAGCGGCCGGGCGTCGTTGCCTGCGCACGACAGGCCCGGGGGTCAGGCCTGCATCTGGCCGATCGTGTGGCGCAGGCGGTGGTGGGCGAGGGCGAAGAAGACCGCGCCGATGAGGGCGACCATGACGAACTCGGGCCACACCACGGCGATCCCCGCATCGCGGAACAGCACCCCCTGGGCAAGGCCGACGTAGTGCGTGGTGGGGGCGAAGGACATCAGTACCCGCACCAGCTCGGGCATGCTCTCGCGCGGGGTCAGCGCGCCCGACAGGATCTGCAGCGGCAGCAACACCAGGATGGACATGAGGCCGAACTGCGGCATGTTGCGCGCCAGGGTGCCCATGAAGATGCCGATCGAGGTGGCGGCAAACAGGTAGAGCAGGGTGCCGAGCGCGAACAGCAGGGCCGAGCCCGGCACCACCACGCCCAGCGCGATCTTGACCACGACCTGCAGCGAGAAGGACGAGGCCACCAGCACCACCACCGCCATCGACCAGACCTTGGACAGCATGATCTCGAGCGGCGTCACCGGCATCACCAGCAGGTGCTCGATGGTGCCGTGCTCGCGCTCGCGGATCAGCGCCGCGCCGGTGAGCAGGATGCCCAGCATGGTGATGTTGTTGATGATGGCGGTGACGGCGGCGAACCAGCCTTGCGTCAGGTTGGGGTTGAACAGCGCGCGCGGCACCAGCTCCACCGCTTGCGGCGTGACCGAGGGGTAGCCCTGCACGAAGGCGCGCACCTCGTCGTTGATGATGCTCTGGATGTAGCCGGTGCCGGTCTGGGCCTGGCTCTGGCGGGTGGCGTCCACATTGAGCTGCAGCGCCGGCGAGCGCCCGGCCAGCACGTCGCGCTGGAAGTTGGGCGGGATGTCGAGCACGAAGGTGTGGCGGCCGGCGTCCATGCCCTTGTCGATGTCGGCCAGCTCGATCATCTCGGGCGTGATGAACTGCGGCGGCTGCAGCGCGGCGACGATGCGGGCCGACAACTGCGAGCGGTCCTCGTCCGCGATCGCGATGGCGGCGCGTTGCAGGCTCTCCGGGCGGGCGCGGGCGTCGGCGTAGATCGAGCCGGTGAACATGAACACGATCAGGAACAGCATCGTCCAGTCGCCGAGCAGACTGTGGAACTCCTTGATGCCGAGGTGCCAGGTGTTTCTCAGCGTGCCGCGCGTGTGCATGGGGGCGTCCTTGCCTCTGTCCCGGTCCGGTGGCCCGGCGCCTAGCGCGCCTGCTTCTTCAGCAGCAGCACCGAGGCCAGGGTCAGCACCGGGATCGCGATCAGCAGCGGGACGAAGGCGGCCCACAGGTCGCCGAAGTCGAGCGCCTTGGCGAAGGTGCCGCGGCTGATGTTGAGGA
Organism: Thauera sp. WH-1; assembly: GCF_047806685.1. NCBI lineage: Bacteria > Pseudomonadati > Pseudomonadota > Betaproteobacteria > Rhodocyclales > Zoogloeaceae > Thauera > Thauera sp. WH-1. The sequence goes on from NZ_JBLQGP010000003.1 coordinate 29,826, forward strand.
AGTGGGTGGTCGGGTAGGCCTGGCCGATGAGGGCGCCCACGCCCTCGAGCGAGGACACCGGGTCCATCATGCCGGAGAACTGGATCGCCGGCAGCAGGGTGCCGATCGAGGTGCCCGCCATCGCCGCCACCTGGCTGTCCGTCAGCGTCGACATCAGCAGGCCGAGGCCGGTGGTGGCGGTGACGTAGAGCAGGGCGCCGAGGACCAGCGTTGGCAGGCTGCCCTTGAAGGGCACGCCGAACAGCGTGATCGCGAGCACGAACAGCAGCGCGAAGTTGAACAGCGACAGCGCGATGTAGGGCAGCTGCTTGCCGAGCAGGAACTCGAGCTTGGTCACCGGCGTGGTGTAGACGTTGAGGATGGAACCGAGCTCCTTTTCGCGCACCACGCCGAGCGCCGTCAGCATCGACGGGATGAAGACCAGCAGCAGCGGAATCACCGCCGGCACCATCGCCACCAGGCTCAGCATGTCGGGGTTGTAGCGGTAGCGCACGGCGATGTCGGCCAGTGGCGCAGGCGCGGTGCCGGTGGCCGCGGCGACGCCCTCGGCGAGCGTCTGTGCATGCACGCCCAGCATGTAGCCGCGCGCCACTTCGGCACGCATCGGCATCGCGCCGTCGAGCCACATCGCGATCTCGGGTCGGGCGCCGCGCGCGAGCTCGCGGCCGAAGCCGGGCGGGATCTCGAGCGCCAGCGCCAGCTCGCCGCTGCGCATGCGGCGGTCGAGGTCGTCGTGGCTGAGTAGCGGCGCCTGCTCGGAGAAGTAGCGCGAGCCCGACAGGTTGAGCGTGTAGCGCTCGCTGTCGGTGCTGCGGTCGTGGTCGAGCACGGCGTAGTTGAGGTTCTCGACGTCGGTGGTGATGCCGTAACCCATCACCAGCATCAGCAGCACGGTGCCGAGCAGGGCGAGGGTGAGGCGGAAAGGGTCGCGGCGCAGCTCGGTCGCCTCGCGCGCGCTGAAGCTCAGCAGCCGCGCCAGGCTGAAGCGCGGCGGGCGGCGGGGGGACGACGGCGGGCTCGATGTCAGACCCGGCGCCGCCTCCGGTGCAGGGGACGCGGCGGGCAAGGGCGCATCCGCCGCTGCCTGGCCGGCGTGCTGTGCCGACGGCGGCTCGACGCCACTCGCCTCGGCCAGATAGCCGACGAAGGCGTCCTCGAGGCTGGGGGCACCGCGCTGCGCCATCAGCGCAGCCGGGGTGTCGCTGGCGAGGATGCGGCCGGCATGCATCAGCGAGATGCGGTTGCAGCGCTGGGCCTCGTTCATGAAGTGGGTGGTGATGAAGATGGTCACCCCGTCGCGGCGCGACAGGTCCACGATCAGTGCCCAGAAGCGGTCGCGCGCCACCGGATCGACGCCCGAGGTGGGCTCGTCGAGGATGAGCACGTCGGGCCGGTGCAGCACCGCCACCGCCAGTTGCAGGCGCTGGCGGATGCCGAGCGGCAGCGCGTCGGGCAAGGCCTCCATCACCGGCGCGAGCTCGAAGCGCGCGGCCAGCTCGGCAATGCGCGCTTCGCCCGCGGGCGCCGGCAGGTCGAACAGGCGGGCATGCAGCTCGAGGTTGCGGCGCACCGACAGCTCGCCATACAGCGAAAAGGCCTGCGACATGTAGCCGACCCGGCGCCGGGTGTCGATGTTGCGCGCATCGAGCACCTCGCCGAGCAGGCGCGCCTCGCCCTTGGTGGGCGGCAGCAGGCCGGTGAGCATCTTCATCGTGGTCGACTTGCCGCAGCCGTTCGAGCCGAGAAAACCGAAGATCTCGCCGCGGCGGACGTCGAGATTGACGTCGTCGACCGCCACGAAGTCGCCGAAGCGCATCTGCAGCGCGCGCGCCTCGATCACCACCTCGCCCGCATCGAGCGGCGGGATGGACAGGGGCGAGTGATCGCTGCGGCGCTCGGGCGGCAGCAGGGCGAGGAAGGCTTCTTCCAGGCTGGCGCTGGCGGTGCGCGTGCGCAGCTCGGCGGGCGTGCCCGTCGCCAGCACGCGGCCGGCATCGACCGCCACCAGCCAGTCGTAGCGTTCGGCCTCTTCCATGTAGGCGGTGGCCACCAGCACGCTCATGCCCGGGCGGCGCAGCCGGATGCGTTCGATCAGCTCCCAGAACTGACGCCGCGACAGGGGATCGACGCCGGTGGTGGGCTCGTCGAGGATCAGCAGGTCGGGGTCGTGGATCAGCGCGCAGCACAGGCCGAGCTTCTGCTTCATGCCGCCCGACAGCTTGTTGGCCGGGCGCGATTCAAAGCCCTCCAGGCCGGTGGCGGCGAGCAGCTCGGCAATGCGGCGCTCGCGTTCGCTGCGCGACTGGCCGAACAGGCGACCGAAGAAGTCGACGTTCTCGAACACCGACAGGGTGGGGTAGAGGTTCTTGCCCAGGCCCTGCGGCATGTAGGCGATGCGCGGGCACACGGCGGCGCGGTGGCGCGCGCTCGCCATGTCGCCGCCCAGCACCTCGATGCGGCCACGCTGGATCCTTCGTGCGCCGGCGATCAGCCCGAGCCAGGTGGATTTGCCCACCCCATCGGGGCCGATGAAGCCGATCATGCGGCCGGCCGGGATGTCGAGGCTGACCCCGTCGGCCGCCCGTGTCGCGCCATAGCGGTGCTCCAGCCCATCGAGGCGGACGACCGCTGGCGTGGCGCCAGGGGCGGTCACGGCAGCTTCACCTCCAGCGCGGCAGGCCAGGGGCGCGCCGCGTCCAGGCGCACGTGAGCGAGGCCGGGCAGGCCGGTCTTGACCTGTTCGGGGTACTGGCGCAGCAGTTCGGGATCGACCCGCGCCTTGACGCGGAACACCATCTTCTGGCGCTCGCTCTGGGTCTCCACCGTCTTGGGCGTGAACTGCGCGACGCTGGCCACATAGGACAACTGGGCCGGAATCACGAACTGCGGTGCGGCATCGAGCACGATGCGCACCTCGCTGCCCATCGCCACGCGGCCGGCGGCGCGCTCGGGCAGGAAGAAGGTCATGTACACGTCACCGACATCGATCAGGCTGACCACCTTGCCGCCACTGCCGATCACCTCGCCCGGCTGCACCACCCGATACTGCACGCGGCCGTCGCGCGGTGCGCGCAGCACGCCGTCCTCGATGTCGGTGCGCAGGCGGGCCACCACCGCCTCGGCGGCGGCAATGCCGGCCTCGGTCTGCGCGACCTGGGCGCGCGTCGCCGCCACGGCCGCCTGCGCCGCGGTGATCTGCGCCTGGGCAACGCGCACGTTGGCCTCGGCGTTGCGCGCGCGGGCGGCGTTGTCGTCGGCGATCTGGGCCGAGGTGGCGCGCTCGGAGAGCAGCGCCTGCGAACGCGCGCTGGTGCGGCGGGCGACGTCGAGCTCGGAACGGCGCTGCACCAGCACCGCCTCATTCATCAGGACGTCGGCCTCGCGCTGCGCCACCAGCGCGAGCGCGGTCTGGCGCGCGCTGCGGGCGTTGGCGAGCTCGGCCAGCGCCTGCGCGAGCTGGGCTTCGACCGACTTCATGTCCATGCGCGCGACGACGTCGCCGGCGCGCACGAAGTCGCCTTCGTTGACCAGGATGTCGGCCACCCTGCCTGCGGCGCGTGCGGCGACATCCACCTGGGTTGCCTCGATGCGGCCATTGCCGCGCACCACGTTGCCGTCGTCGGCGGGCGGGCGCAGCGTGGTCCAGGCGGCAAAGGCGATGGCCAGCACAACGAGGGCGGCGATGCCACGGAGAACGAGGGACTGGGTTTCGGCTTTCATCGGGGCGTCCTGACGCGCAAATCGGGCCCTGTAGTAAGATGCCGCCGGCTTTCTCGGATGACCGGCTGGCAGCCGGGGCAAGCGGCCGACGGCGAACGGAAATGCCGCCGGGTCTCGGCCTGGGCACGGTCGTCGGGCGGGTGCACGGGGCCTCGTGATTATGCCATCCGCAGCAGCTCCGGGGCCTCGTGATCATCCGGGCGGCGCGAACCCAGCGCGGGATTCCCTGTCTGGCTACTCCCGCACACTGACGATTCTTCAAGCGCAAGGCGAGACGTCCAACCATGTCTGCATCCACCCATCCCTTATGGCCGCTCGACCGCGTGCTGGCGAGCCCCGGGCGCGCCGAGCTGACGCCCGACGCCGCGGGGGGCGGGGCCTTGCTCAGCCTCACGGGTGATTGGACGCTGGCCCACTACAAGGCGCTGAACGCACGCGCCGCGGCGCTGCGCGCGCGCATCGGCCCTGAGGTGCGCATCGACCCGAGCGCGCTCGGCGCGATCGACACCGCCGGTGCAAAGCTGCTGCACAGCCTGCTCGGCGCGCAGCGGCTGGCCGAATTGGCGGCCGATGCCAGCGCGCTGCCCGCCGAGCGCCGCGCGCTGCTGAAGGCGGTGGCGAGCGCGCTCGACGTCGAGGCGGCCGCGCCACCCCGGGCGGGCAATGCGCTCGCCGACGTGCTCGAACACGTCGGCCGCACCATGGGCGTGTTCTGGCAACACGTCGTCGGCCTCACCGGCTTCATCGGCTTGATACTCGAGACCGCCCTGCGCGTGATGGTGCAGCCGCGGCGCTGGCGCATCACCGCGCTGGTCGCCAACCTGGAAAAGACCGCCCTCGACGCGGTGCCCATCATCGCCCTGCTCACCTTCCTGGTCGGCGCGGTGGTGGCCTTTCTCGGCGCCACCGTGCTCGCCGACTTCGGCGCCAGCATCTTCACCGTCGACCTGATCGCCTACTCCTTCCTGCGCGAATTCGGCGTGCTGCTCGCCGCCATCATCGTCGCCGGCCGCACGGCGAGCGCCTTCACCGCGCAGATCGGCTCGATGCGCGCCAACGAGGAGGTCGATGCGATCCGTGTGCTCGGCCTCGACCCCATCGAGCTGCTCGTGCTGCCGCGGGTGTACGCGCTGCTGCTGGCCCTGCCGATGCTGAGCTTCGTCGCCATGGTGTCGGGCATCGTCGGCGGCATGCTGGTGTCGGCGCTCACGCTCGACATCTCGCCGGTGATGTTCCTGTCACGGCTCGAGAGCAACGTCGGCCTCATCCACTTTCTGGTCGGCATGGCCAAGGCACCGATCTTCGCCTTCCTGATCGCCGTCATCGGCTGCCTGGAAGGCTTCCGCGTGCAGGGCAGCGCGCAGTCGGTGGGCGAGCACACCACCTCGGCGGTGGTGCAGTCGATCTTCGTGGTCATCGTCGTCGATGCGATCGCCGCGCTGTTCTGCATGGAGATGGGCTGGTGACGGCGGGGCCGGCGAGCGCCGCCGACAACATCATCGAGGTGCGTGGCGTGCGCAACCAGTTCGGCGCGCAGGTGGTGCATGAGGCGCTCGATCTCGACGTGCGACGCGGTGAGATCCTGAGCGTGGTCGGCGGCTCGGGCACCGGCAAGTCGGTGCTGCTGCGCACCATCGTCGGCCTCAACCGGCCGCGACTCGGCAGCGTGCGCGTGTTCGGCCAGGACCTGCTGGCCCTGCCGGCGACGCAGCGCATGGCGGTCGAGCGCCGCTTCGGCGTGCTGTTCCAGAAGGGCGCGCTGTTCTCGTCGCTGACGGTGGCCGAGAACGTGGCGTTGCCGCTGATCGAGCACGCCGGCCTGAGCGCGCGCGAGGCGGCGCAGCTGGCGGCGCTCAAGATCGCGCTCGCCGGCCTGCCCGCGCTGGCGGGGGAAAAATACCCGTCCGACCTGTCTGGCGGCATGGTCAAGCGCGCGGCGCTGGCGCGGGCGCTGGCGCTCGACCCCGACATCCTCTTTCTCGACGAACCCACCGCCGGCCTCGACCCGATCGGCGCGGCGGCCTTCGACCAGCTCATCCTGACTCTGCGCGATGCGCTCGGGCTCACGGTGTTCATCGTCACCCACGACCTGGATACCATCTACACCATCACCGACCGCGTCGCCGTGCTGGCGCAGAAGAAGGTGCTGATCAACGCCGCGCTGGACGAGGTCGCCGCCTGCGACGACGCCTGGATCAGCGAGTACTTTCACGGCCCGCGCGGCCGGGCGGCGGCCCTCGCCGTGGCGGGCACTGCCGTGGCAACGGAGAAAACCTGACATGGAAACCCGCGCCCATCACGTGCTGATCGGCCTGTTCACCGTGCTCGTCATCGGCGCCGCGCTGCTGTTTGCGCTGTGGCTGGCGAAGGCCGACAGCGACCGCCAGTTCGAGGTCTACGACATCGTCTTCCAGGAGGCGGTCACCGGCCTGTCGCGCGGCAGCACCGTCGAGTTCAACGGCATCCGCATCGGCGAAGTGACCGGCTTGCGGCTGGATCCGCAGGACGCCCACCGCGTCATCGCCCGTGTGCGCGTCGACAGCGAGGCCCCGGTGCGCACCGATACCCGCGCGCGCCTGGTGCCGGCGGGGATCACCGGCATCTCGATCATCCGCCTGACCAGCGGCGACGATGCGGCTAGCACCAGGCTGCAGGGCCGCGACGACGAGGTGGCGCAGATCATCGCCACCCCTTCGCCGATGAGCCGCCTGCTTGCCGACGGCGAGGATGTGGTCTTCAACGTCAACGAACTGCTGATCCAGGCGCGGGCGCTGTTTTCGGCCGACAACGTCGCCGGCATCGGCCGCACGCTGCAGAACCTGGAGCAGACCACCGCCGGCCTGGCCGCGCAGCGCCAGGACGTCAGCGAGGCGTTGCGCCAGCTCACCCTTGCCAGCCAGCAGGCCAACGCGGCGCTGGCCGAGGCGACGCGCGCGATGGGCGCGGCCAACCGCCTGATCGACGTGCAGGGCACGCGCACCCTGAACAGCGCAGAGCGCTCGATGCAGGCCTTCGAGCGCGCGATGATCACCCTCGACAGCCTGGTCGCCGACAACCGCGGCCAGCTCGACAGCGGCATGCGCGGGCTGGCCGAACTGGGCCCGGCGATCGGCGAGCTGCGCAGCACGCTCGCGTCGCTGCGTGCCATCACGCGCCAGCTCGAAGACCGGCCCGCCGACTATCTGCTCGGCCTCGAACCGACCAAGGAATTCACCCCATGAACGCAGACCGCAAGGGTTTCGGCTCCTCCCGCTTCCTCGGTCGCCTGCGCACTGGCGCGGCGCTGGCCTGCGCCGCCGTGCTGGTGTCGGCCTGCACCATCCTGCCCAAGGCCGAGCCGGTGGACGTCTACCTGCTGCCGGCGGGCGAGCCCGCCGCATCCCCCCGCAGCGCACAGCAGTCGCTGCCGATCTCGCTGCGCATCGCCCGCCCGGCCGCCGGCGTGCATCTGGCCGGCCAGCGCATCGTGGTCATCCCCGAGGACAACCTCGTCAGCATCTACAAGGGCGCGGGCTGGAGCGACCCGGCCCCCATCCTGGTGCGTAACCGCCTGCTCGACGCCTTCCGCGCCGACGGGCGGATTGCCGCCCTGAGCAGCGACGAGCGCCGCCTGCACGCCGACTTCGAGATCGACAGCGACCTGCGTGCCTTCCAGACCGAATACCGCGACGGCCGGCCCGAAGTTGTGGTTCGCCTCGATGCGCGCCTGTACCGCCCCGACACCCAGCGCATCGTCGCCAGCCAGCGCTTCGAGTTCCGCCAGACGGCGACCGATACGGCCGTGCCGGCGGTCGTGCAGGCCTTTGGCGGGGCGTCCGACCGGCTCGCAGAGGCGGTGGTGGAGTGGGTGGTGGCTGTCGTGCAATGAGTGTCGGGCGGTCTCGACCGGATCACGGGCCAGGTGGAGCCGCCAACCCATAGCGGCCCGCCGAGCATCTCAAGGCGGCGCGGCAAGCATCGGGGTGAAGCGGTCGCCTGGTGTCACAAGGCGTGCCGCAGGTGCTCGACGAGTTGCGCATGCAGGCGTGGATCGCCGCAGGCAACGACCGCACCGCCGTTCTGGGCGGAGCTGCCGTCCCAGGCGCTCACAACGCCGCCCGCCCCCTCGATGATGGGGATCAGTGCCTGTATGTCATAGGGCTGAAGACTGGCCTCGACGATTGCATCCACGAACCCCGAGGCGAGCATGCAGTATGCGTAACAGTCGCCGCCATACCGCGTCAGCCGGGCGCGGCTCGCGACTGCGTCGAACGCGGCGCGCTGCTCGGGTGTCTGGAACATGTCGGGCGTCGTGGCCATCAGGACCGCCGACGACAGGCTTTCGCACGACCGCGTCCGCAGCCGGGCCCCGTTGGACCGGGCACCGGCTGTCGTGCCGATGAAGCGTTCGCCGGTGAAGGGTTGGTTCATCACCCCGAGCACCGGGCCATGGCCGTCGTTGAGGGCGATGAGGGTGCCCCACAACGGAAGTCCGGTGATGAACGCACGCGTGCCATCGATGGGATCGAGCACCCAGGTCAGCGGACTGCTGCCACTTTGAGCGCCATCTTCCTCGCCGAGGATGCCGTGCGTCGGGTAGCGGTCCCGGATCAACTTGCGCATGGCTTGCTCGGCCGCCTTGTCGGCGACGGTGACGGGGTCGAACACCTGGCGCCCCTTGTCCATGACCTCGAGTTGCGATCGGAAATAGGGGCGGATGGCCTCGGCCGAGGCATCGGCCAGTTGTTCTGCGAAGGCCAGGTATTCGGCGAGCTGATCTGCGGGGAGTGGCATCGAAAGCGATTTCTCGGCTGGAAAGGAATGGATATTAGCCTGCTTTGCCGGTCAGCTCGGCGGTTCACGGCGCGCAGGGTTCGGTCTGAGCAAGGTGGCCGGACTCGATTATGCGACTCAGGGCATCCGCGTGAATGCGACCGAGGCGAACGGCAGTTCAGCCGAGGTGGGAGCGGTATCTGAGAAGTGTGATTCGAGACGGTGCGGGGGCAGGTTGAGTGTCGGAATTTTTTACAACGCGCGGACCTGGGGTGAGCTCCGCGAGGTTCGTTGCGCCCCTGAGTTGCGTCTTCACGTCAAACGGTACGGTCGTCCTGAGATCAGTCCCGCAGGCTGAAACGGCGTCGGAGCTTGTCCAGGTCGCGGTGAAGGGCCGAACGGTCACGTCCGCCAACATCTTGAGATGGAGCAATCTCGCGGACGTGGCGCATGTCTTGCTTCAGCCACCCTGACTGACTCGGAGGTCAACGCCGCCGCGCATCGGGCGACCCATGCGGAGGCGGCGGCGACCGCGTCGACCGCTTGAGGAGCGGTCACAGGACCAAGGCGATCGAAGATCCTGCCTCTGGTGCGGCGGCTGAGTGTCCAGATGAACCTCGGCAGAGAAGGAGCAGGCCATGAAGTGGATATGCGCGATGATCACGGGGGCTGGAATGCTGATTTCAGGCGCGGCAGCCGCAGTGCCCTATACGCTCATGTTCGAGCGACGACGATGCGGGCGCGAACCAGGAGCTGGTCTTTCGCAGCTACGCGACTTACGACGACCTGGTCAACAACCTCAATCCGTCGGATGCCTTCTCGCCGATCGACATCGCCAGCAACTTCAGCACCACCGGCCTCATGGCAATGGTCGGCGGCGGGGGGCCGCCCAATCCAGTTCCTCTTCCGTCTACGTTGGCACTGATTATGGTGGCACTTCTGTCAGGCCCCGTGCGCACTGCCTTGACGCGTATCGCCTAGCTCGCGCTGGCGGAACACCGGCGCCCGCTCGTCCATGAAGGCCTGCAGGCCTTCGCGGAAGTCGTCCTCGAGGAAGCAGCGTTGGAAGCGATCTCGCTTGGAAGCCGGCCCTTCCGCGAGGGCCGTCTGGGTGCTGCGCACGCTGGCCTTGATGCGGCATGCGACCGGGCTGGATCCAGGATGTCGGCGCCGGTGCAGAAGTGCGCCAGGGGCCATAGGCGCTGCTCTTGATCATGAAGGCGCCGAACGGCTCCGTTGGTTGCGTGCAGCGCGCTCGAGGCTTGCTGCATTGCAGCAATTCGGCTAGAGTCCTGCCGTCTTCGGCTGCGAGCATCTCGGATTGATGCGCGCGCCCGCCGAAATCGTCCTCACAACATCAGACCAAGCGACCCATGTAAGCCTTGCCCCTCACTGCGAGTTGTTGCTTTGCCTCCACGCTCGCGCGAGGCTTGCCCCAATCCGTTCGCTTGCACCACCGTTTCCAGCTTGAATCGACGCCGCCGCGCGGGCTTGTCGATTGTGCCGTCACCCCCGCTTGGTCGGGGCACAGGGGGCACTGCGCCCATTTGCGAAGCTGCCTGGCGTGAGTTCATCGCGTCCCGTTCCCGGGTATGCGTCAACCCTTGACGGACACATAACGACAAATGAAATCCCTCCACCAGGACTGGCTCGCCAACGTCCGCAACGATCTGCTCGCCGGTCTCGTCGTCGCGCTGGCGCTGATTCCCGAGGCGATCGCCTTCTCGATCATCGCCGGCGTCGATCCCAAGGTCGGGCTCTACGCTTCTTTCTGCATCGCGGTGGTCATCGCCTTCACGGGGGGGCGCCCCGGCATGATCTCGGCCGCTACCGGCGCCATGGCCCTCGTGATGGTCACTCTGGTCAAGGACCATGGGCTGCAATACCTGCTTGCCGCGACGGTGCTGACCGGGGTGCTGCAGATCATCGCCGGCTGGATCCGGCTCGGACGGCTGATGCGCTTCGTGTCGCGCTCGGTGGTCACCGGCTTCGTCAACGCGCTCGCCATCCTGATCTTCATGGCGCAACTGCCGGAACTGACCAACGTCACCTGGCACGTGTACGCGATGACCGCCGCCGGTCTCGGCATCATCTACCTGTTCCCGTACGTCACCCGCTCGATTCCGTCGCCGCTGGTGACCATCGTCGTGCTGACGGCAGTGGCGATCGTGCTCGAGCTCGACATCCGCACCGTCGGCGACATGGGCCAGCTGCCCGACAGCCTGCCGGTATTCCTGATCCCGGACGTGCCGCTCAACTTCGAGACGCTGGCGATCATCTTCCCGTACTCGCTGACGCTGATGGTGGTGGGCCTGCTCGAATCGCTGATGACTGCGACCATCGTCGACGACCTCACCGACACGCCCAGCAACAAGGACCGCGAATGCGTCGGCCAGGGCGTGGCCAACATCGCCAGCGGCTTCATCGGCGGCATGGCGGGCTGCGCGATGATCGGCCAGTCGGTGATCAACGTGAAATCCGGCGGTCGCGGCCGGCTGTCGACGCTGTCGGCCGGTCTCTTCCTGCTTGCGCTGCTGATGCTGGTGGGCGACTGGGTGGCGCGTATCCCGATGGCGGCGCTGGTGGCAGTGATGATCATGGTGTCGATCGGCACCTTCGACTGGAACTCGATCCGAAGGCTGCGTGAGCATCCGCCCAGCTCCAGCATCGTGATGATCGCCACCGTGGCGGTGACCGTCGCCACCCACGACCTGGCGCAAGGCGTGCTGGTCGGCGTGCTCGCTTCCGGCTTCTTCTTTGCGCACAAGGTTGGCCGCATCCTCGGCATCCGTTCGCTCGCCGAGGACGAAGGCCGCCTGCGCCGCTACACCGTCACCGGCCAGGTGTTCTTCGCCTCGGCCGATGCTTTCGTCGCCGGCTTCGACTTCAAGGAAGTGATCGACAAGGTCGTCATCGACGTATCGCGCGCCCACTTCTGGGACATCACCGCAGTGAGCGCGCTGGACAAGGTGGTGGTGAAGTTCCGCCGCGAGGGCACGGAGGTGGAAGTGATCGGCCTCAACGAAGCCAGCGCGACGCTGGTCGACAAGTTCGCCGTGCACGACAAGGGCGACGGCGCCGATTTGCTCACCGGCCACTGAGGAGAGCAGCATGCGCAAGCAAGACAAGAAAGTGCTGGCCTGCGTGGACCAGTCTCGATTCGCCGACACCGTCGCCGACTACGCCGCCTGGGCCGCGCGCCGCATGGATGCGCCACTCGAATTGCTGCATGTCATCGACCGCCACCCCGAACAGGGCTCGGGCGAGGACCACAGCGGCGCGATCGGCATCAATGCCCAGGAGCACCTGCTGAGCAATCTCAGCGACAAGGACGCCGCCATCGCCCGTGCCAAGCGCGAGCAGGGGCGCATCTTCCTCAACCGCCTGCGCGAACGCGCGCTCGCTGCCGGCGCGCCGTCGGCCGACATGCGCCAGCGCCACGGCGCGCTCGACGACACGCTGGCCGAGCAGGAGGACAGCGTGCGCCTCTTCGTCTTCGGTCGTCGCGGGGTATCGGCCGAGACCACGCAGCGCGACCTGGGGCGGAACGTCGAGCGCGTGGTGCGGGCCGTGCATAAGCCCATTCTCACCGTGACCGAGGGCTTCGAGGAGCCCGAGCATGTGATGCTTGCCTTCGACGGCAGCGCAGTGACGCGCAAGGGCGTGGACATGATCGCCAACAGCCCGCTGTTCAAGGGCCTGCCGATCCACATCGTGATGGCCGGCAAGGAAGGCGCGGATGCACCGAAGCAGATCGCCTGGGCAAAGGACACGCTCACCGCTGCGGGTTTCGAGGTGGTGGCCGACATCCTCGCGGGCGATCCCGAGGCGGTGATTGCCCGCGAGATCAAGGCGCGCAGCATCGACATGCTGTTGATGGGCGCCTATGCCCATTCTCCGCTGCGTGCGCTGATCTTCGGCAGCAAGACGACCGACCTGCTGCGCACCGCGACCATCCCGACGCTGCTGCTGCGCTGATCCGGCGCGACGAAGGTGCGGACGTCGGTCTGAGTCAGTTGCTCGCCCACCAGGCACTGCTTGCCCTCTAGCCGCGCGTCCATCCCGGCCAGGCGGTCGAAAACCCGCCGCACCGCCTCAATTGTGTCTATTGGTGGAACAGTTTATCGCCTGGATGGCTGTTTATCCCGAATTTCGTGCGCAGTAAAGTGCTGCCCATGGTTAGCGCATCGCAAAGACGCCAGACCAACACACCGAAAACGACCCCACGGAGAAACACCATGACTCATCCCCTGATCAATCGTCTGCTCTCCACCAACGCCGGCTGGGCCGCGCTCGCGCTCCGTATCCCGGTTGGCATCATCTTCGCCGCCCACGGCGCGCAGAAGCTCTTCGGCTGGTTCGGCGGTTACGGCCTCGAAGGCACCGGCCAGTGGATGGCCTCGATCGGCCTGGCGCCCGGATATCTGATGGCCTTGCTCGCCGGCAGCGGGGAGTTCTTCGGCGGCCTGGCACTGATCATCGGCCTGCTGGTGCGCCCGGCAGCGGCGGTGCTCGCGATTGCGATGCTGGTGGCGATCTTCGCCGTCCATATCGGCAACGGCCTGTTCATGAGCAACAACGGCTACGAATTTGGCCTCGCCCTGCTGGCGGTTGCGGTGTCGCTGATGCTGAGTGGCGCCGGCCGCGCGTCGATCGATGCGGCGCTCAGCCGTAACGTGTCCAAAGCCTGAGTGCCGGCTTGGGGATCCGGGCCCGCGAGGGCCCGAAACGACACCGGCCGGTCGTCCCAGGCCATCTCCGCCCCCACTGGAGAACGCCGATGCAGGGTGCCGCCGCCAACAACGCATTGCCCAACTGAGGCCCGACCAATGTCCGATCAAGATCTCATCGTTCAACACGCTTCGATTCCAGCGGCGCGTTTGATCCTGCTGTTCCACGGTGTCGGCTCGCGCCCCGAGAACCTCGTACCGCTCGGCCGCCTGCTCGCCGAGGCCGACCCGAGCGCCTGGGTGGTCAGCGTGCGCTCACCCGAGCCCAGTGACCTGGGCAGCGGCTGGCAGTGGTTCTCGGTGCGCGGGGTGACCGAGGACAGCCGCCCCGCGCGCATCGCCGCGGCCATGCCGTCGTTCGTGCGCTGTGTGCGCGACTGGCAGGCGAGGGCGGGCGTGGACGCCGCCGCCACCACGCTGATCGGCTTCTCGCAGGGGGCGATCATGGCGCTGGAATCCACCCAGCTGCCCGGAACCGTGGCGGCGCGCGTCATCTCGCTCGCCGGCCGCTTTGCCTCGCCACCGCGCGTAGCGCCGGCACACACGCAGGTGCATCTGTTGCACGGCGAGCAGGATCCGGTGATCGATCCGCGCTACAGCCTCATGGCCGCTGACACGATGCAGGCGCTCGGTGCGGCCGTCACCGTCGAGCTCTTCCCGAACCTGGGGCATGGCGTGGATGCGCGTGTTGCCGGTCGCGTGAAGGCCTTGGCCATCTGAGTGGTCCGCCGTGGGCTCGCGCGTGCCGGGCGAGCCCACGCCCAAGGCTCACCGGTCCAGCGCTGGACACAATGCGACGTAGGGCATGCTGCCGACGTATCGCTCCCAGTTGCCCTGCGAGATGTTCTCCGGCAGGCGCGTACAGGCGTCCTCGATCAGGTCCCGCGGGCGAAGCAGCCATAATCCCACCGCGCCGTTGTCCAGCACCGCGGCCAGATAGCGGCCGCCGGGACTGAAGGCGAGGCTGCCCACGCCCCTGGAGGCCTTGAGCTGGGCGACCTCCTGTTGCCGCACCACATCCCAGACTTGCACCATGCCTCCCGTTGCCACCGCGAGGTGGCGTGCGTCCGCGCTGAACCGGCAGCGGCGCTGCCCGCCCGGGTCGTCCAGCATCGCGATGTCCTCTCCAGACACGGTATTGCGCACGCGGATTCCCGATACGCCGGCGTTGATTGCGAGGCGAGCGCCATCGACGCTGAGGCCGCAGACGTCGGCCGCGAACCCGCTTCGATCCTGGCCGATGCGGGCCGAGGCATGCGCCATTGCCGGCAACGTCCAGGACTGCAGGTTGAGGGGCTCGCCAATGCGGGTCGCTTTGCCCCGCGTGACGGCGATGACCCGCTGCGGCTCGATGGCAAGCGAACCGATGTTCGCATCGAGCGGTTCGGGTAGCGGTGCTGATGCAAGCGCCTGCAAGGACGCGCCGCCCCAGACCTGGAGCCTGTTTCCGCGAGTGACCGCAGCCAGACGGCCCGCATCGGGGCTCAGGGCGAGCGCCTGCACGACCTCGGGCGCAATGGCGCGCGCGCGTTCGGTGCCGTTGGCGATCTCGAGCAGTCGTATCCGGGTGCCGGATACGAGCGCCAACGCGCTTCCATCCTCGCTGAAGTGCAGGCGATCGGCCGATCCCAGGGGCGTGCTGACAAGGCTTTGAGCGTCAGGCAGCGCCAGCCGATGGAGCGTGAAGCCCTCAGCCGACTGCGTGACGACGTTGAGCTGTTCGTCGTCGCCCGAGAAGCCGATCGCGACTGCGCCGGCGAGCGCATCGAGCTGCCTTTCGTCACCGCAGCCGGACGGGAAGGCCAGGACCTCGACGCCCTTGCCGGCACCAATCGACAGCCGCCGGCCAGCGGGAGCAAATGCAGTCACGGGGCTGCTCGTGTTGACGAGTGCCTGCGCGATCTCGCACTGCTGCTCGGCGTCAAGCACGCGGACCAGGGACGCGCTGCCATGCTGCATGACCGTGGCCAGGTAGCGACCGCCAGGCGCGACGGCGATCAGGTAGGACGCGTCCGGCACCGCCAGGTCGTGGATCCGCGATCCATCGGACACCGTCCATACGCCGATGCGCCCCGGACTCCAGCCGTAGGCGATCGCCACATGCCGGCCATCCGGACTGAAGAGCGGTTGCCCTGCCTGCGGGGCATCGGCTGCCAGAGAGCGCCAGGGCGACGGCTCGCCCCTGCTCAGGCTCTCGAGAGACCAGATCAGCGGTTCATCGTTCTCGCCGAGGGCCGCGAGATAGCGACCGTCAGGGCTGAATACAGGCCCGAAGAGCGACGGCAGCTTGACGAGTTCCCGCACATCGTCGCCATCGGGCCCCAACTGCCACAGTGTCGCCGCGGGCGGCTCGTAGCGGTTCTGCTCGGGCCGCCACTTCTCCCGGATGACGAGCACGTAGGCGGCACCCGGGGCGAGCGCAACGGCCACGGCGTCGGCCGAGTCCTTGATGCGTGCCTTCAAAGCGTAGCTGCGTGCGTCGCGCACAGCGACCCAGCCTCCCGCATGCTCCGGCTCGATCGTTGTCATCGTGCCGCCGTCCGGACTGAGCACGACCTCTTTTGCATCGGTCTCGGCCGTGCCGCCCTCGGCGGGTCGGGCGTTGTCCAGGTTCCAGACCGTGCTGGTCGACGCTGCTCTGCTGGCGGTGACGATCCGGGCGTCACCCAGGAAGGCCAGCGCGTCGATAGGCGGGGTCGCCTCGTCGCCAAGGCGGACGATGCGCTCGGGCAGGCGCGCCAGCGCGGCGCGGAGCACCCGGTCCGCTTCGACGGAGTGCTCGCCCACCGCGTCGACGCGGCGCAAGGCCTCGGCGGCCAGTTGCACACTGAGGTGCAGGCGACTGGGATCGTCGGAGTACTCGAGGGGGGTGTCCTGTATCCGCTCGGCGAGGGCGGCCAGCCGGCGCGAAATGGCGATCGCCTCCTGGCGGCCCGATTCCTCGCGCTGAAGCAGGAAGAGCGTGGCCAGCGCGGCCGCAATGATCAGGGCCGCGCTGACGCCGGAGAGCAGCAGGTATCGGCGTCTCACCGCCTGGCGACGGCTTTCGAGGATGTAGCGGGTCTGCAACTCGGTCGGCGGCGGGGACTTCTTCGGGCCCTCGGTGAGCCATTGCTCGGCCGCCTTCAGATCCGCGCCGCGCAGTGCAAGGCTCGGTTCGCGCGCCTTTCGCTGCCACTCGGTCGAGCGCACCAGCAGACGGGTGTGGGCCTGCACCCAGTCGAGATCGGTGTCGACCGCAGACAGCAGGGTGTGCAAGGCCTTGTCGAAGCCGTCACCGGTGAAGAACACCCAGTTGAGCCGCGCCAGCGCCGGCGGCGTCTCGCCGGGATCGACCGCCCGGCAGACGAGGGGGATCAGTCGCTTGTTCTGGGCACTGGCGTGCTCCAACTCCTTCAGGCAGGCGGCGCTCCTGATCGAGTCTGGGCTCAACACGAAGGCGACGGCCTCAGCCGCATCGATGGCCGCGTGGATCTCCCTCATCCAGTCGGCTGTTGGCGGGATGCCCTCCCAATCGACCCAGGTCTCGCGTCCATGCGCAACGATGCCTGCGTGCAGGCGGCGCACGAAGTCGGTGTCAAGACGCGAATAGGAGATGAAGATGGACATCGTCGCTGTCTGCCGCCGCCCGCGCATCATCCGGTGTTGAAGTTATAGGCGGACCGGCGGCATGGGGCCAAGCGCGACGTGCGCTCAGGGCAAGCTCAGGCGCCGCGGCCACCTGCCCGCAGCGCGCATCGAAACTTCCCCTGTTACCGGCGATAGCGCTATCCTTGCCCCGTCTCCATTCGTTCCGGTTTTCGTGATGAAGAAGCCCAACACCGCGACCCCACGGACGCGTGGCGGCAGTACCTTGCAGGACGTGGCGGTGCTCGCCGGTGTCAGTCCGATGACTGCATCGCGGGCGTTGCGCGGCTTCGACAGCGTGGCGCCGGAGCTGGCCGAGCGCGTGCGCGCTGCGGCCGAACAGCTTCAGTACGTGCCCGATCCTGCGGCACGGGCGCTGGCGTCGGCCCGCAGCCGGTCGGTGGTGGTGCTGGTGCCATCGCTGGCGAACACCGTGTTCATCGACCTGCTCGAGGCGGTGCACGAAGTCCTCGCGCCGGCGGGGTATCAGGTCCTCATCGGCAATACCCACTACGCGCGCGACGAAGAAGAAAAGCTGTTGCGCAACTATCTTGCCCATCGGCCGAGCGGCATGCTGATCACCGGCTTCGAGCGCAGCGAGGCGGCGCGGCGATTGATCGAGTCGAGCCACGTGCCCTGCGTCTATCTGATGGAGCTGACCGACGCGCCGGGCGTGCATTGCGTCGGCCTGTCGCAGGTGGCGGCTGGCGAGGCGGTCACGCGCCACTTGCTGGGCGGCGGACGAGGGCGAGTCGGCTTCGTCGCCGCCCAGCTCGACGCGCGCACCATGCAGCGCGCCGAAGGCTATCGACGGGCGATGATGGCCGCCGGTTGTTACGACCCGGCGCTCGAACTGCTCAGTCCGGCGCGCTCCTCGGTCAAGCTGGGCGGGCAGTTGCTCACGGACTACCTGCGGCGCCACCCGGACGTCGAGGCGCTGTTCTTCTGCAACGACGACCTCGCGCAGGGGGCGCTGCTCGAGGCCTTGCGCACCGGCGTGAAGGTGCCCGACGAACTGCGGGTGGCGGGCTTCAACGACCTGGAGGGGTCGGAATGCACCGTGCCGCGACTCACCACGGTGCGTACCCCACGTGCCGAGATCGGGCGCCGGGCGGCGGCGATGCTGCTGCGCATGATGCGCGGGGAGACGGTGCCGGTCGCATCCGTGGATGTGGGCTTCGAGCTGGTGTGCCGGGAGAGCGCTTGAGGGGCGCTGCATCGACAGCTTGAATCGCTAAAAAAAATTTCCTGATGGGCTTGTGGTCGCCGATATGCGGCGTTAGGATAGCGCTACCTCAGCGCTGAAGACGCCTCGCTGCTCCCTGCTAGCGGGCTGCGAAGTCGTCTGGGGTGCATCCATGAAGTCTGAAAAGTGTTGAAGCCAGAGGAGGCAGCGGGCATGGAAAGCGTTCGTATTGGCGGGATAGCGGTATCTCACTCTGCAGGTGCATCATGAGTGCCCCGGGTCCCGCCCTCGTGGTGATGGGCGTGTCGGGTTGCGGCAAGAGTGAGCTGGGCAGGGGCGTGGCCGGGCATTACGGCGCCGCCTTCATCGAGGCCGACGAGTTCCATCCCGCCGAGAACGTGGACAAGATGCGCCGCGGCGTCCCGCTTGACGACGCGGACCGCGCCGGCTGGCTGGCGCTGCTCGCGGACAAGCTCCGCGACGCCGCCACCCGCGGTGAGCCGGCCGTCATGGCCTGCTCGGCGCTGAAGGCCAGATATCGCGATCAATTGCGCGCGGCCGCGCCCGGCCTGCGCTTCGTCTTTCTGGAGCTTTCACGCGACGCGGCGGCCGAGCGGGTCGCCAACCGCCCCGGCCACTACATGCCGCCCAGCCTCGTCGACAGCCAGTTTGCCGCGCTCGAGCCGCCCTGCGGCGAGCCCGGGGTGTTGACCGTGGACGCAACTGCGCCGCGCGAGGCGCTCGTCGAGCAGGTCGTCGCCTGGCTCGACCAGGCGCTGACGGAGGAGGTCTGAATGCAAGCGATCGGACGTTGGCTGCAGCATCTCATCGAGCTGCTGATGGCCCTGATGCTGTCGGTGATGGTCATCGCCGTATTCACGAACGTGGTGCTGCGCTACACCGCGGGAACGGGCTTTGCGAGCTCAGAGGAGCTTGCACGGCTGCTCTTCGTCTGGCTGGTCTGCCTGGGCGCGATCCTCGCCAGTGCCGAAGGGCGGCACCTGGGCTTCGATCTCGTGCAGTCCCGCCTGCCGCGACGCGCCCGCGAGGCCTGTACATGGATCACCCGCGTGCTGGTGCTGTATCCGATCCTGCTGCTGATTCAGGGCGCCTACGAGCAGGTCAAGGTCGGCGTCGGCATCTACAGCCCGGTCATGGGTTATCCGCTGGCACTGACTGCGGCCGCCGTGCTGGTGATGGCGGCGGCGATGCTGGGCCTGCTGGCGGTCAATACACTTCGCGGCCTGCGTGAGCAGGCGGACGACAACGCCAGCGAGGATCGTCAAGCATGAGCATCCTGATCTTCCTCGTCGTGCTCTTCGTCGCCATGACGCTGGGTGCGCCCATCGCCTTCGCCCTGATGCTGACCGCGATCGCGCTGATGTGGCATCTCGACTTCTTCGACGCGCAGCTGCTGGCGCAGAACGTGCTGGCCGGCATCGACAGCTTTCCGCTGCTCGCCGTGCCCTTCTTCGTGCTGGCCGGCGAGCTGATGAACGCGGGCGGCCTGTCGCGGCGCATCATCGACCTGGCGCAGGCCTTCTTCGGTCACATTCGCGGTGGCCTCGGACTGGTCGCGATCGGCGCCGCGATCATGCTGGCGAGCATGTCGGGCTCGGCGATTGCCGACACCGCCGCGCTGGCGACGCTGCTGCTGCCGATGATGCGCCGGCAGAACTACCCGGAAGGCCCTTCGGCCGGCCTCATCGCGGCGGGCGGCATCATTGCGCCGATCATTCCGCCGTCGATGCCGATGGTGATCTATGGCGTCACCACCGGCACCTCGATCACCAAGCTGTTTCTGGGCGGCATCGTGCCCGGCGTGCTGATGGGCATCGCCCTGATCTTCGCCTGGCGCTGGGTGCAGCGCGGCCAGGACTTCGCGGTCGCGCCGCGCCAGCCGTGGAGCGCGCGGGTCAAGGTGCTCGGCGCCTGCGTGTGGGCGCTGATGCTGCCGGTCATCATCGTCGGCGGCCTGCGCGGCGGCATCTTCACGCCGACCGAGGCGGCCGTGGTCGCCGCGGTGTATGCACTGTTCGTCGCCACCGTGGTGTATCGCGAGCTCGATTTCAAGCGCCTGTACCACGTGCTGGTCGCCGCCTCGCGCACCACCGCGGTGGTGATGTTCCTGTGCGGGGCGGCGACCGCCTCGGCCTACATGATCACGCTCGCCGACCTGCCCTCGGAGCTGGCCGACTCGCTGGCGCCGGTGATGAGCGATCCGCGTCTGTTCATGGTGGCGGTGGTGGTGTTCCTGCTGCTGTTCGGCATGGTCATGGACCTGACGCCCGCGATCCTGATCCTCGGCCCGGTGCTCGCGCCGCTGGCGGTCAAGGCCGGCGTCGACCCGGTGTATTTCGGCGTCGTGTTCATCCTCACCGGTTCGATCGGCCTGATCACGCCGCCGGTGGGCACCGTGCTCAACGTGGTCTCCGGCGTGGGCCGCCTGCGCATGGAGACGGCGGTCACCGGCGTCCTTCCCTTCCTCACCATCTACCTGATCCTGCTCGGCCTGCTGATCGCCTTCCCGGCCATCGTCACCGCGCCGCTTGCCTGGATGTCCTGAGCCCCCCCCCCCGCCACACCCTGTCTGGAGACGACATCATGAAGATCCTTCGCCGCACCCTGATCGCCCTCACCACCGCTGCGCTGCTCGGCGCGGGCGCCGTCGGCAGCGCCGCCGCGGCCGACGTCAAGTCGCGCATGATCCGCTTCGGCTATGGCCTGGCCGAAGACACCAACCAGGGCCGCGCCACCAAACGCTTCGTCGACGAGGTGGCGAAGCTGTCCGACGGCAAGCTCAAGGTGCGCGCCTTCGGCGCCGCCAGCCTGGGCTCGGATGTGCAGATGCAGAACGCCCTGATCGGTGGCGCGCAGGAGATGATGGTGGGCTCGACCGCCACCCTGGTGGGCATCACGCCCGAGATGGCGCTGTGGGACACGCCCTTCCTGTTCGCCAACGAGAAGGAGGCCGACGCCGTCCTCGACGGCCCGGTCGGCCAGAAGCTGCTCGACAAGCTGCAGGAGAAGGGCCTCGTCGGCCTGGTGTATTGGGAAAACGGCTTCCGCAACCTGACCAACAACAAGCGTGCGGTCAACAGCCTGGAAGACCTGGGCGGCATCAAGCTGCGGGTGATGCAGAACAACGTGTTCCTCGAAACCTTCAGGACGCTCGGCGCCAATGCGATCCCGTTGTCCTTCTCCGAGCTCTTCACCGCGCTCGAGACGCAGGCGGTCGACGGCCAGGAGAACCCGTTCAACACCATCCTCACCAGCAAGTTCTACGAAGTGCAGAAGTACCTGACCGTGACCAATCACGTCTACAGCCCGTGGGTGATGCTCGCCAGCAAGAAGTGGTGGGACAAGCTGAGCAAGGATGAGCAGGACATCCTGATGCAGGCTGCGCGCAACGCGCGCGATTTCGAGCGCCAGGACACGCGCGAGGAGGCAGCACGGGCGCTGGGCGAACTCGAAAGCAAGGGCATGACGGTCAACACGCTGACGGGCGACGAGGTGCAGCGCATGCGCGAGAAGATCGAGCCGATCACGCAGAAGGTTGCCGCCGATGTCGGCGCCGAACTGTGGAACGAGGTGCAGCAGGAACTCGCCAGGGTGCGCGCGCAATAAACCCTGCACCAGGAGCCGGTGTGCGCGTGTGCGTCGGCGGGACGAGACCGGCTTCGGCCGGTTTCGTCGTCTCTGGCATGCGCCGTTCGCGAGCACGCCTGATTGCGCTTTCCAGGCACCGGGATCATTGTTCGCTCGAGCGCGGCAATCCCGCTTGACAGGGCAGGCGGCGCATCTTTAAATAAGTAAAGTTACTTTATTAAAAGGTCGATGCATGGCGTCTCAGTCTCGCGAGGAGAAGGCCGTACCCTCGGCGCCACGCGCGCCCACGGCTGCGCCCGGCGAAGGGTCCTCGGAAGCGGCAGAGCGGGCGGAACACCGCTTGCCGCGCTTCCGGGTGACGGCCGGTCGCTTCGGCGGCATCGATGGGGTGATGCTCAGCGACGTCGCCGACGGTGCCCATGTCATCCTTGCCCTGCGCGGCGCGACCTTGCTCGACTGGTGCGTCCCCTTCGGCGGTGGGATGCTGTCGCTCACCGACGGCTACTGCTCGCGGATCGAGCTCTACCGCCAGGACGGCGTGCGCAATGGGCTGATGGCTCCGTTTCCCAATCGCATTGCGGCCGGGCGCTACCACTTCGAGCACCGCGACCACGACCTGCTGCCCGCCGTGGAGGAAGGCAAGCGTCTGATCTATCATGGCTTTCTGCGCGAGCTCGACCTCGAGTTGGGCGGTGCGCGCGAGCGTGACGACGGCGCCCAGGTGCTGTTCGTGAGTGACGCCATCCAGCCCGGCGTCTTCCCCGGCTATCCCTTCGCGCTGGCGCTGCACGTGCTCGTGCGCTTCGGGCTGGACGGGCTGTCGCTGGTGGTGACGGCCACCAACCTCGGCCATGTGAGCGCACCCTATGCCGCGGGCTGGCATCCCTATTTCCGCTTCGGCGAGGACAACATCGACCATCTGGAACTGCAGGTGCCCGCATCGCAGGCCATCCTCACCGATGTCGACCTGCTGCCGCTGCCGGGCGAAGCCGCCTACGTGCCGATCGCGCGCCGCCCCGATCTCGACTTTCGTGGCGGGCGCGCACTGGGCGGCGGGGCGGTCGACGCCTGCCTCGGCGCGCTGGCGGCCGATGCCGACGGCCTGATCCGCAGCCGGCTGCGCGACCCCGTGCGCGGCTGCGGCCTTGTTGTGTGGCAGCAGGGCGGGCTCGTCCACCTGTTTACGGGCGACGCCCTGGCGCGCGACGCGCGTCGCTCGCTTGCCATCGAGCCGGTGGAGGTCATGACCGATGCGTTCAACCGCGCCGACTGCCAGGCCGCGATCAGCCTGCCGCCCGGTGCTTCGCGCAGCTTTCGGTGCGGCGCGCAGTTCGTCCCCGCGATGCAGCCCCTGGCTGCGCCGGGGGGGCTTGCCGGCGCCGCGGCGGCGCAGGGGCGGAGGCGATGAGCGTGGCACGGCTGCGGGTCGCCCTCATCGGCTACGGTGGGGCGGGGCGGGTGTTCCACGCCCCGCTGATCCGGCATACGGCCGGCCTCGAGCTGGCGCTGGTGGCCAGCAGCCGCGGGGATGAACTTGCCCGCGCGCTGCCCGGGGTCGAGGTGGTCGCCACGCCGCAGCACGCCCTGAGCCGCGACGACATCGACCTGGTCGTCATCGCCAGCCCCAACCCCACCCACGCCGCGCTGGCCGAGGCGGCGCTGCGCGCCGGCCGCCACGTTGTCGTGGATAAGCCATTCACGCTCACCCTGGCCGAGGCGCGCGGCCTGGCAAGGCTTGCAGCGCAACGCGACCGCGTGCTCGCCGTGTTCCACAATCGGCGCTGGGACAACGACTTCCTCGCCTTGCGCGAGGTGCTCGCAAGCGGGCAGATCGGCCGTCTCACCTGGCTGGAGTCGCGCTTCGACCGCTTCCGGCCGCACGTGCAGGATCGCTGGCGCGAGCGTGCCGACGATGGAGGCGGCATCTGGCTCGACCTCGGCCCGCATCTGGTCGACCAGGCGCTGCAACTGTTCGGCTTGCCCGCGCGGGTGGGCGGACGCTTGAGCCGGCAGCGCGACGGGGCGGCCGCCGATGACGGCTGCGAGGCCTGGCTCGACTACGAGGGCTTGCGGGTGAGCCTGTCGGCGTCGATGCTGGTCGGCGGCGGGCTGCCGCGGTTTGCCGCGCACGGCACGGCGGGAAGCTGGATCCGCCACGGGCTGGACGTGCAGGAGGATCAGCTCAAGGCGGGCCTCGTGCCGGGTGACACGGAGTGGGGGGAGGATGCACGGCCCGCCTGCCTGTACCGCGGCGATGGCGAGATCCTTGACCTGCCGGTCCCGCGCGGCCGCTACGAGGCTTTCTACGCCGCGGTGCGCGACGCCATGCTCGGCTGCGGCGCCAATCCGGTGCCGCCGGCGCAGGCGGTGGCGACGATGGCGGTGCTGGAGACGGTAGCGGAGGCGGCGCGTCTCGGCCGCATGCTGCCCGTGCCGCTGGACGCGGCCGAGCGTACGGCCTTCGCCGGCTGAGCGGCGCCACCGGCGCAGGGGCGTGGCCCAGCGCCGCGCTGGCTTCAGGCCGCGCCCACCTCGGCGCGCCGGGGCAGGTCGGCGCCGCGGCGCGAGCAGGTGAGCGCCGCGCTGTGCGCGGCAAACTGCAGCAGCGCGCGCACGCGCTCGGCATCGAGACCGGCGAGGGCGTCCGGATTCAGAACGTCGTTTTCGGCCAGCCACGTCAGGCTGGCTGCCTGGAAGGTGTCGCCGGCGCCGACGGTGTCGATCACGTTGACCCTGGGGGCGGCGATGTCCACCCGTCCCTGCGCATTCCAGGCGCTGGCGCCGTCGCCACCGCGGGTCATCACCACCAGCCGCGCACCGGCGGCCAGCCAGCGTCCGGCGAGTTCATCGTCGGCGGTGCCGGCATACAGCAGGTGGGCGTCCTCGTCGCTGATCTTGACGAAGTGGGCCAGCCCGGCGAGCGTTTCCACCTTGTCCTGCCAGCGCTCGACCGAGGGTTCCACGTTGAGGCGGATGTTCGGATCGTAGGCGATCAGGCGGTGGTCGCGCTCGCGCCGCACCAAGGCCTCGAGCGCGCTTGCGACCGGTTCGACCACGGTGGCGAAGGAGCCCAGATGGATCGCGCGCACGGCCTGGTCGAGCAGCGGCAAGGCGTCGGCGGTGATCAGGCGGTCGGCGGCGCCGTTGCCGTAGAAGGCGTAGTGCGGCACCCCGTCCGCCCCCACTTCGACCATGCCCAGCGTGGTCGGCGCGTCGAAGCGCTGCACGGTGGCGGTGCCGACGCCTTCGGCCGCGAGCACCTGGTGCAGGCGGTCGCCGAGCATGTCGCGGGCGATGCCGCCGAGGAAGGAGACCGGCTGGCCGAGGCGGGCGAGGCCGATCGCCACGTTGAAGGGCGAACCGCCCGGATGGGCGTCGAGATGCAGGGAACGGCCGGACTCGGCGCCGATGAAGACGTCGAACAGAGCTTCGCCACAGACGATGAACATGGGGGGTATCCGTAAGTGCAGGTTCGGCAGGAAGACGGACGACTCCGTGACGGGAGAGACGGCGGCGCCGTCCGTGAAGGGGTGCGCCGCCAGCGGCCGAAGGAGGGCCGCCGCCGGGCACGGGCCCGGCAGCAAGCCGGGCGGCTGTTCAGCGCGGCGCCGACCAGCCCTTGTAGTCGGCGACGTTGTCGCGCGTGATCAGCGCCGAGGGGATCAGCACCATCGGGTTGTCGGGCTTGGTGCCGTTCAGGATGCCGTGGCCGATCTCCACCGCACGCTGCGCCATCAGCCACGGGTCCTGGCTGGCCGAGGCCTCGACCAGGGTGTTGTTGCGGATCGCGTCCTCGATGTCGGGCGCGCCATCGACCGATGCGATGACGATGCCGCTGCGCTTGAGCTGGCGGGCGGCCAGATCCGAGCCGATGGCCTGCGGGTCGTTGATCGTGAACACCGCATCGACCTTCTGGAAGCGGGTCAGGTGGCCGAGCATCACGTTCAGGCCGCCTTCGCGCGAACCCTTGCCGTCCTGGTCCTCGGACAGCACCTTGATGTCGGGCGCAGCGGCGAGCTTGGCCTTGCAGCCATTGACGCGGTCGATCACCGCCGACACCTGCGGCCCGTTCTGGATGATCACGTTGCCCTTGCCGCCGAGGCGATCGACGATGTACTGGCAGGCGATCTCGCCGGCCTGCACGTTGTCGGTCTGCACCACCGCATCGGCACCGGCCGCCGCCACGTCGACACCCACCACGACGATGCCTGCGCGCTGTGCCTTCTTGACTGCCGGTTCGATCGCGCGCGCATCGGCGGCGTTGAGCAGGATCATGTCGACGCCGGCAGCGATGAAGTTGTCGATCTGGGTGAACTGCTTGTTGAGGTCGTAGTCGGCCGACACCGCCAGCACCTTCACGTCCGGGTTCAGCGCCTTCGCCTTCGCCTCCGCGCCCTTGGCGATGGTGACGAAGAAGGGGTTGCCGAGCGAACCGACGGTGATGCCGATGGACTTGAGGTCACGGGCCTGGGCGAAGCCGCTGGCGAGCGCCAGGGCGAGGCCGGCGGCGATGATTTTCTTGTTGAGCATGAGTGTCTCCTCGCTGGTCTTGGTTGTCTGCCGCACCCGGCGGCCAGAAGCCGGGTGCAGAATGGGGCGAAGTTGGGAGGCGAAGGGGTGAGGCCGACTCAGGTGCGGGCGCCGGACTGGCGGTAACGGTCGAGGGCCACCGCGCCGATGATCACCAGGCCCTTGATGATGTACTGCCAGATGTCGGACACGCCGACCAGCACCAGGCCGTTGGTGAGCACCGCGATGATCAGCGCGCCGATCAGGGTGCCGACGATGGTGCCGACGCCACCGACGAAGCTGGTGCCGCCCAGGATCACCGCGGCGATCGCGTCGAGCTCGTAGGACTGGCCCAGCTGCAGCCCGTTGGCGGCCATCAGTCGGGACGAGGTCATCACCGCGCCGAGGCCGGCGAGCAGGCCCGAGATCGCATACACCGTGAGCAGCACCTTCCACACCTTGATGCCGGACAGGCGGGCGGCCTCCGGGTTGCTGCCCACCGAATAGATGTGCAGGCCGAGCACGGTGCGGCGCAGGATGAACCAGGACGCGATGATCACCGCGGCGGCGATCACCACCAGCCAGGGCACGCCCAGGATGCTGTCGTTGCCGATGAAGGCAAAGGGCAGCTCGGGGTTGAACACGGTCTTGTCGTCGCCGAGCAGGCGGGCGACGCCGCGCACCGCGGTGAGCGCGCCGAGGGTGACGATGAAGGGCGGCAGCTTCAGGAAGGCGATCAGGCCGCCATTGATGAGGCCGAAGATCAGCCCGGTGAGCAACGCAGCGGCGATGCCGAGCATGCCGATGTCGGGGATGCCGGACACGATCAGCGCCACCACCGCCGCCGCGGCGAGGATGGAGCCCACCGACAGGTCGATGCCGCCGGTGAGGATGACGAAGGTCATGCCGGCCGCGAGCACGATGTTGATCGAGGCCTGCTGGGCGATGATCGAGAAGTTCTGCACGGTGAAGAAGGACTCGGCGATCAGCCCGAAACCGATCATCAGCAGGATCAGCACCGGCAGCATGCCGACGGCACGCATCAGGGACTGGAACTGCTCGCGGGGGTTGGCGGCGATTGCGCCCAGGGTGGTGGAAGTCATGAGGGGTCTCCTGGATTTCTTGTCGTGAGAATGCGTGCGGGCCTCAGGCCGCGGCGCGCAGGGCTTCGGCCGTGCCACTGCCGGCACCGGTGGCGAGTTCGATGATGGATTCCTGGGTGATGCTGCGCCCGGAGTGGCCGCCGAGTTCGCCCACGATCTCGCCTTCGCGCATCACCAGCACGCGGTCGGCGGTGCCGACCACCTCGGGCAGCTCGCTCGAGATCACGATGACGCCCACGCCGCGGCGGGCGAGCGCGTTGATGATGCGGTAGATCTCGGATTTGGCGCCGATGTCCACCCCGCGCGTGGGCTCGTCGAGGATCAGCACCTTGGGGTGGATCTCGAGCAGGCGCGACAGCAGCACTTTCTGCTGGTTGCCGCCGGACAGGGCGCCGACATTGACCTTGGGGCTGGGCACCTTGATCGCCAGCTCGCGGATCGCCTCGACAGCGCGCTTGCGCCCGCGCACCAGGTCGAGCACGCCGAGGGCGCGGGCGTCGGTCGAACTGGCGCAGGTGTTGATGTTGTCGCCCACGCTCATGTCGAGGAACAGGCCGCGGCCCTTGCGGTCCTCGGTCAGGTAGGCCATGCCGGCCTTGATCGCGTCGAGCGGGCTGCGGATCGCCACCGGCGTGCCGTCGACGCTGACTTCGCCGGCGACGCGCTCGTCGGCGCCGAAGATCAGGCGCGCCAGTTCGGTGCGGCCGGCGCCGACCAGGCCGGCGATGCCGAGCACCTCGCCCGCATGCAGATCGAAGCCGCAGCCCTTCACCCGGCCGCCTTCGTGGCGGTCGCGCATGTCGCGCACCGACAGCACCACGTTGCCGGGATCGTAGGGCGCGTGTTCCTTCTTGTAGAAGCCGGAGATGTCGCGTCCGACCATCATCTGCACCAGACGGTCGGCGGACAGCCCGGCGCGCTCAAGCGTGCCGACGTAGGTGCCGTCGCGCAGCACGCTGACGCGGTCGGACAGCTCGTAGATCTCGGCCATGCGGTGACTGACGTAGACGATGGCCATGCCGTCGGCGCGCAGCTGGCGGATGAGCGCGAACAGGCGGTCGGTCTCGCGCGAGGACAGGGGGGTGGTCGGCTCGTCCATCACCAGGATGCGCGCCTTCGACTCGAGCGCGCGGGCGATCTCGACCAGCTGGCGTTCGGCGATCGACAGCGTGCTGACCACGGTGTCGGCGCGGAAGCTGGCGCCCAGGCGCTCGAGGATGCCGGCGCAGCCGGCCTCCATCTCGCGCCGTGCCACGCGCATGCCATGACGCAGCTCGCGACCGAGGTAGATGTTCTCGGCCACGGTGAGGCTGGGGCACAGCGCGAGCTCCTGGTAGATCACCGCAACGCCCTGCTCGCGCGCCGACTGCGGGCCGGCGATCGTCACCGGCTGGCCGCCGATGCGGATCTCGCCGCCGGCATCCGCCGTGTAGGCGCCGGACAGGATCTTCATCAGCGTCGACTTGCCGGCGCCGTTTTCGCCCATCAGCGAATGCACCTCGCCCGGATACAGCGTCAGCGACACGTCGTTCAGGGCACGCACGCCGGGGAAGGTCTTCGAGATGCCGCGCATCTCGAGCACCGGGGCCTTGTCCTTGTGGTCAGACATGTTGCGTCTCCTCGTTCACGCGGTTGCCGCTGTCCAGCACTTCGGAACGCGGCGAGAAATTGAAGAACATCGGCAGGCTGGCGGCACCGATCGCGCCGGCGTCGCTGCCGAAGGTGCCGCGCACGATCTCGGGCACGCCACGCGCCTCGGGTGCGGTGTCTTGCAGCTCGCGGGCAAGCGCCTCGCGCAGGCGGTCGATCAGGCCGAAATCGACGTCGGCATCGAGCACCACCACCGGCACGTCGAGCATGCAGTGCGCCGAACGCAGGGCCGGCGCGAGGGCATCGACGCAGTCCTGCAGCCACTCGTCCACTGCCGGATGGCCGTCGCGGATGAAGGGGCCGAGATCGACATGGGTGTCGAGCCGCTCGCCGTGCCAGCGCAGGTGGCGGACCAGCGCATTGAGCGAGGCGCGCGCCAGCAGCATCGTCCACTTGCCCGCCGGTGCGGGCGCTGAGGGCAGGCGGCTGGCCGGAACCGGCATCACCGCGATGTCGCCGGCGTTGCCGCTGACGCCGCGCACGCAGGTGCCGCCGAGGGCGATGCCGGCGCCGATCGCCGGGCCCATGAAGACGTACAGGAAGTCGTCGTACTTGCGACCGCAGCCATAGAACAGTTCGGCGATCGCGGCGGCGTTGCCGTCGTTCTCGGCATACACCGGCAGCCCGGCCTCGCGCTCGAGCGCGGCGCCGAAGTCAAAGCGGTCCCACTCGGCAAAGCTCGGGCTGTCGAGACCGAGTTCGCCCAGCCAGGCGCCAAGGTTGTAGGGCTGGGCGACGCCGATGCCGGCGATGCGGGCGCGCTCCTCGGCCTCGAGCGGTGAGAGCAGGGCGGTGATGTCCAGCACCACCCGCGCGAGCGCATCGGCGGGGGCGGGCAGCAGGCAGTCGTGCACCCGGCGGCCGATGATGTCGCCGCCGAGGTCGACGAGGATGGTCTCGATCGCATCGCGGTCGAGGCGCACGCCGATGCCGAAGGCGCCCTTGGGGTTGATGCTCACCAGGGTGGCGGGCTGGCCGCGCTGGCCCTCGATGCGGCGGCCGGTGGGCGTGACCAGGCCATCCTGCTCAAGCGCCTGGATGATGGTGCCGACCGCCGTGCTGGTGAGTTGAGTGCGGCGCGCGAGCTCGGCCTTCGAGGCCTCGCCCAGGCGGCGCAACAGCTGGAACAGGCGGCGGTCGTTGGGGCGGCGCAGGCCCATGGTGGGTGCGCCGCGTCCGCCTTGGTCGATGTCCATCCTGTCTCCTCCTGATCCGTATGGATCGCACTGGCTTATAAATAAATCAACTGAGTTTATTTAAAGCTCTGGGAGGAGATTTGTCAAGTTACTTTATTAAATTAACTGGAGTTAAATGCCCCTGCGCGGATCGCGCTTCGCTTCAGTTGGTCGCGCTGCCAGCCGCTGCGCCCGCCCTGGGCGCGGGCAGGCCGCGGTAGAGCGCGAGATAGGCTTCGGCGGCGCGCCGCCAGCCGACGTTCTGCGTCATGGCGCGCCGCTGCACCGTCTTCCAGTCGGCGCTGCGGCGGAACAGCGCGCCTGCGCGTTCGATCGCGCGCTGCAGCGCGGCGGGGGAGAACTCGTCGAACACGAAGCCGGTGGCATCGGTATCGAGCGTCTCCAGGCGGGCATCGGCGACCGTGTCGGCGAGACCGCCGACACGGCGCACCAGCGGCAAGGTGCCGTACTTGAGGCCGTAGAGCTGGGTCAGCCCGCAGGGCTCGAAGCGCGAGGGCACGAGGATTACGTCGCTGCCGGCGATCAGCCGGTGGGCGAAGTTTTCGTCATAGCCCAGGCGCACCGCCACCGCCTGCGGCTGCGCCGCGGCTGCCTCGCGGAAGGCGGCCTCGAGCGTGGCGTCGCCGCTGCCGAGCAGGGCGAACTGGCCGCCGCCGCCGACGATGGCCGGCAGGTTGTGCAACACCAGGTGCAGGCCTTTCTGTTCGGTGAGCCGGCTCACCACGCAGAACAGCGGGCCGTCGGCCGCATCCGCGAGCCCGAGTTCGGTGCGCAGCGCCTTGCGGCAGCGCGCCTTGCCGGCGAGGCGGGCGGCGTCATAGCGTGCAGGGAGCAGGGCGTCGGTCGCCGGGTTCCACACCGCGTCGTCCACGCCGTTGAGGATGCCGTGCAGCTCGTGCGCCCGTTCGCGCAGCAAGCCGTCCAGGCCGCAGCCCTGTTCCGGGCCCTGGATCTCGCGCGCATAGGTCGGACTCACCGTGGTGATGCGGTCGGCGTAGTACAGGCCCGCCTTCATGTAGCTCAGCTGGCCGTGGAACTCCAGCCCGTGCATGGCATAGAAGTGCGCGGGCAGGCCGAGCTCGGCGAAGCAGGCGGCGTCGAACAGGCCCTGGTAGGCGAGGTTGTGCACCGTATAGACGCTGCCGGGCAGCCCCGGCTCGCCAGCCTCGCCGGCTGCGCGCAGATAGGCGGGGGCCAGCGCCGCATGCCAGTCGTGCGCATGCACGCACTGCGGCCGCCAGTCCGGGTCCAGGCCGCGGCCGAGCGCGGCGGCGGTCCAGCCGAGCAGGCCGAAGCGCAGGTGGTTGTCGGCGTAGGCATGGTGCTGGGGGTCGGCGTAGGGGCCCCCGCTGCGCCGGTAGCAGGCGGGGGCGTCGATCACATAGGCATCGACGTCGCAGGCCGGCAGGCGGCCCAGGAGCAGGCGCGCATCGATCGCCGCCATCGCGCCGGGGGCGTGCAGCCGGGCCAGCTCCCGAGCGTGCTCGAGGGCATCGAGGATGGCTGGAAAGCCGGGCAGCAGCACGCGCGGCTCGCCACCGAGGGCGCGCAGCGCCGGCGGCAGGGCGCCGGCGACGTCCGCCAGGCCGCCGGTCTTCAACAGCGGAAAGATTTCCGCACACACCTGCAGGATGCGCATCGTCGACTCCTCAGAGCTTGTCGAGCATGGCGCGGGTCACCAGCACCACGCCGTTCTCGGTGCGGTGAAAGCGGCGCGCGTCGAGTGCGGCATCCTCGCCGATCACCAGGCCTTCGGGAATCGTGCAGCGGCGATCGATGACGACCTTCTTGAGCCGGCAATGGCGGTTGATCTGCACATCGGGCAGCACCACCGCCTGCTCGATGGTGCTGTACGAGCGCACCAGCACGTTGGAGAACAGCACCGACTCGCGCACCACCGAGCCGGACACGATGCAGCCGCCCGACACCAGGGCGTTGATCGCCGCGCCGCGGCGGCCGTCCTGGTCGTGCACGAACTTCGCCGGCGGCAGCTGTTCCTGGTAGGTCCAGATCGGCCAGTCCTTGTCGTACATGTTGAGCGCGGGCGTGGTCGAGGCGAGGTCGAGGTTGGCCGCCCAGTAGGCATCCACGGTGCCGACGTCGCGCCAGTAGGGGCCGGAGAAGGGCGGGGTCGCGATCGCCGACAGGTTGAAGGGATGGGCGAAGGCCTGGTGCTCGGCCACCGCACGCGGGATCAGGTCCTTGCCGAAGTCGTGGCTCGAGGCGGGATTCCTGGCGTCGTCCTCGAGCAGGCGGAAGAGGTAGTCGGCCGAGAAGATGTAGATGCCCATGCTCGCGAGCGACTGGTCGGGGTTGCCGGGCATGGCGGGCGGGTCGGCCGGCTTCTCGACGAAGGCGGTGATGTGGCGCCGCTCGTCGATCGCCATCACGCCGAAGGCCTTCGCCTCCTCGCGCGGCACCGCGATGCAGCCCACGGTGACGCCGCGGCCGCTGTCGACGTGGTCGGCGAGCATGATCGAGTAGTCCATCTTGTACACGTGGTCGCCTGCCAGCACCACGATGTACTCCGGCGGGGTGGAGTTGCGGATGATGTCCAGGTTCTGATACACGGCGTCGGCCGTGCCCTGGTACCAGTGCTCCTCGTCGATGCGCTGCTGCGCCGGCAGCAGGTCGACGAATTCGTTCATCTCGTTGCGCAGGAAGCTCCAGCCGCGCTGCAGGTGGCGCAGCAGCGAGTGCGACTTGTACTGGGTGATGACGCCGATGCGGCGCAGGCCCGAGTTCATGCAGTTCGACAGGGCGAAGTCGATGATGCGGAACTTGCCGCCGAAGTGCACCGCCGGCTTGGCGCGCACGTTGGTGAGGTCGCGCAGGCGCGAGCCGCGTCCGCCGGCGAGCACCAGGGCGAGGGTGCGGCGCGTCAGCGAGCGGCGCTGGGTGAAGCTCTCGATGTCCATGGGTGTCTCCATCTCCTTGTTGTTTCAATGGGTACGGCGGCCGGCGGTGGGCTCAGTCCTCGCGGACCAGCATCACCGTGGCCAACGGCGGCAGTCGCAACCGCAGTGACTGCGTCTGCCCCTGCCAGGGCAGGGGCTCGCTCGGGCGTGGCCCGTTGACCACGCCCGAGCCCCAGTAGGCGGTGTCGTCGGTGTTGATCAGCTCGCGCCAGGTGCCGGGCGCGGGCACGCCGATGCGCCAGTGCTCGCGCACCACCGGGGTGAAGTTGCACACCACCACCACGTTGCGGCCGTCGCGCGCGCGGCGCTCGAAGGCGAGCACCGAGTGCTCGGCGTCGTCGTGGCTGATCCAGCGGAAGCCGTCCGCCGACACGTCCTGCTCGTAAAGGGCAGGGTGGGCACGCAGGACGCGGTTGAGGTCGCGCACCAGGCGCTGCATCCCGGCGTGCGGGGCGTGCGCGGTGAGGTGCCAGGGCAGCGCGGCGTCGGCATTCCACTCCTGCCACGGCGCGAATTCACAGCCCATGAACAGCAGCTTCTTGCCCGGGTGGCCCCACATGAAGCCGTACAGCAGGCGCAGGTTGGCGAACTTCTGCCAGTCGTCGCCGGGCATCTTGGCGAGCAGCGCGCCCTTGCCGTGCACCACCTCGTCATGCGACAGCGGCAGCACGAAGTTCTCGGTGAAGGCATACACCAGCGAGAAGCGGATCTGGTCGTGGTGGTACTTGCGATGCACTGGATCGCGGGCCAGGTAGGCGAGCACGTCGTTCATCCAGCCCATGTTCCACTTGTAGTGGAAGCCGAGACCGCCGCCCCGCAGGTCGGGCGAGGGCGGGCGGCTGACCTCGGGAAAGGCGGTCGACTCCTCGGCGAGCGTGATCGCCTCGGGCCGTTGCGTGCCGACGAGGTGGTTCATGCGCCGCAGGAAGTCGATGGCCTCCAGGTTCTCGCGGCCGCCGAAGCGGTTCGGGGCCCATTCGCCGTCCTTGCGGCTGTAGTCGCGGTACAGCATCGACGCCACGGCATCCACGCGCAGGCCGTCGACGCCGTAGCGCTCGATCCAGTACAGCGCGTTGCTCGCCAGGTAGTTGCGCACCTCGCCGCGGCCGTAGTTGTAGATCAGCGTGTTCCAGTCCTGGTGAAAGCCCTCGCGCGGGTCGGCGTGCTCGTAGAGGTGGGTGCCGTCGAAGCTGGCGAGGCCGTGGCTGTCGCTGGGAAAATGTGCTGGCACCCAGTCGAGAATCACGCCGAGGCCGGCGGCGCGCGCCGCCGCGGTGAAGGCGCGGAAATCCTCCGGTGTGCCGAAGCGCGAGGTTGGCGCGTACAGTCCGGTGGGCTGATAGCCCCATGATCCGTCGAACGGATGCTCATGCACCGGCAGCAACTCGAGATGGGTGAAGCCCTGCTCCACCGCGTAGGGTACGAGTCGCTCGGCCAGTTCGCGATACGTCAGCCAGCCGCCGTCGGCGTTGTGTTGCCAGGAGCCGAGGTGGACCTCGTAGATGCTGATCGGGGCGTCGAGCGCGTTGGCGCGACGGCGTGACTCGTCGATCGCCACGCCGGGCAGCAGGCGCTGCACGACCGAGGCGGTCTGCGGCCGGACCTCGGCGCGAAAGGCGAAGGGGTCGGCCTTCAGCCGCAGGCTGCCGTCGGCGCCGAGGATCTCGTACTTGTACAGCTCGCCATCACCGACCGCGGGCACGAAGATCTCCCATGCGCCGCACTCGCGCCGCAGGCGCATCATGTGGCGCCGGCCGTCCCAGTGGTTGAAGCCGCCCACCACCGACACCCGGCGCGCGTTCGGCGCCCAGACCGCGAAGCGCGTGCCGGCCACGCCATCGACCACGCCCGGGTGGGCGCCCAGCCACTCGTAGGGGCGGTGGTGGCTGCCCTCGGCGAGCAGCCACACGTCGAGGTCCTCGATCAGGGCACCAAAGCGGTAGGGGTCGTCCATGACTACCGGCGCGAGCGGCGCACCATCCTCGCCGCGCCACTGCACGCGCAGTCGGTAGGCGAAGGGATTGCGCCGGCGCGGCAGCACGGCGGTGAAGAGCGCCGTGCCATCCTGTGCCGCGAGGCTTGCGATCCTGCGCTCGCGGCGGTCGATCACCTCGACCGCGAACGCGCCCGGCAGCAGTGCACGCAGCACCAGCGCGCTACCCACGCGGTGCATGCCCAGCGTGCCGAAGGGGTCGCCGTGCCGGGCGCACAGCAGGGCGTCGAGCGTGGCCGGGTCGACACGGGAGGGATCGTCGGCGGCATCGTCCGCGCCCCCGGCCCTGCCCGTGCGTTGCATCTTGGTCGTCATGAGGGCCTCATTTGGGTAGTCGCTGCACGCCGCGGTCGCGCTTGCGTTGGATGGAATCAGTGCAGTTTTACATGGGGATCGGTCTGGCGGCGCAGCCAACTGCTCACGGTGTCGAGTGCGGTCTTCCAGAAGCCGTGCAGGGCGATCAGGTGACTGCGGTATAGCGACCAGTACATCAGGCTGGCGACCATGCCTTCGATGCGGATGCCCTTGCCGCGGATGAAGCCCATCAGGTTGCCCAGCGTGTCATGGCGGCCAAGCGAGACCAGCGAACCCTGGTCGCGGTAGCGGAAGGGCGAGGGCGCGAGGCCGCGCACACGGGCGGTCAACGCGCGGGCGAGGTGGCGGGCCTGCTGATGGGCCACCTGGGCGCGTGGCGGCAGGTAGCCCTGTCCGTCGCGCCAGGGCGCGGCAGCGCAATCGCCCAGCGCGAAGATGGCCTCGTCGCGGGTCGTGCGCAGGCAGTCGTCGACCACCAGGCGATCGATGCGGTCGCTCTCGAGCCCGTCGAGCTCGCGCAGGAAGGCGGGTGCGCGGATGCCGGCCGCCCAGACGACGAGACTGGCGGGCAGCTCGGCGCCATCGGCGGTATGCACGGCGGTGGGCGTCACCGCCGTGACCTTGACCGCGGTATCCACGCGCACGCCGAGCCCGCTCAGCACGTCGGTGACGGCGGCCGACAGGGGCTCGGACAGCCCGGGGAGGATGCGTGGCCCGGCCTCGATCAGGCGGATGCGGACATGGCGCTCGGGGTCGATGTTGCGCAGGCCGTAGCCGGCGAGCACACGGGTGGTGTTGTGCAGCTCGGCCGCCAGCTCGACGCCGGTGGCGCCGGCGCCGACGATGGCGATGTCGAGCTGGCCGTCGGCCCCGGGCAAGCTGTGGTCGGCGGCAAAGCAGGCATTGACCAGCTTGCGGTGGAAGAGGTGGGCCTCCCAGGCCGCGTCGAGCTTGTAGGCGTGCTCGGCGACGCCGGGCGTGCCGAAGTCGTTGCACAGCGAGCCCACGGCGAGCACCAGCGTGTCGTAGGCCAGGTGACGTTCGGGGAGCACCAGCTCGCCGTCGTCGCCGCGCACCTCGCCGACGACGATCTCGCGTGCTGCGCGGTCGAGGCCGGTCATCGGTCCGCGACAGTAGGTGAAGCCGTTCCAGCGCGCCTGGTAGAGGAAGTCGATCTGCTCCTCGTGGATGTTGAGGCTGCCGGCAGCGACGGCGTGCAGCAGCGGTTTCCACATGTGGGTGCGGGTGCGGTCGACGAGCACGACCTCGATCTCGCCCTTGCCGCCGTGCTTGCGCCCGAGCCGGGTGGCGAGTTCGAGGCCGCCAGCACCGCCGCCGACGATGACGATGCGATGGGGGCGGGCTGGGGTCGGGTGCGCCATGGAGCTTGGGTCCTTTAACGGCTTGCAGGGTAAGCCGTCTGGAGGTGTAAAAAAGGTCCGGCCCCGGGGATTGGGAAGGGAGACCAGGCGCGGCCGGACCAAGGGAGGAAAGGCTTGTCGTCGCTCAGCGCGCGACGAAGGCCTGCGCGCCGGCGAAGCGGGCGTCGGCACCGAGCTCGCGCTCGATCGCGAGCAGGCGGTTGTACTTCTCGACGCGGTCCGAGCGGCTGGCCGAGCCGGTCTTGATCTGGCCGCAGGCGGTGGCCACGGCGAGGTCCGCGATCGTGGTGTCGCCGGTCTCGCCCGAGCGGTGCGACACGATCGACGCATAGCCCGCCTTGCGCGCCATCTCCATCGCCGCCAGGGTCTCGCTGAGGGTGCCGATCTGGTTGGGCTTGATCAGGATGGCGTTGGCGATGCCCTTGGCGATGCCATCGGCGAGGATCGCGGTGTTGGTGACGAAGAGGTCGTCGCCGACGAGCTGGGTGCGGCGGCCGAGGCGGTCGGTGAGGCAGCCCCAGCCGGTCCAGTCGTCCTCGGCCATGCCGTCCTCGATGCTGATGATCGGATAGTCGTTGACCAGCTCGGCCAGATAGCCGACGAACTCGGCGCGGCTGTAGTTCGCGCCCTCGCCGTCGAGGCGGTAGCGGCCGTCGTGGTGGAACTCGGACGCGGCGCAGTCGAGCGCGAGCGAGATCTCGCTGCCCGCCTTGTAGCCGGCGAGCTCGATCGCGGCGAGGATCAGGTCGAGCGCCTCGCGGGTGCCGGCGACGTTGGGGGCGAAGCCGCCCTCGTCGCCCACCGAGGTGGGCAGGCCGCGGCCGTCGAGCAGCTTGCGCAGGGCGTGGAAGACGCCGACGCCGGCGCGCAGCGCGTCGCCGAAGCGCTCGAAACCGTGCGGCACGATCATGCATTCCTGCACGTCCAGGCTGTTGTTGGCGTGCGCGCCGCCATTCATCACGTTCATCAGCGGCACCGGCAGCACGAAGCCGCGCTCGGCGTGGCCGAGGTGACGGTAGAGCGGCAGGCCGCGCGCGGCGGCACCGGCGTGGGCGGTCGCCATCGACACCGCGAGCAGCGCGTTGGCACCGAGCGCGGACTTGTCGGCGCTGCCGTCGAGTTCGCACAAGAGGTGATCGATGGCGGCCTGGTTGGTGGCATCGCGGCCCTTGAGCGCAGCGGCGATCGGCCCTTCGATGTGGCCGAGTGCCTTCAGCACGCCCTTGCCGCCGAAGCGCGCGGGGTCGCCGTCGCGCAGTTCGAGCGCTTCACGCTTGCCGGTGGATGCGCCCGAAGGCACGGCGGCGCGGCCGACGTGACCGGAGGCGAGGCGCACGGTGGCCTGCAGGGTGGGGTTGCCGCGGGAGTCGAGGATCTCGAGGCCTTCGATGGATGCGATTTCGTACATGGTGGGGGTCCGGAAAGCGTGGTTTCGACTGATGGATGGGGGTCCGCATGCGCGCAGGGTGGACCGGGGTAGAGGAGGGGAGTCCTCGCCCCGGTGCCGCAGGCTGCGGCACGCGGATGAGCGGCGAATCAGGGATGAAGTGCGATCAGAGAATGAAGCGCGTGTTCACGAAGTTCGACTTGTTGCCGAGCACGATGCTGTCGAGC
This sequence comes from Thauera sp. WH-1, assembly GCF_047806685.1. Taxonomy (NCBI): domain Bacteria; kingdom Pseudomonadati; phylum Pseudomonadota; class Betaproteobacteria; order Rhodocyclales; family Zoogloeaceae; genus Thauera; species Thauera sp. WH-1. The sequence goes on from NZ_JBLQGP010000003.1 coordinate 68,130, forward strand.
AGCTTCTTGCTGGCCTCGGTCTGCTTGGCGGCGACCATGGTGCGGATCGAGAACGAGCGCAGCGCGTCATGCACCGACAGCGTGCCCTCGGCCGAGTCCTTGCGTCCGGCGAAGGGGAAGACGTCGGGGCTGCGCTGGCACTGGCAGTTGATGTTGACGCGGCAGACCTGGTTCACCAGCGGATCGACCAGGTGCGCGATCTGGTCCGGATCGCTGCCGAACACGCTGACCTGCTGGCCGTGGTCGGAAGTGATCACGTAGTCGAGCGCGGTCTCGACGTCCTCGAAGGGCGCCACCGGGATCACCGGGCCGAACTGCTCCTCGCGGTAGAGCTTCATGCCGGCCTTCACCGGGAACACCACCGCCGGGTAGAACAGCGTGTCGACCGAACTGCCTCCGTCGGCGTTGAGCACCTTGGCGCCCTGGGCGACGGCGTCGGCGATGCACTCGTTCATGTAATCGACCTTCTGGATCTCGGGCAGCGGGGTCAGCATCACGCCCTTTTCCCACGGCATGCCGATCTTCAGCTTGGCGATCTCCTCGTTGAAGCGGCGCAGGAACTGGTCGGCGATCGCCTGGTGCACCAGGATCATCTTGATTGCGGTGCAGCGCTGGCCGTTGAAGGACAGCGTGCCGGCGATGCATTCCTTGACCGTCAGCTCGATGTCGGCATCGGGCAGGATGATCGCGGCGTTCTTGGCCTCCAGCCCGAGCACCGCGCGCAGGCGGTTGGTCTTGGGGTGGGCCTTCTTCAGCTGGTCGGCGACCTTGCTGGTGCCGATCAGGGCCAGCACATTGACCTTGCCCGAAGCCATGATGTGGGGCACCACCACGCTGCCCTGGCCGTACACGATATTGATGACGCCGGCCGGGAAGGCGCTGCGGAAGGCCTCCAGCATCGGGTAGTAGAGCAGCACACCGAAGCGCGGCGGCTTGAACAGCACCACGTTGCCCATGATCAGCGCCGGGATCAGCGTGGTGAAGGTCTCGTTCATCGGGTAGTTGTAGGGGCCCATGCACAGCACGATGCCGAGCGGCGAGCGGCGGATCTGGGCGATCGTGCCGTCGACGATCTGGAAGCGCGAGTTGGCGTTGTCCAGGCTCTTCAGCTCGGCGATCGTGGCCTTGATGTAGTCGATCGTGCGGTCGAACTCCTTCTCGGAGTCAGCCAGGCTCTTGCCGATCTCCCACATGATCAGGTTCACGATCTCGCGCCGGCGGGCGAGGATCTGGTTGGTGAAGTTCTCGACGCAGGCGATGCGCTCGGCGACCGACATCGTCGGCCAGCGCCCGCGGCCGTTGTCGTAGGCCTGGGTGGCGGCGGCGATCGCGGCGTCGGCCTCGGCGGTGCCGGTGACCGGGAAGCTGCCGAGCTCGACCGGAGCGAGGCTGCCGTTGGCGGCGCGCACATGCACCGGCGAGAACACCGCGCGCGTCTCGCCCTTCCAGATCTGCATCTCGCCGTTGAGCAGGATGGAGCGCTGGTGCAGCGGGGCGAGCACGCGGCAGTCGTCGGGAATGTCGGCCTCGGCGGGGAAGAGGTCGTGCAGCTTCTGCTGCATTGGGCTGAGCTTCATGTCCATGGTGTCGGGTTTCCTTTTCGATGTTCGGTGGTGTGGGTGCGGCGGCGGCCTCAGGCGGGCAGCTCGGCGGCGGCCACGGTCGGCCACGCCAGGCGCAACAGGTTGGTGGTGCCAGGGGTGCCAAAGGGCACGCCGGCGGTGACGATGACGGCCTGGCCGTCGCGCAGCAGGGCGTCGCTGCGGCAGGACGCGACTGCGGCATCGACCATTTCCTCGACCGTGCCGGTGGCGGTGGATACCCGCGGGCGCACGCCCCAGGCCACCGTCAGGCGGCCGGCGACGCGCGCCGACGGGGTCAGGCACAAGATCGGCGACTGCGGGCGCTGGTGCGCGATGCGCAGGGCGGTGGCGCCAGTGGCGGTGAAGGCCACGGTGGCGCACACCGGCATCATCGCGGTGATGCTCCGGATCGCGGTGCCGATGGCGTCGGTGCCGCTCGCCTGCATGTTGGCGGCGACGGTGTCGACGTACTGGCGGTGCAGCGGGTCGGCTTCGGTGCGGCAGATGATGCGCGCCATCATCTGCACCGCCTCGAGCGGGTACTGGCCGGAGGCGGACTCGGCCGACAGCATCACCGCGTCGGCGCCGTCGAACACCGCGGTGGCGACGTCCGAGGCCTCGGCGCGGGTGGGGGCCGGTGAGCTCACCATCGATTCCAGCATCTGGGTGGCAACCACCACCGGCTTGCCGGCGGCGCGCGCCAGGCGCACCAGCTTCTTCTGCAGGCCGGGCACTTCCTCGGCCGGCATTTCCACGCCGAGGTCGCCGCGCGCCACCATGATGCCGTCGGCGGCGGCGAGGATGGCCTCGATGTCGGTGATCGCCGAGGGCTTCTCGATCTTGGCCATCAGCGCGGCGCGGCCGCCGATGCGCGCCTGCGCCGCGACGACGTCGGAGGCCCGCTGCACGAAGGACAACGCCACCCAGTCGACGCCCAGGCCGAGGGCGAAGTCGAGGTCGGCGAGGTCCTTCGCCGTCAGCGGCGACAGGTCGAGGGTGGCCGAAGGCACGTTGACCCCCTTGCGGTTCGACAGCACGCCGTCGTTGAGCGCCACCAGCTCGAGCGCATGGGGCTGCGCGTCGCACACCTCGAGGCGGATGCGGCCGTCGTCGAGCAGCAGCAGGTCGCCCACCGCCGAGGCGGCGATGATCTCGGGGTGCGGCAGGCACACGCGGCGGGCGTCGCCCGGCGTGGGGTCGGCGTCGAAGCGGATGCGATCGCCGCGCTTGAGGCTCACCGCGCCGTCGGCGAAGGTGCCGATGCGCAGCTTGGGGCCTTGCAGGTCGGCGAGGATGCCGATCGGGCGGCCGCTCTCGGCCGCCACGCGGCGGATCAGCTCGGCGCGGGCGGCGTGGTCCTCATGCGAGCCGTGGCTGAAGTTCAGGCGAAACACGTCGGCGCCGGCTGCATGCAGGGCGCGGATGGTGTCCAGCTCCGAGCTCGCCGGGCCGAGGGTGGCGAGGATCTTGGTATTGCGCGAAGTGCTCACGATGTCTCCTGGGGAAGGGCGCTCAGGCCCGGTCGCCGACGCTGCGGGCGTGGTGGCGGTAGTGCGCGATCAGCGCCGCGGTGCTGCTGTCATGGGGGCTGGCATCGTGCTCGGCGGCGAGATCCTCGAGCACGCGGGCGGCGAGCTGCTTGCCGAGTTCCACCCCCCACTGGTCGAAGGAATTGACGCCCCACACCACGCCCTGCACGAAGGTGCGGTGCTCGTAGAGCGCGATCAGCGCGCCGAGCGCGAAGGGGTCGAGGCGCTCGAGCAGCAGGGTGTTGCTCGGGCGGTTGCCGGCGAACACGCGGTGCGGGATCAGGCTCGCGATGCGTTCCTCGGGCAGGCCCGCGGCGCGCATCTCGGCCTCGACCTCGGCCGCGGTCTTGCCCCGCATCAGCGCCTCGGCCTGCGCCACCATGTTGGCGAAGGCGATGCGGTGGTGCTGGTGCAGGCGCGCCGGATGCTCGAGCACGCCGATGAAGTCCACCGGCGCGAAGCGCGTGCCCTGGTGCAGCATCTGGAAGTAGGCGTGCTGGCCATTGATGCCGGGCTCGCCCCAGATCACCGGGCTCGTGTGGCAGTCGACCGGGCTGCCGTCGAGGCGCACCGACTTGCCGTTCGACTCCATGTCGAGTTGCTGCAGGTAGGCGGGCAGGCGGTGCAGACCCTGGTGGTAGGGGGCGATGACCTGGGTCGGCGCATCGAGGAAGTCGATGTTCCAGATGCCGAGCAGGGCGAGGATCACCGGCAGGTTGCGCTCGAGCGGCGCGCTGCGGAAATGCTCGTCCATCGCGTGGGCGCCGGCGAGCAGGGCGTCGAAATGGTCGGCGCCGATCTGCAGCACGATCGGCAGGCCGATCGCGCTCCACATCGAGTAGCGACCCCCCACCCAGTCCCAGAAGCCGAACATGTTGGCGGTGTCGATGCCGAAGCGCGACACCGCCTCGGCATTCGTCGACACGGCGACGAAGTGGCGCGCGATCGCTTCCTCGCGGCCGGCGTGCGCCAGCAGCCAGCTGCGTGCGGTGTGGGCGTTGGTCAGCGTCTCCTGGGTGGTGAAGGTCTTGGAGGCGACGATGAACAGCGTGGTGGCCGGATCGAGCGTGCGCAGCAGCGCATCGATCTGTACGCCATCGACGTTGGAGACGAAGTGCAGGCGCAGCGCCGGGTGGGCGACCTCGCGCAGCGCCTCGCAGGCCATCAGCGGGCCGAGGTCGGAGCCGCCGATGCCGATGTTGACGATGTCGGTGATGCGGCGGCCGTCGTGCCCCACCCACTGGCCGTTGCGGACGCTGTCGCTGAAGTGGCGGATGCGTTCGCGCACCGCCACCACCGCGTCGACGACGTTGTCGCCGTCGACCGTGACCACACCGCCGGCAGGCTTGCGCAGTGCGGTGTGCAGCACGGCGCGGCCTTCGGTGACATTGATGCGCTCACCCGCGAACATCGCCGCGCGACGCTCGACGACGCCGGCTTCGCGGGCGAGCTGGAACAGCAGGCCGAGGGTGGTGTCGTCGACGCGGTTCTTCGCGTAGTAGAGGAAGAGGCCGCAGGCTTCGGCCTGCATGCGGCGGCTGCGGCCGGGGTCGGCGGCGAAGAGGTCCTTGAGGTGCTGCCCGGCGATGTCGTCGCGGTGGGCGGCGAGGGCTTGCCAGCTGGGGAGGGCCTTGCTCATGGTCGGCGTGTCCTTCGGGTCAGGCGAATGGAAGGGTCGATGGGATGGTCGATGCGCCCTGCGGCGCGCGGCTGTCGAAGCCCACCGCGATGGCGGTGTCGAGCGCATGCGCGGCGCCGGTGAGCGCGGCGTAGGGGGCGCGAATCACGCGCGTCGGAATCGGCTCGAGGTAGCTGCGGAAGCGGCCCTTGGCGAGAAAGCGCTCGCGGAAGGCCGAGCGGGCGAAGAACTCGCCCAGGCGCGGCACGATGCCGCCACCCACGAACACGCCGCCGCGGGCGCCCAGCGTCAGCGCCAGGTCGCCGGCCACCGTGCCGAGCAGGGCGCAGAACAGGTGCAGCGTCTCGGTGCACACCGGACACTGGCCGGCGAGGCCGCGCGCGCTGATCGTTGCGCTGTCGAGCTCGAGTGCGGGCAGGCCGTCGAGACGGCGCAGCGCGTCGTGCAGCGCCACCAGGCCGGGGCCAGACAGCACGCGTTCGGCCGATACGTGGCCGTAGCGCTCGGCCAGCAGCGCGATCAGGTTCGCTTCGCGCGGCGTGCCGGCGGGCAGCGTGACATGGCCGCCCTCGCCCTGCAGCGGCGCCAGCGCGTCGCCCGCGGGCACCAGCCCGGAGATGCCCAGGCCGGTGCCGGCGCCGAGCAGGGCGATCGCCTGGCCGGGCAGGGCCTGGCCGTCGCCGACCTGCTCGAGATCGGCCGCGGCCAGGTGCGGCAGCGACAGCGCGAGCGCGGTGAAGTCGTTGATCAGCAGCAGGCGCTCGAGGCCGAGGGCGGCGCGCAAGCCGTCCACCGAGAACGCCCAGTGATGGTTGGTCATCGCCACGCGGTCACCGGTCACTGGGTTGGCGATGCCGAAGGCGGCTGCCCGCGGCAGGGCCACCCCTTCGGCGGCGAGGTAGGCGCGCACCGCCTGTTCCGGGCCGGCGAAGTCCGCGCAGGGCAGCACGCGGATGTGGCTGGGTGCGGCGCCGGGGGCGGCGACGAGGGCGAAGCGTGCATTGGTGCCGCCGATGTCGGCGACCAGGCGCGCGGCGGGTTCAGGCAGTCCAGAAGACACGGCAGGGGACCTCTTCCTGTTGCAGTAGGTTGCGCACCGGGTACTGACCGAGTGGGCCGGGCTTGAGCGCCTCGCACAGCACCGACCACTTCGCCGCGCCGGTGAAGTGCAGGGCGAGCAGGCGGGTGTCGAGCAGCGCAGAGGGGCTCAGCGAGATGCGGTCGTGCGGTGCGCGGGTGGGGCGCACGCCGATCAGGTCGGGCGTGGCGGTGTCCGACGGCGCGGGCGCGGTGTCGGCGGCAGGAAACAGCGACGCGGTGTGGCCGTCCTCGCCCATGCCCAGCACCACCGCGTCGAAGGGGCGCGGCAGCGCGGCGAGTGCGGCGGCGCTGGCGGCCAGCGCCGACCACGGCTCGGCGGTGTCGCGGTACAGGGGCACGAAGCGGGCCTGCGCCGCGTGGTCGCGCAGCAGCGTCTCGCGCACGCTGCGGGCATTGCTGTCAGGGTGGTCTTCGGCCACCCAGCGCTCGTCGGCGAGGGTGATCGTGACCCGGTCCCAGGCCAGCGGGGCCGCGGCCAGCCGCGCGAACAGGCCGCGCGGCGTACGGCCGCCCGACACCACCAGGCTGGCGGCGCCGCGCTGGTAGATGCCTTCGCGCAGCGACTGCACGATGGCCTCGGCGAGCGCAGCGTCGAGCGCTGCGGTGTCGGCAAAGCGCTGCAGCTCGATCATGCTCAGACCTCCTCGTGCCAGTGGAAGCCCTCGCGCCCCAGCAGGGCGGTGGAGGCGGCCGGACCCCAGGTGCCGGCGGTGTAGGACTTGGGCGGTTCGCCCGAGTCGCGCCAGCTCGACATGATGGGCTCGACCCACTTCCATGCCGCCTCCTGCTCGTCACGGCGCACGAACAGCGTCAGGTTGCCGCGCATCACGTCCATCAGCAGGCGCTCGTAGGCCTCCAGGCGGCGGCTCTGCGCGCCCTCGGTGAAGTCGAGGTCGAGCGACACGGGGTTGAGCAGCATCTGGTCGCCGGGACGCTTGGCTTGCAGATGCAGCTTGACGCTCTCGTCGGGCTGCATGGTGATGACCAGGCGGTTGTTCTGCAGCGCGGCGGCGGGCTTGCCGAAGATCGAGTGCGGCACGGCGCGAAAGTTGATGACGATCTCCGCCAGGCGCTCCTGCATGCGCTTGCCGGTGCGCAGGTAGAAGGGCACGCCGGCCCAGCGCCAGGTGTCGACGTTGGCCTGCAGCGCGACGAAGGTCTCGGTGCGGCTGCCGGCAGCGATGCCCGGCTCGTCCAGGTAGCCCGGCACCGGCTGGCCGCCACTGGCGCCGGCACGGTACTGGCCACGCACGGTGCGCAGCGGCACCTCGTCCTCGCCGATCGGGCGCAGCGCGCGCAGGATCTTGAGCTTCTCGTCGCGCACCGCGTCGGCGTCGATCGAGGCCGGCGGCTCCATGGCGACGATGCACAGCAGTTGCAGCAGGTGATTCTGCACCATGTCGCGCAGGGCGCCGGTCTTGTCGTAGAACTCGGCGCGCGACTCGACGCCGATCTGCTCGGCGACGGTGATCTGCACGTCGCTCACCCACTCGCGCCGCCACAGGGGCTCGAACAGCGCGTTGCCAAAGCGCAGCGCCAGCAGGTTCTGCACCGACTCCTTACCGAGGTAGTGGTCGATGCGATAGATCTGCTGTTCGCCGAAGTAGCGGCCGACCTCGTCGTTGATCTCGCGCGAGGAGGCGAGGTCGTGGCCAAGGGGCTTTTCCAGCACCACGCGGCTGGCGGGCGTGATCAGGCCGGTCTCGTGCAGATGGCGGCAGATCGCGGTGAATAGCGCCGGTGCGGTCGACAGGTAATAGACCTGGGAGCGGCTGGTGACCGCGCCGAGGCGCTCGCGCAGGGGAATGAAGCCGGCAGCATTGCGGGCGTCGAGCGCGATGTAGTGGAGGCGGGCTTCGAAGGCCTCCCAATGCGCGGCATCGAAGTGTCCCTTCAGGAAGCGTTCGCACTGCTCGGCGGCGAGCCGGCGGTAGCCGGCGGTGTCGAGTGTCTCGCGGGCGACGCCGATGATCGAGACGTCGGCGCCGAGCATGTTGGCGCAGTGCAGGTGGTAGAGCGCGGGCAGCAGCTTGCGCATCACCAGGTCACCCGTGCCGCCGAAGAGAACGACGTCTTGTCCAGTGTGTAGTGACATCTTGATCTCGCGTGTTGATGAGTGGGCTTCAGTGAATCGTTGATCGGACTATAAGTAGGAAAACTACAAAATGCAAGCGCTTTGGGCCAAATTCCCTCCACGGCCCTGTTGTACGCGGTTCGTGTCCGGTCCTGGCTCGCAAGGAAGTACATAGGCGAATTCAGCAGAATGCCCGCGTCCCGCCGGGTTCAAGGGTGCACGAGGGGCTTGCAAAAGAAATGTAGTTAAACTACTCTTCGACTACACCTTGAATGGAGAACACCCAGATGGCCATCCATCCGACGCTGCAGCACGTGACCCGCCGCATCCAGGCTCGCAGTGCCCAGTCGCGCGCGGCTTACCTGCAGCGCGTGGACGACGCCTCGCGCGCAGGTCCGCTGCGCGGCTCGCTGTCCTGCACCAATCTCGCCCACGGCTTTGCCGCGGCGCCCGCCGGCGACAAGATCATGCTGCGCGAGCAGCGTCGGCCCAACCTGGCCATCGTGTCCTCCTATAACGACATGCTGTCGGCGCATCAGCCCTTTCATGCCTTCCCGGAATGGATCAAGCAGGCCGCGCGCGAGGCCGGCGCCACCGCGCAGTTCGCCGGTGGCGTGCCGGCCATGTGCGACGGCGTCACCCAGGGCCAGCCGGGCATGGAGCTGTCGCTCTTCTCGCGCGACGTGATCGCGATGGCGACCGCGGTGGCGCTGTCGCACAACATGTTCGACGCCGCGCTGTGCCTCGGCGTGTGCGACAAGATCGTGCCTGGCCTGCTGATCGGCGCGCTGTCCTTCGGTCACCTGCCGACGGTGTTCGTGCCCGCCGGGCCGATGGGCTCGGGCCTGTCGAACAAGGAGAAGGCGGCGATCCGCCAGCGCTATGCCGCCGGCGAGATCGGCAAGGCCGAGCTGCTCGAGGCCGAGGCGCGCGCCTACCACTCGGTCGGCACCTGCACCTTCTATGGCACGGCCAATAGCAACCAGATGCTGATGGAAGTGATGGGCCTGCACCTGCCGGGCGCCGCCTTCGTGCCGCCCGGCACCGCGCTGCGCGAGGCGCTGACCCGCGAAGCCGCGCGCCAGGCGGCGGCGATCACGCGCGAGGGCGGCCGCTTCACGCCGATCGGGCGCATGGTGGACGAGCGCACCATCGTCAATGCGATCGTCGCGCTGCTGGCCACTGGCGGCTCCACCAATCACACCCTGCACCTGGTGGCGATCGCGCGTGCCGCCGGCATCCACATCGACTGGACCGATTTCGACGAACTGTCGGCCTGCGTTCCGCTGCTCGCCCGCGTCTATCCGAACGGCAGTGCCGACGTGAATGCCTTCCACGCCGCCGGCGGCACCGGTCTGCTGATCGGCGAGCTGCTCGACGCCGGCCTGCTGCACGAGGAGGTCGATACCGTGGTCGGCCGCGGCCTGTCGCTGTACCGCCGCCAGCCGCTGCTCGAGGACGGCCGTCTGCAATGGGTCGAGGGGCCGGCCGAGAGCCTGGACCCCAGCGTGCTGACGTCCGCCGCGCAGCCTTTCTCGGCCGACGGTGGCCTGAAGGTGCTGGCGGGCAACCTCGGCCGGGCGGTGACCAAGGTGTCGGCGGTGGCGCCCGAGCTGCGCGTGGTCGAGGCGCCGGCCAAGGTGTTTGCCTCGCAGGAAGCCTTGATCGCCGCCTACAAGCGTGGCGAGCTGACCGGCGATTTCGTCGCCGTGGTGCGTTTTCAGGGGCCCAGGGCGAACGGCATGCCCGAGCTGCACGGCCTCACGCCCACGCTGGCCAACCTGCTCGACAACGGCCAGCGTGTGGCACTGGTCACCGACGGGCGCATGTCGGGCGCGTCGGGCAAGGTGCCGGCAGCGATCCATGTCACGCCCGAAGCCTGTGACGGCGGCCTGATCGCCCGCGTGCAGGACGGCGATATCGTGCGCGTCGATGCCGAGCAGGGCGTGCTCGAGCTGCGCGTCGAGGCCGCCGAACTGGCCGTGCGCACGCCTGCGCAGGCGGACCTGTCGGCCAACCAGCACGGAATGGGGCGCGAGCTCTTCAGCGGCTTCCGCAGCCAGGTGTCGGGCGCCGAGGACGGCGCCATGAGTTTCGGGCTGCCGGCCTGATCCCCTGCGGTGCGCGGACCGCCGGTCCGGGCGCCGTCATCGAACCGAATTTTTGCCATCGAGGTCGTCATGGATTCGAAACAACAAGTGCTGGACCAGATTCTGGGGCTGGGGCCGGTCATGCCCGTGCTGGTGATCGAGGAGGTCGTCGACGCGGTGCCGCTCGCGCGCGCGCTGGTCGACAATGGCGTGCGCGTGCTGGAGGTGACGCTGCGCACGCCGAATGCGATGTCGGTCATCGCCTGCCTGTCCGAGGCCGTGCCCGAGGCGGTGGTGGGCGCCGGCACCGTGACCACGCCCGAACAGCTCGTCGCCGTCGAGCGTGCCGGTGCGCGTTTCGCGGTCTCGCCCGGGCTCACGCCGCGGCTGACGGCCGCCGCGCGCGAATCGAGCTTTCCGCTGCTGCCCGGCGTGATGACCACCTCCGAGGCGATGAGCGCGGCCGAGGCCGGCTTCACCCGGCTCAAGCTCTTTCCGGCCCAGCAGGCCGGTGGCGTGGGCATGCTGAGGGCGCTCCATGGTCCGCTGCCGGAGCTGCGTTTCTGCCCCACCGGCGGCGTCAGCGTCGACAATGCCGCCGACTTCCTCGCCCTGCCCAACGTGCTGTGCGTGGGCGGCTCCTGGCTGGCGCCCGATGCGCTGGTGAAGGCACGCGACTGGGACGAGATCGGTCGCCGTGCGCGCGCGGCCTCGCAGCTGCGCGCGCGCTGAGTCGGCCTCGTCGTCGGGCATCATTGCGGGTCCACGGGTGGAGCCGCATCAAGGAGCGAACGGGACATGGGACGCAACGACGAATCGCCGAAGCTGGCGCGGGTGGGGGCCTATGCGGCGGGGCCGCGGCTGGTCGCCAACATCGGTGCGACCACGGCGCGCTTCGCCCTGGAGGTCGCGCCGGGCGACTTCGAGCAGCCGGCCAACCTGGCTTGCGCGGACTATGCGGGCATCGAGGCAGTGTGCCGCGCCTATCTCGAGGGCATCGACGGGCCACGGCCGCTGCATGCGGCCATGGCCTTGTCGAACCCGATCGACGGCGACATCGTGCGCATGACCAATCGTGACTGGCAGTTCTCGATCGAGGCGGTGCGCGGCGCGCTCGGCATGCACACCCTGCTCGCGGTGAATGACTTCGTGGCGATGGCGATGGCGCTGCCCAAGCTCGCGCCCGACGAGAAGCGCCGGATCGGTGGCGGCGAGGCGCGTGCCGAGGGCGTGATCGGTCTCATCGGCGCCAGCACCGGCCTCGGTGTGTCGGCCCTGATCCCCAACGGTGAGCGCTGGGCGACGCTGGCCTCCGAGGGCGGCCACATGGCCTTCTCGCCGGCCAACGAAACCGAACTGGTCGTGCTGCGCCACGCCTGGAAGCGCTGGTTGCACGTGTCCTCGGAGCGGCTGATCTCGGCTTCCGGCCTGGTGCTGATCCACGAGGCGCTGGCAGCCGACGAAGGGAGTGCGGCGCACATCGACTCGGCTGACGAGGTGCTGCGTCGCGGCCTGCACGAGGGCGACGCGCTGTGCCGGCGCGCCCTCGATTGCCTGTGCGGGATGCTCGGCACCGCGGCGGGCAATCTTGCGGTGATGCTCAACGCGACCGGCGGCATCTATGTCGGCAGCGCGCTGGTGCGTGATCTGGCGGGCTTCATAGAGCAGTCGAGCTTCCGCCGTGCGTTCGAGAACAAGGGCCGCAACACCGAGTTCGTGTCGCGCATCCCCACCTACCTCGTGCTGTCGGACCAGACCGGCCTGCGCGGCGCGGCCGAGGTGCTGCGCAACCACCTGCAGGACCATGCGGACTCCGGCCAGTTGCTCGAGCGCATCCGTGCCGGCATGGACAGTCTGAGCCCGGCCGAGCGGCGCGTGGCGAGCCTGGTGCTGGAGCAGCCGCGCACCGTGCTCAACGACCCGGTGGCCGAGATCGCGGCCAAGGCCGAGGTCAGCCAGCCAACGGTGATCCGCTTCTGTCGTTCGCTCGGCATGCAGGGTCTGTCGGACTTCAAGCTCAAGCTCGCCTCGGGCCTCACCGCCGCGGTGCCGGTGCGCCACAGCCAGGTGCGGATCGGTGATCCCGGCGCGGAGCTGGTGGCGAAGATCTTCAACAACACCAGCTCGGCGATCATGAAGCTGCGCGACCAGCTCGACGGCGCGGCGATCGAGCGCGCCATCGCGCTGCTGGCGGCGGCGCGCCGCATCGAGCTCTACGGCGTGGGCAACTCCAGCGTCGCCGCACTTGACGGCCAGCACAAGTTCTTCCGCTTCAGCATTCCGAGCAACGCCTACATCGACAGTCACATCCAGCTCATGGCCGCGCGCCTGCTCGGTCCGGGCGATGTGGTGGTGGCGATTTCCAAGTCGGGCAGCCTGGCAGAAACACTGCAGGCGGCGGATGCCGCCCTGCAGGCGGGCGCGGCGGTGATCGCGCTCACCGCCGCGGGATCGCCGCTTGCGCGGCGGGCGACGGTGGCGCTGGAAGTGGCGCATCCGGAGGAGGGCGCCGGCTATCTGTCGATGGTGTCACGCATCCTGCATCTGCTGCTGATCGACGTGCTGGCGGTCGGTGTGGCCATGCGCCGCATCACCGCCACCGGTGAGCCGGTCGAGGAGCGTGCGCTGCAGCGTGAGCTCGAATCCTTGCAGGCACGCTTCGAGGCGCTGATCTCCCATGCTAGCTGAGCGGACTTGCCAGCTTCTTGCGCGCGCGCGGGCGTGGCTCGGGCGCCGCCTGCGGGGGCGCCGGGGCGACGGCCGGCGCCCCCGCGGCGGCCATCGCGCTGTCGAGCGGGCCGTCGGTCTCGCCCGGCACGAGGCGCGGCCTGGCCAGGTGGTGGATGCGGCCGACCGGCTTGCCATTGAGCACCGCGACGATCTGTTCGGCCATCTTGAGGCCGGTGCGCTCACCGGTCGCCTGTTCGACCCGGCTCACCCGGTAGGGCAGCGGGATGTCGGGCGAGACGCCGTCATAGACGATGAGCGAGATGTCCCTCCCCGGGCGCAGCTGCAGGTCGCCCACCGCGCGCAGCGCACCGACGCCGGCGAGGTTGTTGTCGATCAGCACCGCCGTGGGGGGATCGGGGCGCGCGAGCAGGGCGTGCATCGCCGCGTAGCCGGCGAGCCGGCTGAGGCGGGCGTCGGCGATCAGCGTGTCATCGCGCGCGATGCCCGCCGCCTCGAGCGCGGCGAGATAGCCGGCGAAGCGCTGCGCGGCGAAGTTGAAGCCCAGTGGGGCGTGGATGATCGCCACCCGGCGGTGGCCCAGTCCGATCAGGCGTTCGACCGCCATGCGCGCACCGGCTTCGTTGTCGAAGTCGAACCACGGGTAGGGCTTGTCGGTCTGCGTGCGGCCGTAGGCGAGGAAGGGAAAGCCGCGCCTCTGCAGCAGGGCGATGCGCGGATCATGGACCTGGGTCCAGCCCACGATGAAGGCGTCGACCCGGCGCGTGTCGATGATGCGCGCGTAGGTCTCGAGTTCGTTCTCGGGCCGGGTGGGAATGATGTTGAGGTCCATGTTGTGCTTGGCCAGGCCCTCGGTGAGTCCGGCCACCACCTCGCCGAAGCGGTGGTCGCCGAACTCGGTCGCATTGAACGGAAACACCATGCCGATGGTGTCAGTGCGACCCGTTGCCAGCCGCCGCGCCAGCGGGTCCGGCTGGTAGCCCATCGCCGCCGCCGCTTCCTTGACCCGCCGCCGGGTCGCCTCCGCCACGTCGGTGTAGCCGTTGAGCGCCCGACTGACGGTGGTCTGGGATAGCCCCAGGGATTCGGAAAGCGTCTTCAGATTGACTTTCATGTGCTTGCTCCAGCGGGCGGGTGCGGCCCTTGTTCCAAAGTGCTTTGGATTCTAGCACCGCGGGCGGCTGATCATAGGGAAACTGAAATCCGTTGAAGAAAATGCTTTACAGCCAAAGCGCTTCGGAATAGGATTCAAACCGCTTTGGAGCTTATGTGGCGATTAGCCGGATTGATGGATTCCCATCACGCCGGGTGATCCGGAACCGACAGGGACGACGAGGAGACGGACGTGGAGCGCAAGTGGTGGCATGACGCGGTGGTGTATCAGATCTATCCGCGCAGCTTTGCCGACGGCAATGGCGACGGCATGGGCGACCTGCCCGGCATCATCTCTCGGCTGGATTACCTGCAGCAGCTCGGCGTGGGCGTGATCTGGCTGTCGCCGGTGTTCCGCTCGCCGATGGACGACAACGGCTACGACATCTCCGACTACCAGGACATCGCGCCCGAGTTCGGCACCCTGGCCGACATGGACCGGCTGATCGCCGAGGCCGGCCGGCGCGGCATCCGTATCGTCATGGACCTGGTCGTCAATCACAGCTCGGACGAGCACCCCTGGTTCGTCGAGGCCCGCAAGTCGAAGGACAGCCCCTATCGCGACTACTACATCTGGCGTCGGCCCACTGCCGACGGTGGCCTGCCGGACGATCAGCGCTCGTACTTCGGCGGTTCGGCATGGGAGTTCGATGCCGCCAGCGGCGAGTACTACTTCCACCAGTTCTCGCGCCGCCAGCCTGACCTCAACTGGGACAACCCGCAGGTGCAGGACGAAGTGCACCGCATGATGAACTGGTGGCTGGACCGCGGCATCGGCGGCTTCCGCATGGACGTCATCGACCTCATCGGCAAGGACGTCGACCGCAAGATCATGGCCAACGGCCCGCGCCTGCACACGCTGCTGCAGCAGATGAACGCCGCCACCTTCGGCCGCCGCGACGTGCTCACCGTGGGCGAAACCTGGAGCGCGACGCCCGAGACCGCAAAGCTGTATTCCGACCCGGCCCGCCACGAGCTGTCGATGGTGTTCCAGTTCGAGCACGTCACGATCACCTTCGATCCGGTCGAGGGCAAGTGGAAGCCGCGCGCCTTCGACCTGGTCGAGTTCAAGCGCGTGATGGGCAAGTGGCAGACCGAGCTCGCCGACCAGGGCTGGAACTCGCTGTTCTGGTGCAATCACGACCTGCCGCGCGCGGTGTCGAAGTACGGCGACGATGGCCGCTACCGTGTCGAGTCCGCGAAGATGCTCGCCACCGTGCTGCATTTCCTGAAGGGCACGCCCTATGTGTATCAGGGCGAGGAGATCGGCATGACCAACGTGCGCTTCGACTCGATCGACGACTACCAGGACATCGAGACCCTGAACCTGTACCGCGAGCGGACCGCCGCTGGCGTGGCGCACGAGGACATGATGCAGGGCATCTGGGCCAACGGCCGCGACAACGCGCGCACCCCGATGCAGTGGGACGCCACCGCGAACGCCGGCTTTTCCACCGCCAGGCCCTGGCTGAAGGTGAACCCCAACTATGCGCAGATCAACGTCGCCGCGGCGATCGCCGACGCGGACTCGATCTTCCACCACTACCGCCGCCTGATCGCGCTGCGCAAGACGCGCCCGGTGATGGTGTACGGCGACTATTGCGACCTGCTGCCGGCACACCCGCAGGTGTACGCCTACGAGCGCCGCCTCGGCGACGCGCGTGTCGTGGTCGTCGCCAGCTTTGCCGCCGAGCCGCTGCGCGTCGAGCTGCCGGCGGCGATCGCCGGGCTCGAGGGCGAATGCCTGAGCGCGAACCACGGCCTGCGCACCCGGCTTGCCCCGGTGCTGGCGCTGGCCCCCTACGAAGCCTTCGCCATCGCCTGCACGGCCTGAACGACGAACCCGCCGCCCCGGTGGGCGGCGAGGCCGACACAGACACCGACCCCGACCCTGACAAGAACCACGGAACCGACATGAGCAAGCACACCCCGATCGCAAAGACCCCGACCCGCGCCTGGTGGAAGGAGGCGGTGGCCTACCAGATCTACCCGCGCAGCTTCATGGACTCGAACGGCGACGGCATCGGCGACCTCAACGGCATCACCGAGCGCCTCGACTACCTGAAGTGGCTGGGCATCGACGTGATCTGGATCTGCCCGATGTACAAGTCGCCCAACGACGACAACGGCTACGACATCAGCGACTACCAGGACATCATGGACGAGTTCGGCACCCTGGCCGACTTCGACCGCCTGCTCGCCGAGACGCACCGGCGCGGCATGAAGCTGATCCTCGATCTGGTGGTGAACCACACCAGCGACGAGCACGCCTGGTTCGTCGAGTCGCGCTCCTCGCGCGACAACCCCAAGCGCGACTGGTACGTGTGGCGCGATGGCAAGGACGGCCACGAGCCGAACAACTGGGAGAGCATCTTCAAGGGCTCGGCGTGGAAGTACGACACCACCACCGGCCAGTACTTCCTGCACCTGTTCTCCGCCCGCCAGCCCGACCTTAACTGGGAGAACCATGCGGTGCGCGGTGCCATCTTCGACATGGTGCGCTGGTGGCTGGACAAGGGCATCGACGGTTTCCGCCTCGACGCGGTCAGCCACATGAAGAAGGTCGACGGCCTGCCCGACCTGCCCAACCCGGAGGGCCTGGACTACGTGCCGAGCCAGCCGATGCACATGAACGTCAACGGCGTGCTCGAGTACATGGACGACCTGTGCCGCAACACCTTCAACCACTACGACGTGATGACGGTGGGCGAGGCCAACGGCGTGTCGCCGAAGCAGGCGGTGGACTGGGTCGGCGAGAAACACCAGCGCCTGAACATGATCTTCCAGTTCGAGCACCTGGCGCTGTGGTCCGAGGCGCCGCGCGAGCCGCTCGACGTGGTGGCGCTGAAGAAGGTGTTCACCGCCTGGCAGGACAGCCTGCACGGCGTGGGCTGGAATGCGCTGTTCCTGGAGAACCACGACATCCCGCGCATCGTGTCGAAGTGGGGCGACCCGGTGCATCACTGGCACGCCAGCGCCACCGTGCTCGCCACCCTGTACTTCCTGATGCAGGGCACGCCCTTCATCTACCAGGGCCAGGAGATCGGCATGACCAACACCGTGTTCGAGTCAGCCGACGACTTCAACGACGTGTGGGCGAAGAACCAGTTCGCGCTGCGCCGTGCGGCGGGCGACGACGAGGCCACCATCCTCGCCGACGTGTCGCTGACCGCGCGCGATCACTCGCGCACCCCGATGCAGTGGGATGCCAGCGCCAACGCCGGCTTCAGCCGCGCCACGCCGTGGCTGAAGCTCAATCCCAACTACCCGCGCATCAACGTCGCCGCGCAGCAGGGCGATCCCGATTCGGTGCTCGGTTACTACCGCCGCCTGATCGCGCTGCGCAAGGCGGAGCCGACTCTGGTGTATGGCCGCTACGCGCTGCTGGGGCCGGCGGATACGCAGGTCTATGCCTACAGCCGCAGCGAGGATGACAGCCGCATCGTCGTCATCACCAACCTCAGTGGCCGCACGGCGTGCTTTGCCGACGCCCACTGCGCGCTGCGCCATGCCGACCTGCTGCTCGCCAACCGCCCGGTGGCGGCCCACGCCGACACCGACACGATTTCGCTCGAACCCTATGAGGCGCGCGTCTACCGCACAGCCTGATCGCAACACCCCGTGGGCGGCTCGTGACCGCCCCGGCCCGGTTCAATCCATGGAGGAGACACAAGCATGAAACTCAAGAAAATCGCCGCTGCCGCCCTGCTCAGCCTCGGCGCCAGCCTCGCCCAGGCCGACACCGTAAAGATGGAATGTGGCGCCGGCGCCACCGTGAAAAGCTTCTGCGACTACGTCAAGGCCCGCTTCGAAGCCGAGACGCCGCACAAGCTGCAGTTCATCGACCTGCCGCGCGCGTCCGACGAGAAGCTGTCGATGCTGCAGCAGATCTTCGCCACCAAGGACAGCAAGGTGGTGGATGTGATGGCGATCGACGTCGTCTGGCCCGGTGTGCTCGACCGCCATCTGCTCGACCTCACCGAGCACGTCAAGGATCTGGAGCCGGCCTTCTTCCCGTCGGTGTGGCAGAACAACCTCGTCAATGGCCGGGTGAAGGGCGTACCCAACTTCATCGACGCCGGCGTGCTGTTCTACCGCAGCGACCTGCTCCAGAAGTACGGCGAGCAGCCGCCCAGGACCTGGCAGGAGATGGCGCGCATCGCCGCGAAGATCCAGGACGCCGAGCGCGCCGCGGGCAGCCGCAACCTGCATGGCTTCGTGTTCCAGGGCAAGGCCTACGAGGGCCTGACCTGCGATGCGCTGGAGTGGGTCGCTTCCTTCGGCGGCGGCAGCTTCGTCGAGGCCGACGGCAGCATCTCGGCCAACAACCCGAAGGCGATCGAAGCCTTGAAGACGGCCGCGGGCTGGATCGACACCATTTCGCCCAAGGGCGTGCTGGCCTACCAGGAGGAGGAGGCACGCGCGGTGTTCCAGAACGGCGACGCGGTGTTCATGCGCAACTGGCCCTATGCCTACCTGCTGAGCCAGGACGACGCCAGCCCGGTCAAGGGCAAGGTCGGCATGATGCCGCTGCCGCGGGGCGGCGAGGGCGGCCAGCATGCGGCCGCGCTGGGGGGCTGGCAATGGGCGGTGAGTGCCTACACCCAGGTGCCCGAGGCCGCGATCGCGCTGGTGCGCATGCTTGCCGACTTCGAGAGCCAGCGCCAGAACTTCCTCCAGATGGGCGTCTCGCCGGCGCGCCTCGACGTCTACGAGGACGCGGAAGTGCAGGCCAAGGGCCCGCACCTGACGCTGCTGAAGCAAGCCTTTGATGGCGCTGTCGCGCGCCCCTCGACGGTCACCCGCACCGAGTATCCGAAGGTCTCGAAGGCGATCTGGAACGCCGCCTACGACACCCTGAGCGGGCGCGCCAGTGCGGAAGCCGCGCTGGCCGACCTCGAAGGCCGCCTGAAGCGCTTCAAGGGCCGCGAGTGGAAGTAAGCCGCTGCGCCAGCGTCGGCAGGGCAGGGGGCTTCGGCGCCCGGCTCGCCGGCCGGGTTGCCGGAACGGCGAGCGACGCCTGAAACGACCATAGGAGGAAGACCATGAACCCCAAGACCGAACTCGCGGCGGCCGCCGCGAGTCCATCCGCGCCACCGGCAGCGCACGTCCGCAAGCGCGGCCTGCAGTCGCGCCGCGCCCGCGCCGCCTGGCTGCTGGTGGCACCGACGCTGGTGCTGCTGGCCGGGGTGGCCGGCTGGCCGCTGCTGCGCACGCTGCTCTACAGCTTCACCGACGCCCGTCTCGACACGCCCGACGAGTACGAACTGGTCGGCTTCGCCAACTATCTGGACTTCATCGACGGCGAGGCATATGGCGTGCTGGCTGATCCGCTGTGGTGGCAGGCGATCGGCAACACCCTGTGGTTTACCGTCATCTCGGTGAGCCTGGAGCTGTTGTTCGGGCTGCTGCTGGCGCTGCTGATGAACCAGAAGTTCCGCGGCCAGGGCCTGGTACGGACCGCCATCCTGGTGCCGTGGGCGATCCCCACCATCGTCACCGCCAAGATGTTCAGCTGGATGTTCCACGACCAGTACGGAACGATCAACGACCTGCTGATGCGCATCGGCATGATCGACGCCCCGCTGGCCTGGATTGCCGAGCCGACGCTGTCGCTGTGGGCGGTGGTCATCGCCGACGTGTGGAAGACCATTCCCTTCATGGCCCTGATGCTGCTGGCGGCGCTGCAGATGGTGCCCTCCGATCTCTACGAGGCGGCGCGCGTCGATGGCGCCAGTGCCTGGCAGCGCTTCCGGCGCATCACACTGCCGCTGATCTTCCCGGCCATGCTGGTGGCGCTGATCTTCCGCACCATGGACGCGCTGCGCGTGTTCGACCTGATCTACGTGCTGACCTCCAACAGCGAGGCGACGATCTCGATCTCCGGCTATGCCCGCGAGCAGATGGTGGTGTACCAGGAGATGGGCGTCGGCTCGGCCGCCTCGGTGCTGGTGTTCATGATGGTCGCCGGCGTGGCGGCAGTCTTCCTCTACATCGGCCGCATCGCCGAACCCAAGGAGAAGCAGGCATGAAGCTCACCCGCAAGCAACAGAATGCGGCGCGCCTGGCGTGGATCTACGCCGCCGCGGCCCTGGTCACGGTGGTCAGCGTGTTCCCGTTCTACAACGCGATCATCACCTCGCTGCAGACCGGCCAGGACCTGTTCCTGCCGAGCTACCTGCCCACCTCCTTCCACTGGGAGAACTACGCGACCGCGCTGGTGCACAACGGGGTCGGCCGCAGCCTGGCGAACTCGGTGCTGGTGGCCACGGTGACGGTGGGCGGCTGCCTGCTGGTGTCGATCACCGGCGCCTTCGCGCTCGCCCGGATCCGCTTTCGCGGCCAGCGCGCGCTGCTGTTCACCATCCTGTGCGTGTCGATGTTCCCGCAGGTGGCGGTGCTGTCGGGGATGTTCGAGCTGGTGCGCTTCCTCGGCCTGTACGACTCGCTCGGCGCGCTGGTGGTGTCCTACACCACCTTCTCGCTGCCCTTCACGATCTGGGTGCTGACGACCTTCATGAAGAACATCCCGGTCGAGCTCGAGGAGGCCGCGATCGTCGATGGCGCCAGCCTGTGGGTGATCATCACCAAGGTGTTCGCCCCGATCATGGGTCCGGCGCTGGTGACCACCGGACTGCTCGCCTTCATCGGCGCCTGGAACGAGTTCATGTTCGCACTCACCTTCGTGATCTCGGGCGAGAACCGCACCGTCCCGGTGGCGATCGCGCTGCTGCAGGGCGCCTCGCAGTACGAGCTGCCGTGGGGAAGCATCATGGCCGCCTCGGTGACGGTGACCCTGCCGATCATCGTCATGGTGCTGATCTTCCAGAAGCGCATCGTCAGCGGGCTGACCGCCGGTGCAGTGAAGGGCTGAGACCCGAACGACAAGGAGACGGGGCGGCGTCGGCCGTCCCGCGAGCGAATTCCGGCGCACCGTGCGCGGCGCGCCACCGAAGGAGGTAGGAGCATCATGGCTCAACTGACACTCAAGCAGATCAACAAGCGCTACGGCGACAACGCCGTGGTGGTGAAGTCGCTGGACCTCGAAGTCCACAGCGGCGAATTCGTCGTCTTCGTCGGCCCCTCGGGCTGCGGCAAATCCACCCTGCTGCGCATGATCGCCGGCCTGGAGGACATCACCGGCGGCGGCATGTACATCGATGGCCGCTACGTCAATGACGACACCCCGGCCGAACGCGGCATCGGCATGGTGTTCCAGTCCTACGCGCTGTATCCGCACATGAGCGTGTACGAAAACATCGCCTTCGGCATGAAGCTGGCCAAGCTGCCGGCGGCCGAGATCGACCGGCGCGTGATGGACAGCGCCCGCATCCTGCAGCTCGAGCCGCTGCTGCAGCGCAAGCCCAAGGACCTGTCGGGCGGCCAGCGCCAGCGCGTGGCGATCGGGCGCGCGATTGCGCGCGAGCCCAAGCTCTTCCTGTTCGACGAGCCGCTGTCCAACCTCGATGCCGCGCTGCGCGTGCAGATGCGCATGGAGATCGCCAGCCTGCACCGTCGCCTGGGTTCGACCATCATCTACGTCACCCACGACCAGGTCGAGGCGATGACGCTGGCGCAGCGCATCGTCGTGCTCAACCGCGGCAACATCGAGCAGGTCGGCACCCCGCTCGAGCTCTACGACCACCCGGCCAACACCTTCGTCGCCCAGTTCATCGGCTCGCCGAAGATGAACCTGATGCCGGCGACCCTGGTGCGCAGCGGCGCGGAAAGCGTGGTGAAGCTGTGGAACGGCAAGCCGCTCACGCTGCCGATCGCCACGCCGGCAAGCGCCGAGGGCAGCGCGGTCAAGCTGGGTATCCGTCCCGAGCACATCGAGTGGGGTGACGTGTCGAGCGCGCCCAACCTGGCCGACGTGCTGTTCGTCGAGCACATGGGCAACGAGACCTACCACTACCTCGACAGCGGCGACATCGGCGAGCCCTGGGTGGTGCGCGACCCGAGCCGCTCGGATGTGGCCGTCGGCCAGACCGTGGGCTACCGCATTCCGCCCGAGCATTGCCACCTGTTCGATGCCGGCGGCAAGGCCTTCGCCCGTCCGCTGCAACCCGGAAGCACAAAGGCGGTGGGGGCGAACCAGACCGCGCCGGTGATGTTCTCCGACCGGGTGGGTGCGGCCATGCCCGAGTGAACCCCGGGCCGTAAGGCGGTGCCACCGCGCGCGGCCCTTCCAGTTTGGTCCTGAGCTGAGGCCCCTGCACGCGCGCCGAGCGCGCGCCGGGGTGATGACCGGCAGACGCCCAGCGTCGCTGCCGAGGGAGCGTTCGTTCCCGAGAAACGCATGAAGTGTTCTTTGCAGCACGCCACCAGACGAGCGTCCGAGTCGGCCGTGTAGCGATTCCATTGCCGTAAATCCTGTGATGAGGAGACTTGAAATGATGAAAAGAACCACACTCGTCGTCGCGCTGACGCTCGCCTTCTGTGGTGCGGCCAACGCGGCTGGTGACGCCGCTGCGAACCAGGTGCGCGAGCTCGAGGCGCGCATCGCCAGGCTCGAGGCCATGCTGCAGGCGGTCAAGACCGAGGCTCAGCAGGCCGGCGAAGTCGCGCGCAAGGCCGACAGCGTCGCCAGCGCGGCCAAGGCCGCCACCGCGACCCAGGCCGCGCTCACCGAAAAGGCGGCCGAAACCGCGGACTCGTTCGAGTTCGGCGCCTACGCGCGCTCGGGGACGATCTCCGGCAAGGATCAATTCACCGTCGAAGGCGTCGGCCCTTATTTCAGCCCGGCCGGCAGGCTCGGTGGCGCGGTCGGCCGTCTGGGCGTCGAGACCGACACCTATGTCGAGGCCAAGATGGCCAAGCGCTTCCAGACCGCCGACGGCACCACCGGCGTGTTCCACTTCATGCTGGCCGATGGCACCAACAGCAACAACGACTGGACCTCGGACGAGAACGGCGTCAACGTGCGCCACGTCTTCGCCGAGCTCGGCAACCTGGCCGCCTTCAAGGGCACGGCCTTCGAGGGCGCGACGCTGTGGGCGGGCAAGCGCTTCGACAAGAAGAACTACGACATCCACTTTTTCGACAGCGACGTGATCTTCCTCGCCGGCACCGGTGCCGGCTTCTACGATGCGCAGGTGACGCCGGACTGGAAGAGCAGCTTCTCGGTGTATGGGCGCGACTTCATCGTCGACGAGGCCGATGACCGTCGCGGCAAGAGCTACATCGTCACCAGCAACAACTACATCGGCAACTGGCAGTTCATGCTCAACGGATTGCGGGCGAAGCAGAATGACGTCGCCAACCCCGACCGTGCCACCACCGGCTATCACGGTCTGTTCGCCTACCATGCGCCGAGTTTCTACGGCGTCGCCAACGGTTTCTCCAAGACCGGCTTCCTTGTCGGCCACGGGCTGGGTGCGGAGGTCAAGCGCCTGGGCGGGGAGGGCAGTCTGCTCGAGGATGCCGAAGCCGTGCGCGTGTTCACGATGGGGGTGACCGACCTCAATGCCGACTGGAAGATCGCGCCGGCGCTGATGGCCGAAGTCAGCAAGGACCGCTTCAACAAGGGCGATGACTACAAGTGGGCGTCGGCCAACGTCCGCCTGGTCAACGCGGTCAACCAGAACTTCGCCATGCAGTACGAGGGCACGGTCCAGTACATGGACCTCGACAGCACCTTCTCGTCGGCCAGCGGCAACTTCTACAAGCTCACCGTGGCGCCGACCTTCAAGCTCGACACCAGCGCCGGCTTCTTCGCCCGTCCGGAGCTGCGCCTGTTCGCCTCCTACTTGGCGTGGGACAAGGACCTCAACGGTTTCAGCTACGACAGCGCCCAGGATCCGGACGGTGGCTTCGGCAATACCCGCTTCAACGACGACAGCAAGTGGCTGCTCGGCGCGCAGATGGAGGTGTGGTTCTGAGTAAGCGCACGGGCGCGCACGCGCTGCCCTGCTAACGGCTGCGGCCGGGGCCTGGAGTGCGCCCTGGCCGCGTATGCACTTCCTGCCTGACCGAGATCATGAGACTCCCTTCCCTGAGCCTGCGCGCACTCATCACCGGCTTCGCCTCCATGGGGGTGGTCGGCAGCGTGCTGATGACCCGCCAGCCCGAATTCCAGTCCCTGTGGTCGCTCGATGCGGCCGAGTGGGGCTGGGTGCTGTTCGCCGTCGGCTTCGGCGGCGTGATGTCATTCCCCGTCAATCGCTGGTTCCTGGCGCGCATCGGCAGCCGCGCGATGATCGGTCGCTTCGGCATCGCTGGCGGCCTGGTGATGGCGCTGATTCCCTGGCTTCCGGGCCTGCATGGGCTGCTCGCCGGCATGTTCCTGCAGGGCATGATCTACAACGGCGTCAGCGTCGCGGTGAACCAGCAGGCGGCCGAATGGGAGCTGCGCGAGAAGACGCGCATGATGGGCCGCCTGCATGCCACCTTCTACGTCGGCAGCATGCTGTCCGCCTTCGTCAGCGGCGCGCTTGCCGCCAGCGGTCTGCCGCTGTGGATGCACATGACGGTGGTCGGTGCACTCGCTGCGATCCTGCATGTGTGGGTGGCGCGCCGGTTGCCCCCCGAGACCCCTGGGGTGGAGAACCCCTCCAGCACGCCGATCCCGGCCGGCGCCTGGCAGGGGCTGGCGGTGCTCGCCGGCTGCCACGGCATCGTCGAGAGCGGCATCATGGGCTGGTCGGCGATCTACCTGCATCAGGGTCTTCAGGCCAGCGAGAGTGTGGCGGGCATGGCGCTGGCGGTATTCGCCGGGACGATGGCCGTCGGCCGCTTCCTCACCGATGCCGTGGTCACCCGCTTCGGCCCGGTGGCGGTGATCGGTGCCGGCTCGCTCTTGTGTGGCGTCGGCCTGCTGCTGGCCGTGCTCGGCGCGACGGCGGGCGCGATGTTCGCCGCGCTCGCCGCCTGCGGCCTCGGGCTCGCGGCGGTGGCGCCGGTGTTCTTTTCGGCCGCCGGTCGCCTGGGCGGGCAGACGCTGGCCCTGATCGCCAGCTTCAACGCCATCGGCGGCCTGATCGGCCCACCCGTGCTGGGCCAGGTGGCCAAGATGTGGTCGCTGGCAACGGTGTTTGGCGTGCTGGCGGCGATGTGTGTGGTGATGGCCTGGAACGCCCGCGTGCTGCGCCAGCCCGCCGCCAGCAGCCAGGCTGCAGCCGCGCCGGCGACCGATGCGGCGCTGCCGTGCAGCAAATGAGCAAGCGTGGTTGCCGCATCAGCGGCGCCGATGCCGAGGAGCGCATGATGAAACATGAACCGGCCCAGATCGCGGGCCTGCTGTTCGAGGCCGTGCAGCAGGCACGGATCTTTCCCGACTCGAAGACCTTTACCGACTGCCGCGCCCGCTTCGATGACGCGCACATCCAGCGCGCCTTCATGCAGCAGTTGCGCGATTTCGTCGGCGCCCATTTCGAGCTGCCGGCCGAGCCGCCTGCCGTCGCGCTCGTCGACAGCGCCTCGCTCGCCGAGCACATCGACCGCCTGTGGACCTTGCTCGAGCGCGCGCCGCAGGCGGCACGGCCCGGCAGCAGCGCGATCGCGCTCGCCCATCCCCATGTCGTGCCGGGTGGGCGCTTTGGCGAGATCTACTATTGGGACAGTTACTTCACCGCCGAAGGCCTGGCGGTGTCGGGGCGGCTGGACCTGGTCGAGGGCCTGATCCGCAACTTCGCCGACCTCATCGAGCGCTTCGGCTACGTGCCCAATGGCACCCGCCTGTATTACCTCGGCCGCTCGCAGCCGCCGATGTTCTGCGCGCTGCTGCAACTGCTCGAGCGCCACCGTGGGTTTGACGCGATCCGTCCCTTCCTACCGCAACTGGTGCGCGAGTACGCATTCTGGATGGACCCCGGCTTCGGCACGCAAGGCGGGCAGGGGGCGCCGACCGACACAGCGTCCACCGGCTGGCCGCGTGCCGGCGCCCACGTGGTCGAACTCGCGCCCGGCGAACTGCTGAACCGCTACTGGGACGCCAGCGACAGCGCGCGTCCGGAGTCCTTCGCCGAGGACCTGCATACTCGCGCCCAGGCTCCTGCGTCGCGCCGCGCCAGCATCCTGCGCGACATCCGGGCGGGGGCCGAGTCGGGCTGGGACTTCAGCAGCCGCTGGTTCGGGCCGGGCGGGACCCTGGCGCATATCCGCACGACCGAACTGCTGGCGGTCGACCTCAATGCGCTGCTGTGGGAGATCGAATGCCGGCTCGCCGACTGGCTCGGCCGTGTCGGCGACGACCGCGCACCGCTGTTCGCCGCCGCGGCCGCGCGCCGCCGTGCGCTGATCCAGGCGCAGTGCTGGGATGCATCGGCCGGCTGGTTCTTCGACCGGCACTGGCCCAGCGGCGCGCGCAGCGAGGCATGGACCCTGGCTGGCGCCTTCGCGCTCTATTGCGGGCTGGTCGACGAGGAGCAGGCTGCGCGCATGGCCGAGGTGATTGAATCGCGCTTCCTGCGCCCGGGCGGGGTGGTCACCACCCTGGAGCGCTCGGGCGAGCAGTGGGATGCGCCCAACGGCTGGGCGCCCTTGCACTGGATCGTGGTGCAAGGCCTGCGCCGCTATGGGCATCACCGTCTCGCCGACGACATCGCCGAACGCTTCATCGGCCTCGTCGAGCGCGTCTGGCGCCGTACCGGCAAGATGATGGAGAAGTACGACGTGTGCGACATGGCGCTCGAGGCCGGTGGCGGCGAGTATCCGGTACAGGACGGTTTCGGCTGGACCAATGGCGTGGTGCGGGCGCTGCTCGCCGCGCGGAAAGGGGTCAGGGGATGAAGAGCGAGAAGGAAAAGTGGCTTGCCGGCGAGTACTTCAACCCGCTGGACCCCGAGCTGTGCGCGGCGCGCAGCCGCGCCCGCCGCCTCACCAAGGCACTCAACGACAGCGCCGACGACGAGGTCGGGCTGCGCGAGACGCTGCTGGCCGAACTGCTGCCGCGCGCCGCCGGCCGCGTCTCGATCGAGCCGCCCTTCCACTGCGACTACGGCACCAACATCGAATGCGGCGAGCGGGTGTTCTTCAATTTCGACTGCGTGGTGCTGGACGTCGGCCCGGTGCGCATCGGCTCGCGCGTGCTGTTCGGGCCCGGCGTGCACCTCTACACCGTGACCCACCCGATGGACGCCGCCGGGCGCGCGGGTGGCTTGGAAGTGGGCCGGGCGGTGGAAATCGGCGACGACGTGTGGGTCGGCGGCGGCAGCATCGTCTGCCCGGGGGTGAGGATCGGCGCCCGCAGCGTGATCGGTGCGGGCAGCGTGGTCACCCGCGACGTGCCGGAAGGCGTGTTCGCCGCGGGCAACCCGTGCCGGGTGATCCGCTGCCTGGGCTAGGACTCATTGCGGCACGGGTGGCGCGGACTGCGCAGCGATCAAGGGATTGTTGCGATGCGTAGCAGGTTGGTCGTGCCCGAAGTCCCGAAGGGCATTCCGGCCGCGATGACGATGGTGTCGCCGCGGCCGCCGAGGCCTACCTTGCACGCCGTCTCGCAAGCGAGTTCGGTCATCTCGGTCACATCCGCAACATCGCCGATCGCTACGGCATGGATTCCCCAGGCGAGGGCAAGTTGGCGCGCAGTGGCGAGGCGCGGTGTGATGCCCAGGATCGGGCCTTGAGGGCGCTCGCGCGCGACTCTCAGCGCCGAATGGCCTGAGCTGGTGTAGGCGACGGTCGCAACCACCTGCAACAACCCGGCGACATGCCGCACCGCGGCGCCGATAGCGTCGGCCTTGTCGCGATGGCAGGGCGACTGCAGCGTGGCGAGGGCTTCGCGATAGAAGGGGTCGCCTTCGGTCTGGGCGATGATGCGGTCCATCATGCGCACCGCCTGCACCGGGTAGCGGCCCGAAGCCGACTCCGCCGACAGCATGACCGCATCGGCACCGTCGTAGATCGCGGTGGCGACATCGCTCGCTTCGGCGCGGGTCGGCACCGGGGCGGTGATCATCGACTCCAGCATCTGGGTGGCGACGATCACCGGTTTGCCGGCCTTGCGGCAGGCGCGGACGATGCGTTTCTGGATTGCCGGCACCTGCTCGGGCGGCATCTCGACGCCGAGATCGCCACGGGCGACCATCACCGCGTCGCTCTCCGTCACGATCGCTTCCAAGGTGGCGATGGCAGCCGGCTTTTCCAGCTTGGCGATGATGCCGGCACGGCCAGCGACGATGCCCTTGATCTCGGCCATGTCTTCCGGTCGCTGTACAAAGGACAGGGCGATCCAGTCGATACCGAGCGAAAGGCCGAAATCCAGATCGGCCCGATCCTTAGCGGTCAGCGCTGAGATCGGCAACACGACGCCGGGGACGTTCACACCCTTGCGGTCGGACAGGCTGCCGCCGGCGATGACCCTCGTGGTCACCGCGCCAGGGCGGATCTCGTCGACCCGCAGGCGGATGCGGCCGTCGTCGAGGAGCAGGTCTGTGCCCTTCATCAAGGCGTCGAAGATCTCCGGGTGGGGCATCGACACACGGGTGAGGTCCCCCGGTCGGTCGCGATCCAGGTCGAGCTGAAAGCTCGCTCCCTCAGTGAGGGTGACGGCACCCTGAGCGAAGGTGCCGACGCGCAGCTTGGGACCCTGGAGGTCGAGCAGGACCCCGATCGGACGTCCAACTTCATGCTCGACGAGACGGATGGCCTCCAGCCGCGCGCGGTGATCGGCATGCGTGCCGTGGCTGAAATTGAGCCGGAAGACATCAGCCCCGGCCTCGAACAGCGCGCGGATGGTGGCGGCGTCTGAGCTGGCGGGACCGAGGGTGGTGACGATCTTGGCGTTGCGTTTGCGCTGCATGGAAGAGTCCTTTGGTCTGGTGGCCGGGAAGATGTGATGCCGATTTCGAGTCGATCTTTGCAGGCCCAAAGTTAGTGGATGGACGACCTGACATGGCCGGCGTAAGCTCAAACTATCCTTAACCTGAAGAAAACAATCACCGCAGATGAACTCGGGAATCCAGCCCGCTGAACTCGGCTTTTTCGTCGCTATCGCAAGTTGCGGCAGCCTGAGCCGCGCCGCGCGCGAGCTCGGCATCAGCACGCCGGCGGTAAGTAAGCGTCTCGCCCAGGTCGAAGCCCGCATCGGTGTGCCGCTGATCAACCGCACCACGCGGCGCATGAACTTGACGCCGGAGGGTGAGGTTTTCCTTGAGCACGCGCGCCGCATCCTGGCCGAGTTGGACCTGCTCAACGAAGTGCTGGGCAGTGCGAAGGCCACGCCCAAGGGGCTGCTGCGGGTGAATGCGACGCTTGGCTTCGGTCGCCTGCATGTGGCGCCGGTCATCTCACGCTACGTCGCGCGCTACCCGGAAGTGGACGTCCAGCTCCAGCTTTCGGTGAGCCCGCCGGCGCTCACTGACGACCAGTTCGACGTCTGCATCCGTTTCGGCGAGCCCGGTGATGCACGGGTGGTGGCCCGCCGCCTGGCGCCGAATCGACGCCTGCTGTGTGCCGCCCCGTCCTACCTCGCGGCCCGCGGTGCGCCCCGCGCGCCGAACGAGCTGCGCCACCATAACTGCATCACCATCCGCCAGGGCGACGACGCCTACGGCACCTGGCGCCTGAGCGCGGCCGACGGCGCCGGCGCTGAGAGCGAGTCGATCAAGGTGCGCGGCAACCTCGCCACCAACGACGGCGAGATCGCGGTGCAGTGGGCGCTGGATGGGCGCGGCATCCTGATGCGCGCCGAATGGGATGTGCTGCGCTACCTGCAGAGTGGCCGGCTGGTCCAGGTCCTGCCGGACTATCGCACGCCGGATGCCGAC
Organism: Thauera sp. WH-1; assembly: GCF_047806685.1. NCBI lineage: Bacteria > Pseudomonadati > Pseudomonadota > Betaproteobacteria > Rhodocyclales > Zoogloeaceae > Thauera > Thauera sp. WH-1. The sequence continues at coordinate 97,693 of NZ_JBLQGP010000003.1, forward strand.
ATCTATGCCGTGTATCCGAAGCGCCACCAGCTCTCGACGCGCATCCGAACCTTCGTCGACGAACTGGTGGCTGCATTCGCACACCTCAATGCAGGCGGGGGCCGCCCCCCCATCGCCGGCCTTACTTGATGAAGCTAAGCTGTGTGTTGATCTTCTCCAGCACGGGCTTCTTCTTCTCGTTGAAGACAGCCTTATTCTGCTGAATGAGGTTGTTGCCCTTGGTGTCGATCGAGATGATCAGCGGTCCGAACTCGAGCACGCGGTTGACCCACAAGGTCTCGGGCATGCCCAGGTCCTGCCACTCGGCGCCCTCGATTTCCTCGACCAGCGTCGCCGCGAGCACGGCACACCCGCCCGGGAAGATGGCATGCACCGCCTTGTTCTCCTGGCAGCCGGCCGCCGTCTCGGGCCCCATGCCGCCCTTGCCCACGATCAGCTTCACGCCAGTTTGCTTGATGAACTCACGCTCGAACTGCTCCATGCGCATGCTCGTCGTCGGGCCAATCGAGACCATCTCGAACGTGCCGTCGTCCTTCTTGCGCACGATCGGGCCAGCGTGGAAGATCGCCCCGCCTTCTAGATCGACCGGAAGTTCCCGGCCTTGCTCGATCAGGCGGCGGTGCGCCACGTCGCGGCAGGTCACCAGGCGGCCGGTCAGATAGACGACGTCACCGACCTCCAGGTCTTCGAGGTCTTCGTCACGGATGGGGGTCGTCAGGATCTTTTTCACAGCACCACTCCTTCGTGGGACAGGATTTCGTAGGACAGGTCGGCGTTGATGCGGATCTTGCCGCGGCGGTGCGCCCAACAACCGGTATTGACGGCCACGCCGATGGTCGAGGGATGGCGGGCGGACGATTCGATGTTGACGCCCATCACGCTGTTGTTGCCGGTCAGGCCCTGGGGGCCGATGCCGATCTCGTTGAGGCCCTGCTCGAGCAGTTCCTCCATCAGCGCGGCGCGCGGGTTGTCACTCTTCGAATCCACCGGGCGCATGATCGCCAGCTTGGACAGGCGCGCCGCGGTCTCCACCGAGGTCGACACCCCGACCCCGACCAGCAGCGGCGGGCAGGCATTGACGCCACGCTCGGTGATGACGTCCATGACGAACTCGGCGACCCCTTCGTAACCCTGCCCCGGCATCAGCACCTTGGCCGCGCCAGGCAGCGTGCAGCCGCCGCCCGCCATGTACACGTCGATGGTGCAGCTGTCCTTCTCCGGCACGATGCGCCAGTCGAGCCAGGGAATGTTGGTGCCGGTGTTGGTCCCAGTGTTCTTTTCGTCGAAAGTCTCGACCGCGTTGTGGCGCAGCGGGCCGATGCGGGTCGCCTCAGCCGTCGCCTCCTTCAGGATCTCCTCCAGTTCGCCGAGCAGCGGGAAGTGGGCGCCGGCCTCGACGAAATACTGGATAACGCCGGTGTCCTGGCAGCTCGGGCGGTTCAGCTTGTCGGCCGCTTCCTGGTTGCCCGCCATCGAGTCGTACACCGACTTGGCCAGCGGGTTGGTTTCCAGCGTGCGAAGTTCGGCCAGTTTGGCCTTCACGTCCTTGGGCAGGCGCTTGCCGATGTAGGCGGTGAACTTCGCCATGACATCGGTGAGGGCTGCGACGTCGGTGTCTCTTTGCATAGGGGTCTCCTTTGGGGGGTGGGGTCGAGGGGCCCCAGGCTCGGGGCGCCCCCGGAATCGAGGCGGGATCGGTCTGGTGATCAGCCGGGGAAGAAGGGGAAGAGAACGAGCAGCAGGGGGATGCTGACCGCGCCGGACACGAAGATCAGTGGCAGGCCGCAGCGTACGTAGTCCATGAAGCGGTAGCCGCCGGCCGCGAGCACCATGGTGTTGGCGGGCATGCCGATCGGCGTGGCATAGGCGCAGGAGCCGCCGATGACGATCGCCATCAGCACGGCCCGCGGGTCGGCGCCGATGCTGGCGGCGATCGACAGGCCGATCGGCACCAGCAGCGCGGTGGTCGCGGTGTTGGACATGAAGTTCGTGAGCACGCAGGCGATGCTGAAGATCACGACCAGCAGCAGCACCGGGGAGGCGTCATTGCCGAGCAGCCCCATCACGCTCGTCGCCACGGCCGCCCCGGCGCCGGTGCTCTCGAGCGCGGTAGCGAGCGACAGCGTGCCGCCGAAGATGAAGATCGTCTGCGAGTCGATTGCCTTGTAGGCCTGCTTCTCGGTCAGCACACCGGTCAGCACTATGAGGACCGCGCCGATCGAGCCGATGATGTGCAGAGGGATGCCGATGCGACGCTCGAAGATCATCCCGGCAATGGTTGCGAGCAGAATGCCGAGGGACATGTACTGTTTCCACTTCGGTACGTCCGAGTAGTCGACCCTGGGTTTGTGCGTGGGGTCGTACGGATCCGTCGTGTTGTTGGCGCTCGGAAGCAAACGGTGGCCGAAGAAGGTGAAATACAGGATGCCGCAGACCAGCATCGGCAGGCCGATCTTCGCGTACTCGAAGAAGCCGAAGCCCTCGCCAATCTGTTGCAGCGCGCTCTGTGCGATCAGGTTGCCGGGCGCGCCGATCAGAGTGAGGTTGCCGCCCATGGCGGCCGCGAACACCAGCGGCATCAGCAGGCGGGAGCGCGAGAATCCCGACTTGGCGGCGATGCCGATGACCACGGGAATGAGTACGGCGGCGGTGCCGGTATTGGACAGCACACCGGACAACAGGCCGACGATGACCATGATGGCAATGATCAACTGCCGTTCGGTCTTGGCGAAGCGGGTGACGAGGCCGCCGATCTTGTTCGCCATGCCGGTTTCGAACAGCGCGCCACCGACGATGAACATCGCTACGAACAGGATGACGTTGCTGTTGATGAAACCGTTGAACGCGATCTTCGTGTCGAGGACGCCGGTCAGGACTAGGGACAGGCAGACGATCACCGACGTGAGGGCAAGCGGGATCTTCTCCCACACGAACATCACTGCCGCGAACACCAACAGCAGCAGGGTAATTTCCATTGGATTCATCGAGGTCTCCTCCGTGCGTGCGCCACCACGCCTGACGGTCGTGTCGTCATCGCGCCCGGTTGCCGGGCGGCACGACGGCGGACGTGGCGTCGCACGTTTCTTGAGTGTTTTGTGGGCTGATCCGGGTGCGCAGGGCGTCGGTCGGGCTCAGGCGCCCAGGGGTTGGGCGCCGGCGAGGAACTGGCACACGGCCGCGGTCACGTCGGCGGTCTTCGCCGTGCCACCCAGGTCTCCGGTGTGCAGGCGCGCGTCCGCGGTGACGTGCTCGACTGCCTGCATCAGGCGCGCGGCCGCGGCCGGCTCGCCGAGGTGCTCGAGCATCAGCACCGCCGACCAGAAGGCGCCGACCGGGTTGGCCAGGCCCTTGCCCATGATGTCGAAGGCCGAGCCGTGGATCGGCTCGAACATCGACGGATAGCGGCGCTCCGGATCGATGTTGCCGGTGGGGGCGATGCCGAGGCTGCCGGCGAGCGCAGCCGCAAGGTCGCTGAGGATGTCGGCGTGGAGGTTGGTGGCGACGATCGTGTCCAGCGTCGCGGGGCGATTGACCATGCGCGCCGTCGCGGCATCGACCAGCTCCTTGTCCCAGGTCACATCGGGGAACTCGCACGCCACCTCGGTGGCGATCTCGTCCCACATCACCATCGCATGGCGCTGGGCGTTGCTCTTTGTGATCACGGTCAGCTGCTTGCGCGGCCGCGACTGGGCGAGCTTGAAGGCGAAGCGCAGGATGCGCTCGACGCCGACGCGGGTCATCATCGACACGTCGGTCGCGGCCTCGATCGGGTGGCCCTGATGGACGCGGCCGCCCACCCCGGAATACTCGCCCTCGGAGTTCTCGCGCACGATCACCCAGTCGAGATCCTCAGTGCGGCAGCGCTTGAGCGGCGCGTCGATGCCGGGAAGGATGCGCGTCGGGCGGATGTTGGCATACTGGTCGAAGCCCTGGCAGATCTTCAGGCGCAGGCCCCACAGCGTGATGTGGTCAGGAATGTGCGGATCGCCGGCCGAGCCGAAGAGGATCGCATCCTTGTCGCGCAGCGCGTCGAGGCCGTCCGCCGGCATCATCACGCCGTTCGCGCGGTAGTAGTCCCCGCCCCAGTCGAAGTCCTCGAACTCGAGGCGGAATCCGTCGTCCCGTCCCGCGAGGGCTTCCAAAACCTGGCGTGCGGCGGGGATCACCTCCTTGCCGATGCCATCGCCCGGGATCGTTGCAATGCGATAGGTCTTCATGAGTCGTCTCCAGTCCATTGGTGTGTGGGGTGTGTGAACTCTAGGGACTGGCACGGAGGCGGGCGCGTTGGCGTGCTCAAACCATGATTAACCTGAAGCTAAAAATCGTCATCGACGCGGGGATGTGATTGCGATGGCGGGCTACCCCTGCATCGGTGCGATTGTGCTCGTCGCCGATGCAGGGCTGCCGCACAAGGAGGGGGAGGGAAGGGCGTAATCGCCTGATTGAGGCGCGCGAGTCGATGGCCGTGCAAGACGATCGCCTGGCCAGGACAACCGCGCCAGCCTCAGCGCATGAGGGTGACGCTGGCGTCCTTGCGGTAGAGCGTGATCGCGCCCGCCGCACGGTCGAAGCGGAGCAGCGTCCGACCGGATCGCTGGCTTTCGGCAAACCACGGCGCTTGCAGCGGGTAGTGCGCCGAAACCGTCGCGCTGCCATCGTTGCCGCGCTCAACCACGTAGGTGCCGGCGCGTTGCGTGGTGACCGCGAACGCACCCGAGCGGCCAAAGGCCGCAGTCACCGACAAGGGCTCGGGCAGCGTGACCGAGACCGGGTCGATCAAGCTGTCCGCTCGGCGAAGTGCCAGGGTGTCGAGCTCGATGGTCGCGATCTCTGCGCGATCGGCCGCCAGCCCGCGGATCGGCCTGGGCGATTCCAGGATCGTCCTGCCGCCGCTGCGAAGCGCAAGCCCATCTTCGGCGACCGCCACGAGCCGACCGCCTGCATGAGCCAGGCCCTCGACCGGCGCCTGATCACCGAACGGCTCGAGCCGCGCATGGATCTGCGCGAGCCGCAACAGTCCCGACCGACCCCAGGCCACCAGACCGTGGTGATCGAACAGTACGCCGCGCAGGCCGGCGACATGCGCGATGCGGACGATCCGTGGCGCGTCGCAGTGTCCGATGTCCCAGACCAGGAGGCGGGCACCCGACACGATCGCCAGCATGGCTCGGCCGCCGAGCGTGCCCACTGCGGCGGTGCCGAAGTGCTTCTCGACCCGGATCCGCGCCACCGCGAACAGCTGGCTCTGGCGGATGATGATCTGCCGGTTCGCACGGCGCACACGCTGGTGGCGGTCCGCGCCTTCACCGTCGACTCCGGTGTGCTGGCGCAATGGCAGGCGTCGGGCCAGCGGCGGCGATTGCCCCTCGAGCCCCTCGATCTGGATACCGATCGCGCCTGCGGCCGGCGATACCAGGGCTGACAGCCGTGCGCCGCCTTCCCCCATCGGTCCAGGCCCCGCCGTCGCCAGCACGGTGCCGGCAGGCGACAGCAACTGCACGCGCTGCCCGGCGTTCAAGCCGCTGACCGCGATCTGCCACAGGCCGGTAATCTCGCGGTCGGGCGGAGGATCGATCATCCACGCCGGGTGGAAGTGCGCACCCTTCCAGAAGGCTTCCACCAGCGTCCAGTCCTTGCAGATGGCCGGCGCCATCAGCTCGACCTGCTGCATGGTGGTCTGGATCTGTGCCTGGGTCGGGATCGGAATCGGCGGGATGGTGAAGATCCGCACACCGCCATTGGTCACCAGAATCAACTGTGCGGGGTGGGGTGCCGCGATGTATTCGGTCAGAAGCTGGGCCAGCGGGATGCTCAGCCGCAAGCTGAAATTCGATACTTCGAGGTGAGGCTGAAACTGACCCAGGGGGTCGCTGGCGGGAAGGATCTCTGCCCGGCACACGACGAGCGGGGCCTTGGTCGAGGTGAAGCCGCCCACCGGGTGCCGGGACGCTGAAGGCGATGAGCGCCGTGATGTCGACATCGAGGTCGATCTCGTCCCACAAGCACACGCAGGCATCCACCGCCTCGCCGGAGAACGCAAGCGACACCCCCGGGCCGGAAAAGACGGGATTGATCGTGGGGATATGGGTCAGAAAGATGCCGCTGGGCCCGCTCTCGAGATCGAAGGTGTCGTCATCGATCGGCCCCGCCAGCCCCGCCGTGATCCGCGCGACCGCGCTCTGCACCAGCAGACCGCCATCGATGAAGATCGACCACGCGCCGGCGTTGGGGTTGGGCTTGATCGAGCCGGCGAGGAAGGCTGCCCACTGGCTGGCGGAGTTCGATGCGACTGGTCCGAGCTCGAGCCGAATGGCCAGTCGCGTCAGCGCGGCGTCGGCGGAAACGTCGGCGGCCGCGGCGGTCGGCAGCGCGCCGAGGGCACCGGCCAGCGGCGAAAGATCGAAGGGCGTGCAGAGATCGGGAAACCACTGCGCAACGAATCCGCTGATGATCAAGGCCTGGCTGCTGCTGACGGCCGGGGAGGAGCGAACGCGCAGAAAGCTGACGCAGAGGTTCGGGGTGCCGCCCTCGATCTGGATCGCCAATGCAAACTCCAGCTCGAGTGTCGGATTCCAGCACGGCGCACCGGGCTGCGCATCGCTGGCCTCGAGTGCGGCGACCGGCGTGAGAAAGAGCGAGACAGGCTGAACGACATGGATGGCGTTGACCTCCGCGCGGACCAGGGTCGAGCTGCCGCTTACGCTGATCCGGTCGAGAAAGACCGGCTGGTTGCCACAGGGCCCGAGATTCAGCGCAAAGGCCTGCGGGCTGCAGGGTGCATGTCGCATCAAGGTGTTTCGAAACGCCTGGAGAAAGCGCGTCGCGTCGACCTGGAACTCGATGACCATGGCCGTTCTCCCGGCGTTCGCGATCGGACAGGCGTCGCGACAACGGCGCAATGCGACCGCGCCCAGGACCTTGGCGCCCTGGGGTGCAGCGATGACAATTCAGACTAGATCCGCTACCTCGTCAGTACAAGTCTGCTGACGGGTGTTCGCGCAGGCCGGGTTCGATGCGCGCGTCGCCGCGCCTGCCCGGAACGCGCGCCGGCGTGCCTGACCTCTCGTCGGATGTGGTTCCGCAAGCCGGCGCCTGATAACCCGTTCCACGACCTTCCAGGCTGAATCTCCGAACACCTTTGCGACGCGGAGGTAATAGACTGGAGCGCATTCCGGCAGCCGCAGCGCTCCTGCCCGCCGCGTCGTGTGACGAAGTCGAAGCTCATCAGGAAGATCCATGAAGACAATCCGTAGCCTGCTGGTCGCCAACCGTGGCGAAATTGCGATCCGCGTCCTGCGTGCCGCCTCCGAACTCGGGATGCGCACGGTCGCGATCTACTCCAACGAGGACCGCTTCGCGCTGCACCGCTTCAAGGCGGACGAGTCCTATCTCGTCGGCGCCGGCAAGAAGCCGATCCAGGCCTACCTGGACATCGAGGACATCATCCGCGTGGCGCGCGAGGCCGGCGTGGAGGCGATCCACCCGGGCTACGGCTTCCTGTCCGAGAACCCGGATTTCGCCGCCGCCTGCGCCGCGGCGGGGATCGCCTTCGTCGGGCCGAAGGCCGAGGTCATGCGCCAGCTCGGCAACAAGGTGGCGGCGCGCGAGCTCGCCCAGCGCGCGGGGGTGCCGGTGGTGCCGGCGACCGGCGCCCTGTCCACGGTGCTCGACGAGGCCCTGGCGCAGGCCGAAGCCGTGGGCTACCCGCTGATGCTGAAGGCGAGCTGGGGCGGGGGCGGGCGCGGCATGCGGGTGGTCGAGTCGGCGGCGGAGCTGCCCGGCGCGCTGGAGGTGGCGCGGCGCGAAGCGGCGGCGGCCTTCGGCAACGACGAGGTCTATCTCGAGAAGCTCGTGCGCCGCGCGCGCCATGTCGAGGTGCAGGTGCTGGGTGATACCCACGGCAATCTGGTGCATCTCTTCGAGCGCGACTGCTCGGTGCAGCGCCGCAACCAGAAGGTCGTCGAGCGCGCGCCCGCGCCCTACCTCGACGACAGCGCCCGCGCCGAACTGTGCGAGTCCGCCCTGCGCCTGGCGCGTGCGGCCAACTACACCCACGCCGGCACGGTCGAGTTTCTGATGGATGCCGACACCGGGGCGTTCTACTTCATCGAGGTCAATCCGCGCATCCAGGTCGAGCACACGGTGACCGAGGAGGTGACCGGGGTCGACATCGTCAAGGCGCAGCTGCGCGTCACCGAGGGCTACCGCATTGGCGACGAGGGCGCTTTCGTACCCGCGCAGGAGGCGATCCGGCTCTCCGGGCATGCGCTGCAGTGTCGCGTCACCACCGAGGATCCGGAGAACGGCTTCACGCCGGACTACGGGCGCATCGGCATGTATCGCAGCGCAGCCGGCTTCGGCGTGCGGCTCGATGCCGGCACCGCCTATTCGGGCGCGGTGATCACGCCCTTCTACGATTCGCTGCTGGTCAAGGTGACCGCCTGGGGGCACACGCCCGACGAGGCGGTCGCCCGCATGGATCGGGCCCTGCGCGAGTTCCGCGTGCGCGGACTGGCGACCAACCTGCAGTTCCTCGAGAACGTGATCCTGCACCCGGCCTTCCGCTCGGGCGAATGCACCACGCGCTTCATCGACGACACGCCCGAACTGTTTCGCTTCACCCGCCGGCGCGACCGCGCCACTCGTCTGCTGCGCTTCCTCGGCCAGGTGGCGGTCAATGGCAACCCGGAGATGAAGGGACGCAGCCGTCCGCCGCTGCCGCTGGCGCCACCGATCCGGCCCAAGTGCGACCTGTCGGCGCCGATCCCGACCGGCACGCGCGACCGCCTGAAGGCGCTGGGGCCGCAGGGCTTCGTCGACTGGATGCGCAGCAGCCCGCGGGTGCTGCTCACCGACACCACCATGCGCGACGCGCACCAGTCGCTGTTCGCCACCCGCATGCGCACCTACGACATGCTGGCGATCGCGCCCTACTATGCGCGCATGGCGCCGCAGCTGTTCTCGCTCGAGTGCTGGGGCGGGGCGACCTTCGACGTGGCGCTGCGCTTTCTCAAGGAGGACCCATGGGAGCGCCTGAAGCTGCTGCGCGGCGCAATCCCCAACATCCTGTTCCAGATGCTGCTGCGCGGCTCGAACGCGGTGGGCTACACCAACTACGCCGACAACGTGGTGCGCTATTTTGTCGCCCAGGCGGCGCAGCACGGCGTCGACCTGTTCCGCGTGTTCGACTCGCTGAACTGGGTGGACAACATGCGCGTGGCGATGGACGCGGTGGTCGAGTCCGGCGCGCTGTGCGAGGGCACGCTGTGCTACACCGCCGACATCTTCGATGCGAGCCGGCCCAAGTACGGGCTCAAATACTACGTCGATCTCGCCAGCCAGCTCGAGAAGGCCGGCGCCCACATCATCGGCATCAAGGACATGGCCGGGGTCGCGCGTCCGCGCGCGATCAGCGCCCTGGTCACCGCGCTCAAGCAGGAGGTGGGCGTTCCGCTGCACTTCCACACCCACGATACCAGCGGCATCGCCGCCGCCTCGGTGCTGGCCGCGGTGGAGGCCGGCTGTGACGCGGTCGATGGTGCGCTCGACGCGATGAGCGGACTCACCTCGCAGCCCAACCTGGGCTCGATCGCCCATGCCTTGAAGGGCGGCGAGCGCGATCCTCAGGTCGACGGCGCCGCGCTGCAGGCGCTGTCGCACTATTGGGAGGGCGTGCGCAACGCCTATCGGCCCTTCGAGCCCGACCTGCGCGCCGGCACCTCGGACGTCTACAAGCACGAGATGCCCGGCGGCCAATACACCAACCTGCGCGAGCAGGCGCGCGCGGTAGGGCTGGACCACCGCTGGCCCGAGGTGTCGGACGCCTACGCCGAGGTCAACCGCCTGTTCGGTGACATCGTCAAGGTCACGCCCACCTCCAAGGTCGTCGGCGACATGGCGTTGTTCATGGTCGCCAACGGCCTCACGGCGGAGGAGGTGGCCGACCCCGACAAGGAAGTCGCCTTCCCCGAATCGGTGGTGTCGCTGTTCCGCGGCGAGCTGGGCTTTCCGCCCGACGGCTTTCCCAAGGCGCTCGAGCGCAAGGTGTTGAAAGGCGAGGCGCCGATCCAGGGGCGGGCGGCGGCGCACCTCTCGGCGGTCGATCTCGAGGCCAGGCGCGGGGAGCTGGAAGCGCTGATCGAGCGCGAGGCGAGCGACACCGATCTGGCGTCCTACCTGATGTACCCGAAGGTCTTCCTCGACTACGCCGCGCACCGTCGCGAGTACGGCGACGTGTCGCGCCTGCCGACGCCGCCCTTCTTCTACGGCGTGCAGGATCGCGAGGAGGTGGCGGTCCACATCGAACGCGGCAAGACCCTGATCGTGCGCCAGGTGGGGCGCTCGGAAGCGCCCGACGAGGAGGGCAAGATCAAGGTCTTCTTCGAGGTAAATGGCCAGCCGCGCGCGGTGCGGGTGGCCAAGGCCGGCCTCGAGCACGCGGCCAAGAAGGCCCGTCCGCGCGCCGAGGAGACCAACCCCTGCCACGTCGCCGCGCCGATGCCGGGAGCGGTGGTGACCGTCGCCGTGCAGCCCGGGCAGCGCATCGCCAAGGGCGCGCGACTGGTGTCGATCGAGGCGATGAAGATGGAGACGATGCTGACCGCCGAACGCGACGCGGTGGTGAAGGCGGTGTACGTGAAGCCGGGCGACGTCATTGCCGCGAGAGAGCTGCTGGTCGAGTTCGCGTCATGACCATGGCGGCGAACGCGTGGGATCCGGGCGTCTCGAGCCGGATTCCGCACGCGTTCCAGGGGCTGGAGACGATCGCCAGGCCGGACTGCGTGTTCCCGGAGGCGACACTGATCGACGACTTCGTCCGCCTGACCGGGCTGCCGCGCGAGGAACTGGTCGCCTTCCGGCCCGCGCGCCTGGCGCTGCACGAACTCATCGTGCGCGTGACCGCGGACATCGCGGTGCCCGAAGGGCCCACCGAAGAGATCTTCGGGCAGAACTTCCGCCGCATCGCCAGCCACATCCTGGCGCATGAGCTCGCGCCCCATCTGGCGCGCTTCGCCGAGATCCATGCCAGCCTGCGCCGGCGCGTGTTCGAGCAGGTGCTGGCCATGCTGGACGAGCGGCTGGCACCGCCTGCGGCGCCAGCCCGTCCTCCGTCCCTGCTGGCGAGATGGTTCGGCGCCGCCAGGCCGGCGCCGGTGCCGGACGTCAGGCCGGCCGAGCGCGAACACGCCGTGGTCGCCGGCTTCAAGACCGAGGGGCTGGCAGCGGGCGATCCGTATGAGCGCGCCGTATTCCGCAGCCTGTACCGAGTGCTGGGCGCAGTGCTGGCCTGCCAGGGCCGGCTCGGTGCGGACCGTGCACTGCTGGCCGAGATGGTCGCCCGCCATGTGGGCAACACCTACGGCAGTCGGCTGATCGGCGCCGAGATCGAGCCGCTGGTGGCGGTGGCCATCGAGCGCGAGGGCTACCCGCGCGTGCCGATCCGCGCCGCGCCGGTGCTGATCAGCCTGAAGGGGCCGTCGGCGGCGGGCAAGAGCTCGATCCGGCCGATGGTCAAGCGCCTGATGCACGACAACGGCATCGAGCCGGACGGCTACGCGACGATCAGCCCGGACGTGTGGCGCCGCCTGCTGCTCGACTACGCGTCGCTCGGCGAGGCCTACAAGTACGCCGGCCATCTGACCAGCCGCGAGCTGATGGTCATCGACGCCAAGCTCGACCGCTACATCCGCGACAAGGCGAACCGGCTGAATGCGATTCCGCATCTGCTCGTTGACCGCTTTCGCTTCGACAGCTTCTCGACCCAGGAGATCGGCCGCATCCTGCAGCGCACCTATGCGCAGTACGTCTCCACGCTGCACATGTACTTCATCGTCACGCCGCCCGAGGAGACCGTGGAGCGCGGCTGGCAGCGCGCGCTCGAACGCGGGCGCTACAAGGCGGTGGAGGACTTCCTCGGCCACTGCGTCGAGGCCTACAGCGGCATGCCGCGGGTGCTGTTCCGCTGGCTGGGCTATGCCAACGCCGACTTCCGCTACTACTTCCTCGACAACCGCGTGCCAAAGGGCCAGTTCCCGACCTCGATCGCGACCGGCACGCGCGACTCGATGGCGATCCATGATCCGCTGGGCCTGATCAACATCGACCGCTACCAGAAGATCAATGTGCATGCGCGCTGCCGGGAGGAGGTCTATCCTACAGGCGAGGCGATGGCGCTCGAACACAACCTCGGTTTCCTGCGTCAGTGCCTGCGCGCCATTCCGGTCGTCCGTTTTTTCGACGGGCCGGACGGCGGCCCCTATCTCGAGTGGTCCAGGGGGCGTTGCCGGGTGCTGGATCCGGCGCTGCTTGAAACCGTGCTGCGCAGGGACGGCATGGCGACGGTCCTGCGCGGCCTCGCCCCAGGCCTGGTCCCATAGCGGGGCGCACTCGAACGAGACCCAGGAGGAGACATGACGACATTCACCGTGAATGGCAGCACGCATCAGCCCGAGGGCCCCCCGGAGATGCCCTTGCTGTGGTATCTGCGCGACCTCGCCGGCTTGACGGGCACGAAGTACGGCTGCGGGCTCGGCATCTGCGGCACCTGCACGGTGCTGGTCGATGGCCAGGCCGCCCGCGCTTGTCTGCTCCAGGTGGGCGAGCTCGAAGGGCGTGCGATCACTACCATCGAAGGCCTATCGGCCGACGGCATGCATCCGGTGCAACTGGCCTGGCGCGCGCTCAACGTGGCGCAGTGCGGCTACTGCCAGAGCGGGCAGATCATGCAGGCGGCGGCGCTGCTGGCGACCACGCCCAGGCCGACCGACGCCGAGATCGACGCCGCGATGAGCGGCAATCTCTGTCGCTGCGGCACCTATCCGCGCATCCGCGCCGCGATCAAGCTGGCTGCGCAAGGAGGGAAGGCATGAACACGCTCCTTGCCAACGAGATCGCCAATCTCAGCCTCAGCCGTCGCGACTTTCTGCGCGGTCTCGCCGCCGGCACCTTCGTGCTGGCGACCGGCCTGCGGCCGGCGAATGCGGAGGAGACCAAGTACGGCGCCGAGGCGATGAGCGGCGGCCTGCGCGACGACCCGCGCATCTTCCTGTCGATCGAGGATGACGGCACGGTCAGCCTGCTGTGCCATCGCGCCGAGATGGGGCAGGGCGTGCGCACCAGCTGGGCGATGGTGGTGGCGGACGAACTGGAAGCCGAACTGGCGCGGGTCAAGGTGTTGCAGGCGCCCGGCGACGAGGCGCGTTTCGGCAACCAGAACACCGACGGCTCGCGCAGCATGCGCCATCACTTCCAGGCCTTGCGCCGTATCGGCGCGGCGGCCCGGCGCATGCTGGAAGAAGAAGCCGCGGCGCGCTGGGGCGTGCCTGTGGCGGAAGTGCGGGCCACGCAGCACGAGGTGGTGCATGCGGCCAGCGAGCGGCGCATCGGCTTCGGCGCGCTCGCCGCCGCTGCGGCGCTGCGCCCGGTGCCGGCGGCCGACACGCTGGTGTTCAAGACCCCGGATCAGTTCCGCTACATCGGCCGCGGCGACATCGGGCTGGTGGACAATGACGACATCACCACCGGACGGGCGATGTACGGCATCGACGCCCGCATCGAGGGCATGGTCCACGCGGTGATCGCCCGCCCGCCGGTGTACGGTGGCACGCTGCGGCGCTACGACGCGAGCCGGGCCCTGCAGGTGGCGGGCGTGCTCAAGGTGGTGCCGATCGAGGAGACGCCCATCCCCTCGGCCTTCCAGCCGCTGGGCGGCCTCGCGGTGATTGCCGACACCACCTACGCCGCCATCGAGGGCCGCGCACGCCTCGACATCGAATGGGACGACGGCCCCAATGCGGGCTACGACTCCGAGTCCTACCGCGAGGCGCTGGCGGGGGCCGCGAACCGGCCGGGCAAGGTGGTGCGCAACAACGGCGATGTCGATGCCGCGCTGGCGGGTGCCGCGCGGCGGGTCGAAGCGACCTACTACATCCCGCATGTCGCCCACGCGCCGATGGAGCCGCCGAGCGCCACCGCGCGCGTCACGGAAGAGCTGTGCGAAGTGTGGTGCAGCGTGCAGAACCCCGAGGCGATCCGCAACGACTTGTCCAAGCGTTTCGGGCTGCCGCTCGACAAGGTGGTGGTGCATGCGCTGCTGCTCGGCGGCGGCTTCGGGCGCAAGTCCAAGCCGGACTTTGCCAGCGAGGCGGCGATCCTGTCGCGCGCGATGGAGGGCCGGCCGGTCAAGCTCACCTTCACCCGCGAGGACGACCTGCAGCACGGCTACCTGCACACGGTGTCGGTCGCGCGCCTGGAGGCCGGGCTCGATGCGCAGGGCAGGCCGCAAGCCTGGCTGCACCGCACGGTGGCGCCGACCATCCAGTCCATCTTCGTGCCGGACGCGCAGCAATCCGGCGCCTTCGAGCTGGCGATGGGGGCGGTCGACATGCCGTTCGCGATCCCCAACGTGCGTGTCGAGAACCCGCCGGCGCAGGCTCATACGCGTATCGGCTGGTTCCGTTCGGTGTCCAACATCCCGCATGCCTTCGCGATCCAGAGCTTCGTCGCCGAGCTCGCCGCGGCCGCGGGGCGCGACCCCAAGGACTACCTGCTGGAGCTGCTCGGGCCGGACCGCCTCATCGACCCGGCCTCGGTGTCCGATCACTGGCTCTACGGCGAGGACCCGCAGCGCTATGCCTTCGAGACCGCGAGGCTGCGCGGCGTGATCGAGCGCGCGGCGCAGGAGGCCGGCTGGGGGCGCAGCCTGCCGACGGGGCATGGCCTGGGCATCGCCGCCCATCGCAGCTTCGTCAGCTACGCCGCGGTGGTGGTCGAGGTGGCAGTCGACACGGAAGGCAGGCTGACGGTCCCGCGTGTCGATATCGCCTTCGATTGCGGCGCGGTGATCAACCCCGACCGCGTGCGGGCGCAACTGGAGGGCGCGGTGATTCAGGGGCTCAGCCTGGCGACGGTAGGCGAGATCACCTTCAAGGCCGGGCGCGTCGAGCAGAGCAACTTCCACAACTACGAGGTGACGCGAATCGATGCGGCGCCAAGACAGATCCACACCCATCTGGTGACGCCGAGCGGCTTCGACGCACCGCTGGGCGGCGTCGGCGAGCCGGGCCTGCCGCCGGTGGCGCCGGCTTTGACCAATGCGATCTTCGCCGCCACCGGCAAGCGCATCCGGCGCCTGCCGATCCGCAACCAGCTCGCCTGACGCCCAGGAGGTCTGCATGCACAGCACCGATCGGCAGGTCCTGGACGGCGTCAGGCGCTGGGCCGCGGAAGGATACCGATTTGCCCTCGTGACAGTGGCGCGCACCTGGGGCTCGGCGCCGCGCCCGCCGGGGGCGTGGATGGCGCTGCGCGAGGATGGCGCGGTGCTGGGCTCCGTGTCCGGCGGATGTCTCGAGGCCGATCTGATCGAGCGTATGCGGGCGGGTGAGCTCGCGTCGGGCGCAGCAGGCACGCCGGGCGTCCCGTGGGTGCAGGCCTACGGCCTCACGCAGGACGAGGCGCGCCGCTTCGGCCTGCCCTGCGGCGGCACAATGGAACTGCTGATCGAGCCGCAGCCCGACCCGGCCGCGCTCGAGGCGCTGGCGGCGCATATCGCCGCCGGCGAGCTCGTGCGCCGCAGCGTGACGGTGGGCGAGCCGGGTAGCCGCCTCAGCTGTGGGGCGGCGGGCGATCGCCTGCAGTGGGACGGACGCACGCTGACCACGGTCCACGGCCCGGCCTGGCGGCTGCTGATCGTCGGCGCGGGACAGATCTCAAGCTACCTCGCCCGCATGGCGCAGGCGCTCGATTACCAGGTTTTCGTGTGCGACCCGCGCGAGGAATATGCCCTCGAGTGGGATGTGCCCGGCACGAAGTTGATCGCGGGCATGCCCGACGACGCGGTGATCGAGCTGCGGCTCGATGCGCACAGCGCGGTGGTTGCGCTGACGCACGACCCCAAGCTCGACGACATGATGCTGCTTGAAGCACTGAGGTCGCCCGCCTTCTACGTCGGTGCGCTGGGTTCGACGCTCAACAGCGCGCGCCGGCGGGCGCGTCTGCTGCAGTACTTCGACCTGACCCCGGCCGAGGTGGATCGACTGCATGGCCCGGTGGGGCTGCCGATTGGCAGCCGTACCCCGCCCGAGATCGCGATCGCCATCCTGGCCGAGATGACCGCGGTGCGACATGGCGTGGCGACGCGAGCGCCGCCGACGGCCGAAGGGGCTTCGACTGGCGCGCCGGCCGCGCTCGCCAGGCCTTGTGCATGAGCGGCGAGATCGTCGGCATCCTGCTCGCCGCCGGCGCAGGCCGCCGCTTTGGCGGCGACAAGCTGCTGCATGTGCTGGCGGACGGCACGCCGATGGCGCTCGCCGCCGCCCGCAACCTGGCTTTGGCCTGCGATCGGGTGGGGGTCGTGCTGCGCGCGGCGGAGCATCCCCTGGCGCGCCGTTTCGAGGAGGCGGGCTACGCGCTCATCGTCTGCCCGGAGGCCGATGGCGGCATGGGACACAGCCTGGCGGCCGGAGTGGGTGCCACGCACGATGCCGCCGGGTGGGTGGTGGCGCTGGCCGACATGCCCTTCATCCAGCCCGACAGCCTGCGGGCGGTCGCCGCCGCCCTGCGCGCCGGTGCGAGCCTGGCTGCGCCGACGTTCCAGGGCCGGCGCGGGCATCCGGTCGGCTTTGCCCGCCAATGGCGGGCGCCGCTGTGCGCGCTGGTCGGCGACCAGGGCGCACGGCAGATTCTGACTACGCATCGCGAGCAGGTCGTGCTGTGCCCCGTAGATGACGAGGGCGTCCTGATGGATATCGACCGGCCGCAGGACATGCCATGCGGCGCGCGCGGCTGAGAGTCGCGACCGACGGGCGAGTCGGCACAGGTTGCATGAATTCAGGCCATCAGTGGTGGCCTGGCAGACGCCATCCGGGGACTCATTCCGCCCTTGTGACTGCGCAATCGGCACAGTGGTAGCCGTATCTCGACGTGCCGCGCACGGCTTGCCGGCGGCCGTTCACGACCCGGCGCCTTCTGCATTTCTGGCACCTGAACGAAGGTAGCGTGACACCGGCAAGCTTGGCGAGGCGGCGCGTTGCATCGCGATATTCCTCGATGCAGTCCTGGCGTCCGGAACTGCTCGTAATGGTCATGCACACTCCTGCGATCGTCAGCGGGCGCTGGTAGAAGGGACCCCCGTGTCTCGCAGTGTCTGTGGTCAGGGTTGCAATCCTGTGACGGTCTCGCCTCGTGGCGTCGCGTGCATTCGTGGGCGAAGGCGGTCATGCTGGCGGGAGAGCTCGTACCATCTCCCGAGCAGGCGTGAATCTGCATGGGCTATTCATAGAGTTTATGCCTTCATTGTTTTCAGGGTAATCGACATGCGCAAAATCATGGTGGCCAACCCCAAGGGGGGGAGCGGGAAGTCGACTTTGGCGGTGCATCTGGCAGCCTGGTTCGCCAGGAACGACGAAATCGTGTATCTCGGCGACTTCGATCGCCAGCAGTCCACACGCCACTGGCTAAAGGGGCGACCGCGCCATCTGGCACCGATCCGTCATTGGGAGACTTCAAGCGACGAGTTGGAGCCGCCACCCAAGGATTGCACGGTGGCGATCCTGGATACGCCTGCGGGCCTGCATGGCAAGCGCCTGAAAGCGGTACTGGGTGAGATGGACAAGATCGTCGCGCCGGTCTCGCCATCGCGCTTCGACATGCTCGCCAGCCGCGATTTCTTCGAGGAGCTTTCGCAGACGAAGGCCGTGCGCAAGGACCGCGTCGACATCGGCATCGTCGGCATGCGCGTCGACCCGCGGACGCACTCTTCACGCCAACTGGTGGAATACCTTCAGCAGTTCGACCTGCCGCTGGTCGCCTGCATCCGCCAGGCCCAGCGTTACGTGCAGGCAGTCGAGACCGGGGTGACGCTGTTCGATGGCGGCAGCCTTGGAGCAGGCGAGCAGGCGCAGTGGAAGCCCTTGCTCGACTGGCTGGTCAGGCGTCGTTGAGCCGGCTGTCCGAGCCGACCATCACAGGACAGCCTGGCGGCTCGGGCAGGGCGCAAGCTTGGCACTCGGGCTCGGGCACGTTGCGGGCAGGGCGCCGGTCAGTCTGATACGCCTGCCGTCTCGACGTAATCGGTCAGTTGCCTGACCGCATGCTCGGCATCCGAGGGCGGCGACTGGATGTAGAGCGTGAATTGAGCGGCGAGCAACAGGCTCTTCACCCTGGCCAGAATGTCACCGAGCGCTGCGTCGGGGCCACCGGCGCTGGCGATGCCGTCGTCGATGAGGCGAAAAAGCTTGATGAGCCAGTTCAGCGTGTCTTCGACCGAGGCCTGGTGGAAGGGGATGCGCCAGCAGCGGCGGACCTTGCCGGCCTCGACGAAGAACAGGGCAAAAGAGGGATAGTTGATTCGCCGCTTGTCGACGCCGAAGTAGTCCTTCATCAGGCTCGAGAAGTAGTATCCCCGGTCCTTCGTGCTCGGGATGGTCGACGCTGTCAGCATCTTGGCATTGAAGTCCACATCACAGCCGTACTGCTCTTCGTCCCGCACGGCAAAGACCTCGAGATGCTGTCCGGATGCAGTGTCGAGCGCATTCCAGTAGTCGCGCCGGGTCAGCAGGCGGCGCACGGCGACATTGGTCTCGTCGTAGATCAGGGTGCCGAACAGCGTCACCTGCGGGCGCTGGCACAATGCGACAAGATGATCGGCGAGCTGCGACGCGGGGATCGTGCCCTGCGGTACGCGGGGAATGTTGAGCCCCTCGGGCAGGATCAGCGCTCCGGTCCCTCCCTTGAGCTTGCGCACCAGCAGCTCGCAGACACCGATCACACCCGCGGTGCGCAGATCCACGTAGGCGGTCGACCGCGGCAGCCCCGGAATCCAGGCCTCGTCGACCCGCACAGGAAGGAGGTATTCGGCAGCCTGCTCGATCATCCGGTCGAGCGCCGCGCGCCGCTCGACCTTTGAGTAGGACTTCTCGACATAGGCCTGCGACACCAGCACGACCACGTAACGCCCACGCGCCCGATAGGTGTGATCGAGGTATTCGACCAGGTTCCGTCCCCACACCTCGTGCTGGAACTCCTCGTCGAAGAACACCTTGAGTCCATTGGCCGTCGCGATCGCGTGAATCGCCCGTGCATAGTCGCGCTCTGGCGATGCAAACGACAGCAGCACATCGAACTCGAATTCTTCCGACATGGCGAGCTCCTTGAGCGAGTCGTCAGTATCGACGCGCCGCTTGCCCGCCGTCCAGTGAGGTGCCGCCAGGCCCACACTTGAATGCCGATGCGAAAAATGAAAAAGCCCCGCAAATCATCGACTTGCGGGGCTTTGACGGTGTCCTGGCGGACAGGGCGGGATTCGAACCCGCGTTGGGATATTATCCCAAACACGCTTTCCAGGCGTGCGACTTAAACCACTCATCCACCTGTCCGTAAGCCCGCCATTATAGCTGCAAGGTCTGCAGCGTGAAAGCGCTTTTTATGGCGTGGCTTGCCACGTCCGCTGAATCAGGATTCGTCCGCCTCGAGATAGGCGGTGATCTCCGCGCCGAGGGCTTCGAGTTCCGTGCTCAGGCGTTCGACCAGTTCGGCGATCGATCGCGTCGGGGCAGTCGCTTCGGGCGTATCCAGCGCGCGGCAGCCGGCCTCGAGCGCGCGCGCGTGCGCGACGCTGGCGTGGGCGCGGAACTGGGACAACGAGCCGCGTGCGGTGTGAGCGATGTGGGCGAGGCGGGGCAGGTCGTTCACCTGCGCGGCGGCATGGAGTTGCACGAGCAGGTCCTGTTGCCAGGCGAGGTAGGTCTGGAGCACGCCGCGCACGGCTTCGCGATGCTCGAACATGTCGTGCAGCAGGGCGTCGGGATCGAAGTGGCGGCAACGCGGCTTCGTCATCGCGGTGGGCGCTCAGAGCGGGGCGGGAGGGCAGGGGGCCGCGCCGACGGCGGCGGTGATCGCGCCCAGGGTGATGGGCTTCATCATGACCTCGTCGAAGCCGCTGCGCAGGTAGCGCTGGTGGTCGTCGTCCCGTGCATGGGCGGTGTAGGCGATGATGCGGATGCCGGCCCAGTCCGGCCGCGCGCGGATCTGCCGGCAGACTTCCTCGCCCCCCATGTCGGGCATGGAGATGTCGAGCAGCATGAATGCGGGCCTGGCTTCATCGAGGCGCGCCAGCATGGCTGTGGCGCTGCTGAACTCCTCCACCGTCCACCCGAGTCGCTGCAGGAAGACCCGCCCGATGGCGAGGTTGATCGGGCTGTCGTCGATGATGAAGGCGAGCGTGTTCATGGCTGGCCGACCGCCTGTTCGAGACCGGCCTAGGCGCCGTTACAGGCGCGTCGGCGCTGGGTGATCAGCGCCTGCATGTAACCGTGCAGTTCGTGGAAGGGGATGGGCTTGCGATATACCGTGACATCGTCGGGCAGACCGCCCTCGGCGGCGATCTCCTTGGCGCTGAGCGCCGACACGACGACGATGGCGACATGGCTCGACAAGGGGTTCTCGCGCAGGCGGCGGATCATTTCGAAGCCGTCGATGCCTGGGATGCGCAGGTCGGCGATCAGCAGGTCGGGTGGTTCGCGGCCGACCTCGACGAGCGCGTCGAGGCCGTGATCCATCACGCACACCTCGATCGGCAACGCCCAGGCGGCAAAGGTCTCGCTGTAGATGCCTTGCAGCAGCTTGTCGTCCTCGACCACCATCACCCTCAGGGTGCTGCTGAAGGGGCGCGCCATGCCGGCCGGCGCCTTTGCCCGCGCGAGCAGCGCGTCGACCGAATCCTGCCGGATGCGGCGGTGACCGCCTGCCGTTTTCCAGCCCGCCAGCGTACCGCTCTCGACCATCTGCTGGACGGCGCCGAGCGACAGTCCCAGTTGCCGGGCCGCCTGTGCGGTGCTGATGAACTCGCGGGGGGACTCGGATTTGCTCGACATGGCCGGCAGCATATTTGTACAAAAGACAAGAAAATAGCAGAAATGGCAGGGGACCGGGCGACGATTTGCATGCCCATGGCGTGGCTGGTGGCTGCCTCGGCCAATGGCGTGGCGCTCAACGGCGTTGAGCTGGCCTTGCCTGGCAGGCACATTCTGCCCCTCGCGCCAGGCCGGGCTACAATAAAACCGTCGAGCCAGCGCTTGCCGAGATCTTTACGGGAACGAACGCGCATGAATGCCTCACGCAATGTCCTTGGCGGGCCACTTCTGGCCTGCAGCTATGCCCCGCTGACGGGCTTCTACCGCACCGGTTGCTGTGAAACCGGGCGGGACGATCTGGGTCGTCACATCATCTGTGTCCGCGTCACTGACGCGTTTCTGGCGTTTTCGCGGCAGGTCGGCAACGATTTGTCGACGCCGCGTCCGGAGTACCGCTTTGCCGGCCTCAAGCCCGGCGACCGCTGGTGCCTGTGCGCACTGCGCTGGCGAGAAGCCTGGGAGGCCGGGGTGGCGCCGCCCGTGGTGCTGGAGGCGACACACGAGTCGGCGCTGCGCGTCGTCGACCTCGAGACGCTGAAGGCACATGCCTACGGTGCGTCGACCGGCCCGCAGGCCTGAGTGGCCATGGAGGGCGCAGCCGTCGACCGTGAGCAGCTCGAGCGCCTGCTCGTGGCGCTCGGGTCAGGCCTCGTGGAACGGCGACAGGCACTGCGCCTGAGCCTGCTGGCGGCGCTGGCCGGCGAGCACACCCTGCTGATCGGGCCGCCCGGGACCGCAAAGAGCGCGCTGGCGCGGCGCATCCATCTCGCGTTTCGCGAGGCGCGCTACTTCGAGCGCCTGCTGACCCGCTTCACCGTGCCCGAAGAACTGTTCGGCCCGCTGTCGATCCGCGCGCTCGAGGAGGACCGCTATGAGCGGCACACCGCCGGCTTCCTGCCTGATGCGGCGGTCGCCTTCATCGACGAGGTGTTCAAGGCCAACAGCGCCATCCTCAACGCGCTGCTCACCCTGCTCAACGAGCGCGAATTCGATAACGGCGCCGGGCGGCAACGCTGCCCGCTGATCAGCGTGGTCGGTGCCACCAACCAGGTGCCCGAGGACGAGGTCGCCGAGGCCTTCTTCGATCGCTTCCTGCTGCGGCTGAGCGTTGGCCCGGTCAGCGCGGATGGCTTTCGCAGCCTGCTGCAGGCGGATGCGGCGACAGGTGCGGCCTTGCCCGACGAGGCCGCGCCACCCGTGATCGCCGAGGCGCACCAGCTCTCGGCTGCGGCGCGTGGCGCGCTGGTCCGCGCGGCCGTGGGCGTTGGCCTGCCGCCGCCGGTGTTCGCGTTGATTGCCGAACTGCGGGCGTGGCTGGCGGCGCAGCACTGCTATGTGTCGGATCGGCGCTGGGTGAAGATTGCCCGCCTGCTGCGGATGGCTGCGGCGAGCGAGGGCAGGGCGGCGGTCGCGGCCTGGGACCTAGGCCTGGTGCCCTTCTGCGTGGCGGCCGAGGCCGAGGCGCAGCAGGCCGTCGCCGACTGGCTGGCGGCCCGGCTGGGCTTGCGCGAGGCCTATGCGCCGCCGCGGCTGAGCCGGGTGGTGGAGGCCTTCGAGGCGCAGTTGAAACTTGAACGCGAGGCCAACGATCTCGACTACGACGAATCGGGCAGGCTGCGCTTTTCCGCGCTTGGTCAGGCCGAGGCCCTTGCGGACGCATTCGGCGGGGATCGCGAGCTGCAGGGCGGTGGCGCGTTTGCCGATGAGCGTGCCGGAGAACTCGCCAGCGCAATTGGCGATGCCAAGGGCGGTGCCGGCGCGCTGCGCATGACCTATACGCGCAAGCGTCGCTACGGACGGCGCCATGTCGCCGCGCGCACGCACCAGATCGACGCCCTGCTGCAGCGCATCGCGGGCTACCAGGCCGAGCTCTGCGCCGAGCGCGCCGCCTTGCAGGCCTGGGCCGCCCAGGCGATCTGGGCCGATCCCGCGTTCATCGCGGCGGCGCAGGCGAGCCTGGCGCACACCACGCAGGCCCTGGTCGATCTCGTGCATCGCGCGCGGGCGGCGCGGGCCGGCTTCGAGGCCTTGCCGCGACTCGACGTCGAAGGCACCGAACCGGCGCCGGTCGAGCACGAGCCCTTGCTCGACTGAGGGCGACATCGTGCTCCCCCCGCTGGTCGTCCCGCGAGCCGTCGTCGCTCAGCGCTTCGAGGCCCTCGAAGCCCCCCTTGGGGTGCTCGAGCGCCTGCCGCGCGGCTTGTGGCTGGGCGGGATGACCCATGCGCATGGCCGGCTGGTCGATCGTCTCGAGGCGCTCGACGCCTGGCGCCAGGCCCTGCTGGCCGGGGGACTGCCCGAGGCGCAGCCGCCTACCGCGGATTCGGGCGAGTGCTGGCCACCCGCCGAGTTGGAAGCGGCCTTGCGCGCGCGCATGGCCGCGCTTGCGCTCGCGGGCTATTGTCGCGACCGCGCCGAGCTCAGCGAAACGGTGCTGCAGAGTCTGCTCTTTCACCTCGACCTGATCGTCGATTACCGCGACCGCGGCGCCAGCGCGGCCGAGGCGGACGCCATGGCGCTGGACGCCTTCGCCGCCGACTGGGCCGAGCGCTGTGGCGAGATGGACGAGCTCATAGCAGCTTTCGGCGACCTGGGCGACCTGCTCAAGAACACGCGCTGGGACAGCCTGCGCGGCCTGCTGCGCAGCACCGAGTGGCGCGAGGTGGTGCGCATCCGCAAGCTTCTCGAGCGCCTGCCCGAGCTCGCACGCATCATCCGCAGCCTGGGCCGCGCCCGCCAGGCCGAGGACGAGGCGGCATCGAGCCAGGCCGTGCAGCCGGTAACCGAGCCCGCCAGCGTGTTGCGCAGCGCGGCGCGCCGCCTGCGGGTGCCCGAGCTGCCGGGCGAGACGCGCGGCGTACACCGTTCCGGCCGCGTCGCGCGCATGCTGCCGGCCGAGGCCATGCTGCTCGGCCACCCGCAACTGCGCCTGGTGTGGCACGCCCGTCATGCCGAACGCACGCTGCTCGCCTACGAGGACGACGACCACCTGCAGGAAGAATGCCTGCGCCCTGCGCCGGTTCTGCGCCCCAGCCTGCGACCGGCGCCGGCGAAGCGGCTCGAGATGGGGCCGATGCTGGTTTGCGTCGACACCTCCGGCTCGATGCAGGGTGGTGCCGAGGCGGTGGCCAAGGCGGTGGTGCTGGAGGCGGTACGCTGCGCCCATGCGCAGGGTCGCGCCTGCCTCGTGTTCGCCTTTGGCGGCCCGGACGAGGTGGTGGAGATGGCGCTCGGCATCGATGCGCCCGGGGTGGCACAACTCGCCCGCTTCCTCGGCAGGAGTTTCGGTGGCGGCACGGACATCTGCGGCCCGCTCGAGCGTGCCATCGCCCGGCTGGAAGAAGCCGAATGGCAGCTCGCCGACCTGCTCATCGCCTCCGATGGCGAATTCGGTGCCACGCCGTCCCTGGCCGAACGCCTGCACGTGGTGCGTCGCGAGCAGGGCCTGCGCGTGCAGGGCATTCTGATCGGCGACCGCGAGACCATCGGCCTGCTCGAGATTACCGACCACATCCACTGGGTACGCGACTGGCGCCGCTATGGTCGGCCCGGCGACGGACAGCCGGCGCGTGGCGAGGGCGCCGAGGCGGGCGGCTCGCCGGTGCATTCCCGTAGCCTGACCGCCAGCTACTTCCCCGGCGCGCTGCGCAACCCCGAGAACCGTGCCCGCAGCGTCAGCCCCGAGGTCGCCGCGGCGGCCGTGCGCGCGGGCCGCCGTTGCGCGCCGGACGTGGCGGCGCAGCCTTCCACTGCCCCGGACGAGACCCGCTCATGAGCTTTGCCGCCGACCTTGTTGCCCAACTCGAACGCGTCACCGCCGGCCAGCCCATCCCACGCGTGCGCGCGCTGCATCTGCCGCCGGCCGAGGCCGCCGCATCGAAGAACGGCGAGTTCTGTGCGCTCGAACTTGACGACGGCGCACTCGGCATCTCGTATGTGCTGCTGGGCGACACCTTGTCCCGGCTCGCCGCTGCGGACGATCTGCAGGGCATCGTCGGCATGGATGCGCTGCAACTTGCGCGCGAATTTGCCGCGCCCGTGCCCGCAACTGGCGCGGCAGCCGCCGGGCACCGTGATCTGCGCCGCACGCTCGGCTTTGCTGCGGCGAATGCGCTGTCGCGCACGGTGATGGACCGCATGGGCTTCACCCCGCCGCGCGCGACCGACTCCATCGGCGGCATTGCGCCGCAGGCGGACGACCATATCGGCATGGTCGGGCTGTTCTCGCCACTGCTCAAGCAGGTCACCGCCGCCGGCGCGCAGCTTACCGTGATCGAGCTCAACCCCGACTACGCCGGCCACTACGACGGCTACCGCGTCACCCTCGATGCCGGCGCGCTCGAGACCTGCAACAAGGTGTTGGCGACCAGCACCATCCTGCTCAACCACACCGTCGACGCCATGCTCGCGCATTGCCGCAGGGCCAGCCGTATCGTGCTGATCGGTCCGAGCGCCGGTTGCCTGCCCGATCCGCTCTTCGCGCGTGGCGTCAGCGTGGTCGGCGGGAGCTGGGTGACTGATCGCGCGGGCTTTATCCATGCCCTTTGCAGGGGTGAATCCTGGAGCGCCTTCGCGTATAAGTTCGCCCTCGCGCCGGCCGACTGGCCTGGCACCGGGCGGGCCGGACGGCATTGACGATCGTCCGCCCGCGCAGCACATAACAATAAGCGGACGTCCTCTCCATGCAGCTGACCCCTCGACTCGTCTCATTCCTGCTCTTGCCGCCCATGCTGTGGGCGACCAACGCCGTCGTCGGCCGCATCGCCATCGACAGCATCGGACCGCTCTGGCTCAACGCCCTGCGCTGGATGGTGGCCTTCTTGATCCTGCTGCCGCTCGGATGGCGCGCGGTCGCCACGCCCGAGGCGCGCGCGCAGATCCGCGCCCGCTGGGCTCACCTTGCGGTGCTCGGGCTGATCGGCGTCGGCGCCTACAACGCGCTGCAGTACATGGCGCTGCGCACCAGCACGCCGATCAACGTGACCCTCATCGCCTCCAGTGCGCCGGTGTGGATGATGCTGATCGGCGTCCTGTTCTACCGCGTCATCCCGCGCCCGGTGCAGGTGCTGGGCGCGCTGATGTCGTTGCTGGGCGTCGCCTTCGTGCTGTCGCGCGGCGACCTCGGCGCGCTGGCGCGCATCGAGTTCGTCGAGGGCGACCTGCTCATGTTGCTCGCCATGATCGGCTGGACCGCCTACAGCTGGATGCTCGCCCGTCCGCCCGCGCACATGCGCGGCGACCAGCGGCCGGCCTGGAACTGGGCCGAGTTCCTCGTCGCGCAATGCGTGTTCGGTGTGCTGTGGGCGGTCGCCGCCGCCGCCGCGGGCGATTTCGTCGCGCCGGCAGCGCCTGCCGAGTGGTCCTGGGGCCTGGTCGCGGCGATCCTCTACGTCGCCATCGGACCCTCCATCCTCGCCTACCGTTTCTGGGGCGCGGCCGTGTCCGAGGCCGGTCCCGCAACCGCCGCCATCTTCTACAACTTCACTCCGCTGTTCGCCGCCATCCTGTCCGCCGCCGTCATCGGCGAGTGGCCCAAGCTCTACCACGGCCTCGCCTTCGTGCTGATCCTGGGCGGTGTGCTGGTATCGACCCGCGCGGCGCGCAGCTGACACCCATGGCCTCGCTGTTCGACATCCTCGCCGAGCAACGCATCGCTGACGCCCTGCGCCGGGGAGAACTCGACAACCTTCCCGGCGCCGGCAAGCCGCTGGTGTTCGATGACGAGCTGTTCGTGTCGCCCGAACAGCGCATGGCCAACAAGATCCTGCGCAACGCCGGCTTCGCGCCGCCCGAGATCGCCTTGCGCAGGGAGATCGCCGCGCTGCGGGCGCAGATTGCGGAGCTGGGGGACGGCAGCGAGCGCCGCCAGCTGCTGCGCGGGCGCCTGGCGATGCTGATCGTGCAGATGCAGGAAATGCGGCGGGAGCGTGGCTGAGCGGGCTATTGCGCGGGGCCGTGTCACAGCTGCTCATTCAGTAGCGGGTGTCGAGAAAGTCGCCGCCCACCATGTGGTACTCGGATGGAAAGTAGAGCCGCCGGCTGCGGATTTCTTCCTTCGAATAGTTGCGCATCTCCGCCGGGGCGCGCTCGATGTCCCACCCGAATAGCACGCCGTCGGGCTTTAGTCGAAACTTCAGTCTCAGGTTCCCGCCACGAGCGCGGAGTTCTTCGAAGACCGGGTCAGGAATCCGGGCAGCGACCGGGACGACGTAATCACCAGCGACTTCGCCGGCGTAGCGGATGCGGCCTTCCTTGCGGAAGCTGTGGTGCTCCTTTCGCCACATCACGCGGACCGTCATCGGCAAGCTGCGTCCGCCTGGGAAAGCCATGATTTCGCGGTTGCGTTGCGTAACCACGGAGGACGCATAAAAGGGGGCTTCGCGCTGACCAGCAAAGAATTCGACCCCGAACATCTCGGCGTCGGGTACCGAGTCAACGACGAGGGTCAGTCCATACTTGCCCCGCATTTCCCTGTATTCGTTCAACGCTGTTTGATCGGAGCGTGCTTTCACCCTGAACCCGACGAACAGAGCGATTGCTGCGATAAGCCCGGTAAGGGCGAGGCGTTTGCGTTGAATCATCTGGCTCAATCTATGTGAAGGTTTCCGAGGGTATAGCCATGCGCGCCCAACCAAGCCAAGTATGAATGCATATCGACTGTGCCAACAATATCGTCGGGCCTGGAGGCAATAACGTGCGGACCGTCGACAGGTGGTGGCGGCAAATAGGTGATGAAGGCTGCGGTGTCAGAGTAAGTCATCCCTGATGCTGAAGTCATTTCTCTCTGAGCGGTCGAGTCACCATTCAGGTAGCGTACCTCGCGGTCCTCGGCCAGGGCAGGGTGACATTCAGGCCCGGAGGGGCAATGCTGGTTGTTGCTTTTATCGTGGAGATGGGCGCCGGCCGGCACCGAACTGGCTGGCTGATCGATCATCCTTACCCCACTGGTCTTGGCTTGCTCGACCATCCACCTCAGTGCGACTTCGGCAAGCTGATTGTGTTCGCCGGGAAATCCGCCTCCGATATCGGCGTGTGAGCCGACAAAGCCTCGTTCGATGCGAACATGTCCCGAAGAGGTGCTTTCACCATCTGGACTCGCCAGGATCGACTCCAGTGGAAAGGCGCCCTGCGCCCCGGGGACGAGGCGGATCCCGCTCCCGCGATACTCATTTAGTGCTATGGCGTGTGCGACGTAGGCGAATTCTTCAGGAACTGCAAGGCTGTAACTGCTGCCGCTCAGGTTCGTGGACAACACCGTGTCGAAGAGCCCCATGAAGCGGAAATTGATGCGCTGGCATCGGTCTATCAACTTCCCATTTATGTTGATGGTGTAGCGATAGATTCCATCCGTGGTGGCGCCTACGATGCGGTTGGCGAACTCTCGAGCTTGCGCCGCTCCTCGGCTGAAACCAATGATGTCGACATCCATCGCCCCATCGTCTTCCCCGAAGAGCTCAGCCTCGTCGTCAAAGTAGCGATGCATCCGGTCGATACGTTCCGGCCCGGTGAAATTTCCCGCCATGTCTAGGGTGGACACATTTCCCCATAGCAGGCTGATATCGCCGTGATCGTCATCGAAATGTCTTACACCGACCCCACTGACATATCGCCGATTGCCATCTGCGTATAGTTGGCGAAACTCCCATACGTTAGAGACGCCGCTGCCAAGCTCCGCGAGTATTGCTTCATTGTCCGTATTCCCCGTCCCATCAAACGCAAACAAGATGAGCCCATCCGGATCCACAAACCCCAGCGGGTTGAACGCCACATACGCATAAGGATTCGGCCCGTCCGGCGTGCCGAGGGGGTCGGGGGTGAGGTATTGGCCGCGGTCGGGGTCGTAGTAGCGCTGTCGGTTGTAGTGCAGGCCTGTTTCGGGGTCGTGGATCTGGCCGGGGAGGCGCAGGGCGAGGGTGAAGCCAGGGCGGGCGGGGGAGGGGGTGATGGTGGCGGCGCCGAAGGGGGCGTAGCGGGCGCGCCAGATGGGCTTGCCGTCGCCGTCGGTGGCGAGTTCGGGGGCGTTGAGGTGGTTGGTGTGCAGCCATGCAAGGCCGGCATGCGGCGCGAACCAGCTCTGCACGGCACGGCCGAGGTCGTCGATGATCCGGCGCAGGCCGCCGATTTCTTCCACCGGGCGGGTGGGCAGGTCCAGGACGGCGAGCGGGAGGTCGGCGAGCCAGAGGTACTGGCGGGTGAGGGTGCCGTCCGCGTCGAGTTCGGCGAGTGGCTGGCGGGCGTCGTCGTAGACCGTGTGCGTGGTGCGGGCAATGCCGTCGGTCGCATCGATGTGGCTGCGGGTGATGCGCAGGCCGCGGTGGTCGTAGGTGTAGCGGGCCAGCGGCCGACCGTGTTCGGTGACGGCGGCGAGGCGGCCAAGGGCATCCCACTGGTATTCGCGTGCTCCTTCGCGTTCGGGCTGGCCGTTGGCGTTGTAGGTGGCAGCGGCATCGGGGGTGTATCCGCCGTCTGCGCTCTCGGCGTTCTCCAGGGCGCGGCTGAGGACGCGGTGGGTGCCGGGCTCGAATCGGGTGCGCTCGACCTTCGCGTGCAGCTCGTGCTGGCTGTCGACCCCCTCCTGGGCGAGGACACGGCGCTGGCTGGCGTCGTAGGCATAGCGCCACATCGCGCGTTGCTGCAGGCCACGCTCGGTCTCGCTCCATTCGACGCTAGCCACGAGCTGGTTACGGTGGTCGTAGGCCTGGCTGCGCTGCAGCGGCGCCGACGGGTGGACCCTGGAACCTTCGCGCTGGTGCAACAGATTGCCCTCCGCATCCCACACGTAGCGGTGATCGAGCAGCGCGTCTTCCGCCGCCCAGGTGTCGAGCGTGGCCGCATGGGCGGGGCGCAGGCCGAGCAGTTCCTCGATGCGCTGGCCGAGGGTCTGACCCGGGCGCATGGGGCTCGCGCCTGGGAGGGTAAGCCGGATGGTACGCGTGTCCTTGCCGAGGTGGTGCGTCACCCGCTGCAGCGTCCCGTTGCGACTGCGCTGCAGGCGTGTGCGAACGCCGTTGCCGCTGCGATAGCTGCGCAGGCCGAACAGGTCGCGCTCGAAGTCGGCAGCAATGATCTGTTCGCGGCCGAGCCAGCGCAGCCAGGGCGTGCGCACGGGCTGGCGGTGCAGCGCGACGATCTGGCCCTGGCCGTTGCGCACGTAGTGCAGGCGGCTGCCGTCGGGCAGGGTGGTGGCGCTGAGACGGTCGCGGTCGTCGTACTCGTAGCGGGTGATCGTGCTCAGTTCGCCGGGCGCCGCCTTCAGCGTGACGGTGCGAGCTCGCCGCTGGCCGGCGGCATCGTAGTCGAAGCGTTCGCGCTGGGTCGGATGGTCGACTTCAAGCAGGCGCGCGCCGTCGTAGCGCCAGCGTGTCGTTTGTGTCTGCCCGGTGCGGGCGTCGGTGACGGATTGCTGCACGATGCGGCCGCGAGCATCGTAGGCGTAGCGGGCGTGGTGGCCGACGGCGTCGCGCATGGCCTTGATGCGGTCGGCGGCGTCGAAGCTGCGCAGGGTCTCGCCGTGATCGGGGCTGTGGGTCCACACCGGGCGGCCGAAGTCGTCGTGCAGCGTGCGCGGACCGCGGACGGGGACCGCCGCGCCAGCCCCGATTGCGTCGCGGCCCGCTGACCGCAGCTGCTCGCGGCCGTGGCTGTCGGTGAGACTCACCAGACGCCCGCTGCCGTCGTAGCGCAAGGCGCGCTGGAAGCCGTTGTTGTCGGCGATGCGCTCGAGACGGCCGACGCCGTCGTAATCCCAGGTGCGGCGGCGGGCGAAGCTGGCGCTGCGCAGCGTGGCGTCGATCAGCCGGCTCTCGCTGTCATGGGTGAACAGGCGCGCGATGCCGAGGGCATCGGCGTGCCATTGCAGGCGACCGGCGGTGTCGTAGGCGCGGCGCCACAGCGCGCGCACCGGTGATCCGTCGACCGTGCCTGTGCGCAGCTCGATGAGGTGACCGAGCGCATCGTATTCGGCTTGATGGATCCGGTCCGAGCGCTCGCCCGGCCCGCGGCTGCGCCATTCGACGGGATTGAGCGCGCTGTCGTGACGCCAGCGGGTCTCGTGGCCGTCGTCGTTGCGCACACGCAGGGGCAGTCCGGTGGCCGGGTCGGGTTCGATCTCGGCGCGCCGGTCGCCCGGCTGCTCGAGGGCGATCACGAAGCTGCCGCGCGCGTCCCAGTGCAGGCGGGTGATGTCGCTGTCGGCCGGCGTTTGTGCGGGGCCGTTTTCGAGTGGGCCGTCGATCTCGGCGAGCACGCTGCGGCCATTGATGCGTGCGTACCGATAACGGGTGCTTCGCTCGATCGGCGTGGCCGCAAGGCGGCCGTTCGCATCGACCGGGCTGAAGCCCGATTCGCGCAGTTCGACAAGCTGGCCCGCTTCGTTGTAACGCAGCTTGATGCGGTGCTCGCGGCCGACGACGACGCTGGGGCGCACGATCGCGGTGGGATGCGTCCTTGGCGTAGCGGCTGCGTGCGGCCTGCCATCGGTGTGGGCATCGTCGATGGCGCTGGCGTCAGCGGCGTACTCGTAGCGGACATGGTCGAGCAGGCGCGGGACGCGCGCGGACAGGTCGGCTTCGAGTGTTTCCACGATGCGGCCGTTGGCGTCGAGGCGGTGCTGGACCGAGCGGCGCGGGCGGCCCTCGGCGTCGAGCGTGGTGGCCGCCGTCAGACGTCCGTTGGGGGCGTAGCGATAGCGCACGTCGGTGGGGCCGCAGCGCGCGCAGCCGGGGCCGCGCGCTTCCAGGATGCGGCGCTGCCCACCGATCACCGCGCTGAGATAGGTGGTGCGCTGGCCGAGGCTGTTAGTGAGTATGCTGCGACCGCGTGCGGGAAACTCCAGGCGCACGTCTTCGATGCCGGTCTCGTCCTCGGCGGGCATCGGGCCATGCACCGAGCGCACGCCGCGGCCGGCGTCGTCGTAGGCGTAACTGGTGAGGCGTTCGCGCCGCGGCGTGCCGTCCGCAGCCGTGCTGGCGAGCGTGATGCCTGTGAGGGCGGCGCCGTGGCGGGCGTCCTCATAGTGGTACTCGCGGTAGGCGCGTGCTTGAGCCGCCGTGCTTCTGGCGTCGACGGCGGGGTAGACGACCCGCAGCAGATTGCGCGCAGCGCCCCTCGCCGCCCCGGGCTGTGCGCCCGCAGCTTCGGCGCGGGAACTGCCGGTAAAGCCCTGTTCATAGGAAAAGCGTCCCACCGGGCTGTCGATGTGGGCGATGCCGGTGACAGCGCTGCCCGCCGGGTGGTAGTGCAGGTGCAGACTGCGCCCTTGCGGATCGGAGATCTCCAGCAGGCGGCCGTGGTGGTCGCGTTGCAGGCTGAGGAATTCGCCCGTGGGGGCCTGGATCTGCACCAGGCGGCCGGCGGCATCGAAGCTCAGGCGCCGGCCTTGCGGCCAATGCCAGACGTATTCCGCGCCGTCGGCGCGGGGGCGAATCCGGATCTCGCCGCGACTCGGGTCGGTACTGGCGCAGCGCTGCGGCTGCGCCGGGTCACGCGGGAAGATCACGCGCGCGCCGTCGGCCTGCACCACGACGAGGCGGTCGGGCCGGATCTGCAGCTCGGTGTCGTAGGACAGGCGCCAGCCCGCGCCCAGCCCCCGCGATTCGCCGCGATGGGCGCGCAGGCTGTTGTAGTGACGAACGAGCTCGAGGCCCAGCACGCCGGGCAGCGCGGGCATGTCCGCCTCGTGCTGGTACTTGTTGCCCGACAGCAGGTTCAGCGGGTTGCCGGCGCCGATGTCCTGCCCGGTGGCCGAGGCCTGGCTGGCGGGGCCGCCATGCGCGCCGCAGGTGTCGCCGGCGTTGTTGGTGACGCACTGTTGCGGTGCTGGCGGAACCGCATCCCAGGCAAGCTCGCTGTCTTCGTCCGGCGCGCAGCTCATGCTGATGCCGCAGCCCTCGGTCTGCACGCCGGCCAGTGCCGCGCTCAGGGCTGCGTCTGGTCCTGCAGCAGGGAGCAGCAGCGGTACGAGCAACGGCAGGGTGAGCAGGCGGCGCAACAGCGGGGCCAGGGTTGCACGCATCGTGACTGGGGGGGAGGGCATGGGCGGATAAGGGGCGGTGGTGAGGGACGCAGAGCTGAGTTCGCGGGCCGAGGCGTAGAGAGGGCCTGGAGGGTGGGTTGGGGGCGTGGAGACAGAGGATCGGTCGGGCACGGTGCTGGCTACCGGGTTGGCGGCTTTAGCAATCAGGATCGAAGTCGCCCGCCCGTGGCGGGGGCGTACCGTCTGAATCGGGGCCGGGTTGGGCAGTGGGCGGTGCGGTGTCGGACGGGGCTGGGGTGCATAGCGGATCCCACAGCGGACAGTCGGGCAAGGGCGGCGGCGCGGGGCCTTCACCCGGCCCCGTACCCGACCCTGAATCAGGCCCTGAATCCGGCCCAGAATTGGGCCCCGCGTCGCTGCTGCCGCTGCGTGGCATCGACCGCACGGCAGCGTTCTCCACGGCGTCCGACTGCATGCGCAAGGTCACCTGTGTGACGAGCGGGATGCGCCCGGCCTGCAGCAGGCTGCGGCGAAAGGGGTCGGGGTGGGTGGGGTCGAGCGTGCGCACGACCCAGGTGAAGAATCGCCCGGCCAGCGGGACCTGCTTGGCAGGCGGCAGGCCCCAGGTGATGCGCAGCTTGAGCAGGTTGGCGTCGGCCAGGCTCTGGCCCGAGCGGTTGCTGGCGGGGTTGGCGTTGCAGTCGGGGCGGTCGGCCGGGCAGCTGAGATAGCCCAGATTGGCGGACGGAATCACCCGTGCGGTGGTGCCAAGCTGTTGTGCCGCGGCTGGGCTGTGGTAGTCGACAAAGCTTTCCCGGCTCGGCGACAGGATCTCGATGCGCAGGGCTTGCGCAAGATCGGCGCGCGCGGCGGCGGCGGCGCGCGCAAGCTGGGTGGCGTCACGGCCTCCGCCATAGTAGGGCGTCATCGCGCGGGCGAAGGCGTCGCGGATGGCCGCCGGGTTGGCGTGGCGGAGCGTGCCGGCGCGGGCCGCTTCGAAGCTGGCATAGGTGAGATTGCTGCGGGCGTGGAAGGCGAGGCCGGTCTGCAGCATGGCGAGCGTCATGGCGAGCAGGGTGGGGGCGATGACCACGAACTCGACCAGGCCGGCACCGCCTTGCCGAGGTCTGTGCGAGCCGTGCCGCCCGAGCACCAGTCGGCTTCTCACGGCTGCTCGCTCCCCAGCGTGTTGCGGAGCAGCGCCGGGCGCCGCTGGCCGCGCCGGATGCCGGCTCGCGCTGCACCGCCCGCCGCCAGTTCCAGCACCGCATGGGCACCGCGGCAACGCGCCGTGCGCCACGGCGTCAGCGCAGGATGGACAGCAAGTACGAAGCCCTTGCGGTCAAGGAACACGGCATCGATCGCGAAGCGCATGCCGAAGGTGTGGATGCTGCTGCAAGGCTGGATCAGCAGCGCCTCGTCGGCGGCCAGCGCACGCCGGCCGAGCAGGCCGAGCGCGCGCTGCCAGAAGCGGCGGGCATGGCGGATGCGCAGCATCACAGGCCCATCGCCAGGAACTTCATCGCGATCGGAAAACCGAGCACCAGGAAGGTGCACGGGAAGATGAAGGCGATCAGCGGCAGCAGCATCTTCACCGGGGCTTCCATCGCGGCCTTCTCAGCGCGGGCGAAGCGCTCGCCGCGGCGCTGTTCGCCCTGGGCGCGCAGCACCGGGCCGAGGCTCATGCCCATGTTCTCGGCCTGGATGATGGCTGACACCAGGCTGGTGACGGCCGTCTCGTCGATGCGCACGGCAAGGCGACGCAGGGCCTCGGCGCGCGACTTGCCGGCGCGCACGTCGCGCAGCACCCGCTGCAGCTCATCACGCAGCGGGCCGGCCGGCCCCTTGGCGACCGCCTGCTGGAGGGCGCCATTGAGGTTGAGCCCGGCCTCGATGCACAGGGTGATGAGGTCGAGCACGAAGGGCAACTGCTTAAGCAGGTGTCGGCGGCGCGCGCGGGCGCGGTCGTTGAACCACGACCAGGCCAGAAGGCTGCCGGCGAGCGCGCCGACGAGCGCGCTCGCCAGGACCGGCACCTGCCACCCATGGGCCACAAGCGCGGCGAACAGCGCACCCAGTCCGCCAACCGCGATGCGGTGCGCGAGCAGCTGTGCGGGCGATACCGCATAGTCCAGCCCGGCCAGGCGCAGCCGCGTCAGCAGGCGCTCGCGCCCGCGCGCCGGCAGCAGCGGATCGACCGCCTGTGCGATCCAGCGCGTCGGCCACCACAAGGCATGCATGAAGCGTGGCGGCCGATCCAGCCAGGTGCGATCCTCCTGCGGTAGCGTGATGAGGCTGTGCGCCAGCACTGCAGCAAGCGCGGCCGCACTGGTGCCGGCGAGCAAGGCCACCAACATGATGGACGCGGTGTCGGCGGGGGCGGGCAGGCTGCTTGCGTTCATACGTCGATCGCCACGATGCGGCGGATCAGCAGCACGCCGGACACTTCGAGCAGCACGATCACGGCCAGCGTCGCCCAGCCCGCCTGTGTATGCCAGAGCAGGGCCATCGCCTCCGGCTCCATGCGCTCGAGCACCAGCAGCAGCCCGAGCGGCAGCAGGCCGACGACAACCGCCTGCAGCTTGCCCTGGGCGGTCAGCGCGTCGATCTTGCCCTGCATCGCGAGCTGGTTGCGGAGGGTGGCCGCGGCGCGCTCGAGCGCCTCGGCCAGGCTGCCGCCGGTCTCGTTGGCGATGCGCATCGCGGCCACCACCAGCGTGATCGCCTGCAGCGGGACGCGCTGCGCGAGGTGCTCCAGTGCCTCGTCCAGCGCCAGACCGAGGCGATGCTCGCGCAGCATGAGGTCGAACTCCTGCGCGATCGGCGGTCGGCCCTCGCGGATGAGCTGCTGCAGCGCCTGCGGCAACGAGACCCCTGCGCGCAGGCCGCCGGCGATGACCTGCAGCGCATCGGGCAGTTGCTGCTCGATCGCCTGCAGTCGTCGCCGGCGCAGCCAGCCGAAGACAAACCGTGGCAGCAGCGCGAGGGCGAGGCCGGCGCCAAGCCCGAGCGCCAACTGCCCGCTGGCGAGCCACAGGCCGATGCCGAGAACGGCGACCGCAGCCACATTGAGCGCGAACAGCCGCGCCGGATCCATGAACAGGAAGAGCTCGTCCAGGCGCACATGGGCATCGGCGGTGAAGCGCTGCCGATAGCGGGCGAGCGCCTTACTGGCGATGGCGATCGAGCCCCAGGCCAGCAGCGCGGCGGCGAGCCCGAAACCCAGCGGCGCCAGCAGCGTCGGCAGGTTGGGCCCGGCGCTCATGCCGCCACCCGGTCGAAGATGCGCAGATCCAGCGTGGCGCCCAGGCCGTTGCTGCGCAGTTCGTCGTAGAAGCCGGGGATGGCGTCGCAGCCGCTGAAGTGGCCCAGGCTGTGACCGGCCTCGCTACTGCGCCGCTCGAAGCGGAACAGCTCCTGCAACTGGATGCGCCCGCCCTCCATGCCGGTGACTTCGGCGATGCGGGTGATGCGGCGCGCGCCGCAGGCAAAGCGCGTCTGCTGCACGATGATGTCGACCGCGCTGGCGATCTGCTCGCGGATCGCGCCAAGGGGCAGGTCCATGCCCGCCATCAGCACCAGGGTCTCGAGGCGCGCGAGGGCATCGCGCGGGCTGTTGGCATGCAGCGTGGTGAGCGAGCCCTCGTGGCCGGT
The DNA here is from genome assembly GCF_047806685.1 of Thauera sp. WH-1. Taxonomy (NCBI): domain Bacteria; kingdom Pseudomonadati; phylum Pseudomonadota; class Betaproteobacteria; order Rhodocyclales; family Zoogloeaceae; genus Thauera; species Thauera sp. WH-1. The sequence goes on from NZ_JBLQGP010000003.1 coordinate 134,233, forward strand.
GTTCATCGCCTGCAGCATGTCGAGCGCCTCGCCGCCGCGGCATTCGCCGACCACGATGCGGTCGGGGCGCATGCGCAGGGCATTGCGCACGAGGTCGCGGATGCTCACCGCGCCACGCCCCTCGAGGTTGTTCGGGCGCGCCTCGAGGGCCACCAGGTGAGTGTGGCGCAGGCGCAGCTCGGCGGCGTCCTCGATGGTGATGATGCGTTCGCCGTCGGGGATGAAGTTCGACAGCAGGTTGAGGAAGGTCGTCTTGCCCGACCCGGTACCACCGGAGACGATGATGTTGCGCCGCTGCGCCACGCAGATACGCAGGAAGTCCGCCATGTCCTGCGACAGGCTGCCCAGCCGCACCAGGTCGTCCACCTCGAGCTGGCGGCGGGCGAACTTGCGGATGGTGAGCGTCGGCCCCTTCAGTGCCAGCGGCGGGATGATGGCGTTGACCCGCGAGCCGTCCTTGAGCCGGGCATCGACCATCGGCGAGGACTCGTCGATGCGTCGCCCGAGCGGCGCGACGATGCGCTCGATGACGCCGAGCACCGCCCGGTCGCTGGTGAACACAGCGGGATGCAGCGTGAGGCGGCCGCCACGCTCGACGAAGATCTCGTCGAAGCGGTTGACCATGATCTCGCTCACCGCCTCGTCCGCGAGCAGGGCCTCGAGCGGGCCGAGCCCGATCGCCTCGTCGAGCACCTCGCTGCACAGGCGGTCGCGATCAACGGTGGCGGGCAGCTCGCGGTCAGCGGCGATGATCTCGCGAATCAGCGCGGCGGTCTCGCTGCGCAGCTCATCGTCCGACATGCGGTTGAGATCGCGCCGGCGCAGGTCGATGGTGTCGAGCAGGCGCTCGTGGATGCGTTGGCGCAAGGCCTGGTGGAACATGGGCTGTCTCCTCAGTTGCCGCCGTAGAGCTGGTTCCAGAAGGCGTCATCGGCCGGCGCGATGCGCTCGACGGGTGGCTTGGCGTTGGGTGGCGCAAGCTCGCGTTCGGCGCGCTCTTCCAGGGCCTGCGCGCGCGGGTCGAGCAGGCCTTCGCCCGGGTTCATCAGCCAGGGGGTGATGAAGACCACCAGCTCGCTCTCGCGGCTGTTGAAGCGGGCGGACTTGAACAGGCGGCCGAGCACCGGGATCTCGCCCAGATGCGGTACCGCGTTCTCGTCGTTCTGCTGCTCGCGCTGGATCACGCCCGACAGCACCAGGGTCTCGCCGTGGCGCAGGTTGAACTCGGTCTCGGTGCGGCGCGACATCAGACCGGGCACGCCGAGCGCGGCCACGCTGCGGTCGAGCGCGCTGACCTCGGTCTTCACCCGCGCGCGAATCGTGCCCTCGGCATCGGCCACCGGCTCGACGATGTTCAGGCGGATGCCGTATTCCTTGAACATCACGCTCGGCGTGCCGGTGGCCGAGGCGACCGGGATGGGGATCTCGCCGCCGGCAAGAAAGCTCGCTTCGCCGCGGTTGCGCGCGGCCAGCCGCGGCTGGGCGAGGATGACCGCGTCGCCCTTTTGCGCGAGCAGGTTCAGCCGCCCGAAGAAGGCGCCCACGAGCGAGACGTTGGCGGCAAAGGGGCGGACGCGCTCGGCCTCGATCAGGACCTCGGTCTGCGCCTCGCCGCTGCCGAGCACGCGGCTCACGGCCGCACCGGTACGGTTGTCATGATAGAGGTCGCCGACCACGCCGATGCCGAACAGCGGCTTGCCCTGGGTGGTCCAGTCGATGCCCAGGTCGCGTAGCCCGCTGCGGCTGATCTCGACGAAGCGCACATCGAAGGCGAACATCCGGTCCAGCCCGACGCGGCTGGTGAAGTCGATGACCTGTGGAAAGCGGCGGGCCAACTCGGCCACCTTGTCACGGTCGGCATCGGACAGACCTTCACCCTCGATGACGATGTTGTCGCCGATGCTGCGCGTGCTGACCTTCGGCATGTCGCCAAGGAAGGCCTGCAGGTCGCGCGCGATGCGGGCGGTGTCGGTCTGGCGCACGGTGATCTTGATGCGGTGGTTGTGGCCGCTCTTCGTCCACACATGGAGCATGGTGTCGCCCGCGCCGTTGGCAATGAGCAGGATCTCGCGCTCGTCGAGCACCGCCGCCGACACCACCTTGCCGTCGCCCACCGCCAGGCGGCCGGCGTTGCGCTGCGGCAGCACGCGGGTCTCGCCGGCGAACATCTGGATCTCGGTCAGCGGCGGCAGGGCGGCGGCGTCAGCCCTGCCAGCGCTCTGGGCGGCGTCGCGCGCGGCCTGCGCCGGCGTGCTCAGCGTGGTAGCGAGGAGGACGACGAGCGCGGCCGCGAGGCGTGAGGGTCGGAAGGCGATGGGCATGGGCAGGTGAGCGCGACGAGGGCGCAGCGGGGAGATTGGAAGACGTGATTGGCGGGCTTGGTTCAGGGGCTTTGCTTGATGGCTTGATCGCAGCACCTCGGGCGCGAGTGGGGAGGCGACTGGGTCAGCAGGTGGCGCCGCGTTCAGTCGGTCGCCACCGAAGCCGCGGGTGGTGGAAGCCCACCGACTTCGAGCAAGGGGTTGTGGCTGCCGCCGTAGATCACCGGGACGGCCCGGCTGGCGGGCGGCGGCGGGGTGGCGAGGCCGAGCAGGGCGAGGGCGTCGGTGCGCACGAGGGGCGCGGGGCTGCGGTCGCCGGGTGCCCGCAGCAAGGCGGTGAGCTTGCCCACGGTGCGCGCAGCCACCACCTGTGCCGCCTGCTCGGGGTCGAGGTCGAGGGTGATGGTGCCGAAGCTGCGCGCCTGCGGGTCGCTGCCTCCCGGCTGCAGCCTCGCTCCGGTCGCGAGCACGCTCACGCCTTGCAGCAGCGGCACCGTGAGGTTGTGCGAATCGCGCTGCACGGTGACGAGGAGGTCGATCACGTCGCCCGGCTCGAGCATGCCGGACATCGAGCTGATCTCGTCGACCGGGAGGGTGGCGGCACGCCGGCCCGGCGTGACGCGTGCGGCGAAGCCCGCGCTGCGGCGGCCTTCCAGCTGGGGCCAGACGAGGGGCTCGCCGCTGCGCGCCGGGTAGGCAAGCACCGAGCCCGCTGCACGCTCGAACTGCTCGGGCGTGATCGCGGACGAATGCAGCCAGTCGACCGGCACTTCGCGCACCGCCACCGTGTCGTGGGTGATGAGGCTGCCGGCAGGCAGGTCGATCTTGGGTACGACGGCGCGCGCGGTGGGTTGTTGATGGTGAAGCTCGAGCTCGGCCACGCGCTCATCCAGGTAGCGCGCGGCGAGCCAGGCGGCAGCCAGGCCGAAGACCCCGGCGACGCCGAGGATCACCAGGTTGCGGGAGGGACGAAAGGCCATGATCGGATCAGAGCGGGAGCGAGATTGCAGTCAGGAAGCGGGCAAAGCCTTCGCCGATGGCGTCGGCGAATTGCAGCAGCAGAGGCTGGTCGCCGCCGACGGGGAGTGCGAACACCCCGGCCACCACGGCCAGCACGACGAGGTACTCGACCATCGACTGGCCGCGGGAAACGGTTGTGGCACGGGCGCCATGGCGGGAGACGGTGGGCGTCATCGGGTCGCGGCCGGCAGGAAGGTGACGAGGTTCAGCGTCACGGTCACGCCCGCGCCGTGCTCGACCACGGTGGCCACGGCCTCGCGCGCCTCGGCGGCGAACCACAGGCTGCTGCCGCGCAGCGTCGGTTCGGCCAGCGGCAGCCGGCGCTCGAGGCGGTAGCCGCGGGCCTCGAGTTCGGCTTGCAGATGGGCCTGGTTGTGTGCCGACGACTGCTCGCTGTGCCAGGCCAGGAAGCGGGCGCTGCGTCCCTCATCGTGCATCTCGACGTCGGTGCTGAGCTGACTGCCGGCCGGCAGGCGTAGGCCGAGCGGCTGATCCTGCGCAGCGACGGCGACCGACAGGTCGGATTCCGACAGCGTGCCCTCCACCCGGCCGTCACCGGTGTCGCGCAGGCGCACGACATGGAGCTGCTGGTCTTGCTTGCGCGCGAGGACGGTCCACGCCGCCACCCGCGTCTCGACGATCGGCTGGCCGAGCGCCGCGCGATAGAAGGCGCGTGCGCTGGCGAGCGAGGCCTCGACCTCGAATTGCCGGATCCGCGTCGGTACGCCCTTGATGCGGATGAGCTCGGCCGCCGGGGTCAGGCGTGCGCCGTCGATGACCGGCAGCGTCTCCGGCGGGAAGGCCCCGGCACCGGCCTTCGCCGCCCACAGCAGGCCACCGCACAGTGCGGCGACGACGGTCGTGACCCGCAGCACCTCGGCCAGTGGCGGGCGCATCGCCGCATGGCCGCTGCCGGCGATCGGCCGAACGTTGGGTGCGGCGCTCGAGCGCAGTGTGCGCAGAATCGTGTGCATGCTCAGCAGCCCTCCAGGAGGCGATCGCAGGGGACGATGTCGGCCCGGACCGTGCCGACATCGATTGTGTCGTCGAGCATCAGTTGCGGCAGCACGGTGCCCACCGTGTCACCGATCAGTTTCAGCGGCGCAATCGGATGAAGCAGGGCGCCACCCTGCTCGATTCGGCGCGCCACTTCGTCCGCGTTGCGCGCGGACCAGGGCCCGCTCAGCACGACCTGATGGCGCGAGATCTGCAGGCCGAGGCTGTCGAAGCCCGGCAGGCCGGCGATGTCGCGCGGCGTGACGCTGACGCGCGCCGTGTATTCGGTTTCGGTGGGCAGCTCGAAGCCCGCTGCCCCGGCAAGCGGCGCGCTCGCCGGGGCAGCGTTGTTGCGTCGCTCGAGGCGGACGCCGATCTGCTCGGCGAAGCGGTCGATGAGGGGCTGGCCGCGATGGTCCGACCACAAGGGGTTTCGATGGGCGGGCGTGTCGCTCGCGGAGGAACCGGTCCGGATCGGTGCAGCGGACGTGCTGAAGAAGCGCTGCCTGAGTTCGGCCGCCAGCATGGCGTCGGTCCTGGTCGGCACGGCGGGCCCGGACACGGTAGTCTCGAAGGCCGCATAACGGGCGGCCTGCTCGGTCGTGTGAGCGAGGTCGAGGTACTTGCCGAGCAGGGGCAGGGTCAGGAACAAGGGCACCAGTACCATCGCCAGCACGAGGAACTCGACGACGGACTGGCCCTGGCAGCGGTGCCAGGGAGCGGGGCGGCGGGCCTGGGACGAGTTCATGGCAGCGTGAGTCCGTCTTGCTGGGCGGCCGCCCAGCCGCGATCGGCCACAGTCGGGCTGGTCAGACGCGCCTGCCAGTAGGGGCTGTAGAGGCTGGGGCGCTCGGTCTTGCCGTCGCGGCGTGCTTGCGGCGGCGCGAAGAAGACCTCGGCGCGGGACAGCGCCGCCATCTCGCCGCCCGGTGCGGGCGCGTTGAACTGCTGCAGGCGCGCGCCCGGTTGCACGACGCTGCTGCCGCCCGAGATTCGCAGGGCAGCGCGGGGCTTGGCCACGCGCAAGGTGACGCCACTGAGGGGGCTGGCATGCGGCGAAAGTTCGCGCAGCTCGCGCGTTGCGGGCAGGCCGCTGAAACGAGCGCCGACCGTGTCGAGCCGCTGCATGGCCGGTTCGGCCAGCCAGTAGGCGGTGGTGGCGTTGTCGCGATAGCTGCCGCCGTGATGACCGCGCGCATCACTCGATGCCGCCTGGGCGGCCGCGCTTGCCGCACCGGCGGCGATCGGGGTGCGCCGCCAGCGCCAACGCCAGCGCCGCATGCGCTGGCCCTGGTGTTCCAGCGTGTCCAGCGCGCGCCACTCGTCGTAGCCGATGAGCTCGGTACCGCCGCGGCGCTTGAGCTCGACGTTGCGCTGCAGCGGCGCCAAGTTGGGGCCGCGGATCGACCACACCCGTTCGCGGGTGAAGTCGTCGCGCGAGCGCAGCACGACCTCGGCCAGTCGCCCACGGGCATCGCCGGCGGGGCCGCTGCGCCCGAGCGCCTGTGTGAAGTTGCGAAAGTCGTGGCTGGCAGGGTTGATCAAGGCGCGCATCGCCGGGTCGATGCGCTGCACCAGCGCGTTGGCGAGCTCGCCCTGCGCCAGCCCGGTGGCCAGGCTGGCGTGCATCAAAGACTGCGAGGCGGCGAGCGCGACCGACACCGCGTCGTGCATCGTGACGACGGTGCCGAGGGCGAGGTCGAGATTGTTCACGATGGCGCGCAGCGAGCCGCCCGCCCACACATTGAGGTAGGCGGAGCCGGTGAGGGTGCCGAGCAACTGCGCCAGGCGGGGGTATTCCGCCGGGTGGTAGATCCAGCTCGAGGCCACGCTGGCGAGCGTGCCCGCGTTGTTCACACCGTGCTCGAAGTAGTGCATCCAGGACACCAGGCTGACTGCCTGCGCAATCGCCACCTGGTTGGCCACGATCGCACGGTTGGCGTAGGCGTCGTAGTTGAGGGCGCGCGCCTCCAGCGTGGCGACGCTCCAGGCTGCGGCGTCGGCGGCGTTGGTGATGCGCAGCTTCTCGTCCACGCTGCGCCCGGTGTTGAACATCAGCAGCAGCACGCCGGCACTGGCAAACACGAAGAACAGGCCGAGGACGAGGGCCTGACCCGTGCAGGCCCCCGCAGCTGCCCGGCGCGCGGCGGCAGTGCGTAGCCGGCCAGCAAGGGCGCGGCCGGCGCGGCGGTGGGGGGCGTGGCTGGGTGTGGGCATCCGCGGTCGTGCGTCGGCGGCGATCAGCGCCCGGCGTTGCCGGTGTAGTTGTCCAGGGTGCGCGCGGTATTGGCCTGGGTGGATGCCGTGCCCGCCGCGGTCTGCGCCGCCGTCTTCTGGGCGGTGCCGTCGCTGCCGGCGATCTCCTTGGCGATGGCCGCGGTCTGGTTACGCACCGTCTGGCCGAAATACTGATACACCGCGATCGCCGCCACCGCGATCAGCGCCACGATGACGATGTACTCGGTCATGCCCTGACCGTGCTGCCGATTTTGCTGCAGGTATGCCGCCATGATCGCTCCGTCGGTGGATAAGACGAAATGATGATGGCAAATGAAAAATGCATAGTCAATATGCAAATTGCGTTACCTGGGCGGTCGTGTCCGGCGCTGTGGCGGGCCGTGAACGCAAAAGGCCCGCTGCATCGCTGCAGCGGGCCCAGTGGGGCGCCGGATTGCGGGTCGTTCAGCGCGCGATCGGCTTGTAGCGGATCCGCTTGGGCTTGGCGCCTTCCTCGCCCAGGCGCTTCTTCTTGTCCTCTTCGTACTCGTGGTAGTTGCCGGCGAAGAAGGTCCATTGCGAATCGCCTTCCGCCGCCAGGATGTGCGTGCAGATGCGGTCGAGGAACCAGCGGTCGTGCGAGATCACCAGCGCGCAGCCGGCGAACTCCAGCAGCGCGTCTTCGAGTGCGCGCAGGGTCTCCACGTCGAGGTCGTTGGACGGTTCGTCGAGCAGCAGCACGTTGCCGCCCTCGATCAGGGTCTTGGCCAGGTGCAGGCGTCCGCGTTCGCCACCGGACAGGTTGCCGACGATCTTCTGCTGGTCGCCGCCCTTGAAGTTGAAGCGGCCGATGTAGGCGCGGCTGGGCATTTCGAAGCGGCCGACGGTGAGGACGTCCGCGCCGTCCGAGATCGCCTCGAACACCGTCTTGTCGTTGGCCAGGCCCTCGCGGGTCTGGTCGACCGCGGCGATCTTCACCGTCTGGCCGATCTCGACCGTGCCTGAATCCGGCTTGTCGCGGCCTTCGATCATCTTGAACAGCGTAGACTTACCGGCGCCGTTGGGGCCGATGATGCCGACGATGGCGCCCGGCGGGATGCTGAAGCTGACGTTGTCCATCAGCAGCTTGTCGCCGAAGGCCTTGCTGACGTTGTGGAACTCGATGACCTTGTCGCCCAGGCGCTCGCCAGGCGGGATGAAGATCTCCTGGGTCTCGTTGCGGCGCTGGTATTCGACGCTGGCCATCTCCTCGTAGCGGGCCAGGCGCGCCTTGGACTTGGCCTGGCGCGCCTTGGGGTTGGAGCGCGCCCACTCCAGTTCGGTCTTCATCGCCTTCTGGTGCGCGGCTTCCTGCTTGGACTCCTGCGCCAGGCGCTCGCCCTTCTGCTCCAGCCAGGACGAGTAGTTGCCCTTCCACGGGATGCCGTGGCCGCGGTCGAGCTCGAGGATCCACTCGGCGGCGTTGTCGAGGAAGTAACGGTCGTGGGTGACGGCCACCACCGTGCCGGGGAAGCGGGTCAGGAACTGCTCGAGCCACTCGACCGATTCGGCGTCGAGGTGGTTGGTCGGTTCGTCGAGCAGCAGCATGTCGGGCTTGGACAGCAGCAGCTTGCACAGCGCGACGCGGCGCTTCTCGCCGCCGGACAGATTGCCGATGACGGCGTCCCAGGGCGGCAGGCGCAGGGCGTCGGCGGCGATCTCCATCTGAGTCTCGACGTCGCTGCCCGCGGTGGCCAGGATGTTCTCGTACTTCGCCTGCTCCTCGGCGAGCTTGTCGAAGTCGGCATCCGGTTCGGCGTAGGCGGCGTAGATCTCGTCGAGCTTCTGGCGTGCCTCCATGATCTCGCCCAGGCCGGCCTCGACCTCGTCCTTTACCGTCTTGGCGGGATCGAGCTCCGGTTCCTGCGGCAGGTAGCCGATGCGCTGGCCGGCGAGCCACTGCACCTCGCCGTCGTACTCCTTGTCCACGCCGGCCATGATGCGCAGCACGGTGGACTTGCCCGAGCCGTTGAGGCCGAGCAGGCCGATCTTGGCGCCGGGGAAGAAGGAGAGGGAGATGTCCTTGATGATCTGACGCTTGGGCGGAACGGTCTTGCTCACGCGTAGCATCGACATGACGTATTGGGCCACTGCGGGTACCTCGCTGGGGTGTTCGGTGGGGCGGAAAAGGCGGGAGTCTACCCGAGCGGGCGGTCGCAGGCACGCTTGACGCTTGCGGCTAGCCGATCAGGGTATTACGCTTTGTGAGCGTGTAAGAAACGCACGTTGGAGGGAAGTTCGACATGCACACCACACTGACGAGCAAGGGGCAGGTGACGATCCCCAAGCACATCCGCGATGCGCTGCACCTCGAGCCCGGCTGCGCGATCGAATTCCGCATCAACCGCGAGGGCGAGGTGGTATTGACACGCCCCGGGACACTGCCCGGCGAGAATGATCGCTTCGAACGCATGCGCGGCAAGGCCGACGTAAAGTGGCGCACGGACGACCTGATGGCCTTGCTGCGTGGCGACGACTGATGCTGCTTGTCGACGCCAACGTCCTGATCGACGTGCTGGAAGACGATCCGCAGTGGGCGGATTGGTCCATCGACATGCTGCGCCGGCAGTCGCAGGTGCATCGTCTTGCGATCAATCCCGTCATCTATGCCGAATTGTCGCTGACATTCTCGACGGTCGAGGCGCTCGACGAGGCGGTCAGCGGATTCGGTGTCGATCTGCGCGAGCTTCCCAGGCCGGCGCTGTTTCTCGCGGGGAAGGCGTTCGTCGCGTATCGCCGAAAGGGCGGCCAGCGCAACAGCGTCCTCGCCGATTTCTTCGTTGGCGCCCACGCCGCGGTGGAAGGCTGGCCGATCCTGACACGAGATCCACGCACGTACCGGCAGTGTTTCCCTTCGGTCGAGCTGCTGACGCCGTGAGGTGCGCTGAGCCGCATGCGCGGCTTCGATTGGCACTCGCGCTCCTTGCCCCCGTTCGCGGTCTCCCTCGCTACAGCATCCCCTCGATATCCTTTACCAGTTCCTCCGGCGTGGTCGTCGGCGCGTAGCGCTCGATGTGCTGGCCATCGCGGCTCACCAGGAACTTGGTGAAGTTCCACTTGATGGCCTCGGTGCCGAGGATGCCCTTGGCGTGTTGCTTGAGGTGCTTGTAGAGCGGGTGGGCGCTGTCGCCGTTGACCTCGATCTTGGCGAACATCGGGAAGCTGACGCCGTAGTTCTTGTCGCAGAAGGCGGCGATCTCCTCCGCGCTGCCCGGTTCCTGGGCGCCGAACTGGTTGCACGGGAAGCCGAGCACGACGAGGCCGCGGTCCTTGTAGGTCTGGTGGAGCTTCTCGAGGCCGGCGTAATGCGGGGTGAGGCCACACTGGCTGGCGGTGTTGACGATCAGTAGCAGCTTGCCGGCGTATTCGCCGAGGGTGGTGGTGCCGCCGGCGAGGCGGTCGACTTCGATCTCATACAGGCTGGCGCTCATGGGTTTCTCCGGAGGCGGGGCGGGCGGGGAATAGGTGGCGTTCGATCTCCGCAGCCGGCACCGGTCGGCCGATGAGGTAGCCCTGCAACTGGTGGCAGCCCTGGGCGGTCAGGAAGCTGCGCTGCGCCTCGGTCTCGACGCCTTCGGCAATGGCCTCCAGCCCCAGGCTGTGGGCCATGCCGATGATGGCGGCGGCGATCTTGCCCTCGGTGCCTTCGGCGCTGATGTCGCTGACGAAGCTGCGGTCGATCTTGAGCGCATTGACCGGGAACTGGCGCAGGTAGTTCAGCGACGAGTAGCCGGTGCCGAAGTCGTCGATCGACAGGCGCACGCCCATGTCGCGCAGGCGGACCAGGGTGTGGATGGTGCGATCGATGTCGCGCATCAGCATGGTCTCGGTGAGCTCGAGCTCGATCAGGCTGGGCGCGAGCGTGGCGGCGTCGATCACATGCGCAACGTGCGCGACGAAGTGCTGCTGTGCCAGTTGCTGCGCCGACAGGTTGACCGCGATCGGTACCACCTCCAGTCCGGCGTCGAGCCATGCGCGCTGCTGGCGGCAGGCTTCGGCCAGCACCCAGTCGCCGATGGTGTTGATCAGGCCGGTTTCTTCCGCCAGCGGGATGAAGCGCCCGGGCGCCACCATGCCGAGCTCGGGGTGCTGCCAGCGCAGCAAGGCCTCCAGGCCGAGCAGGCGCCCGGTTCTGGCGCACGCCTTGGGCTGGTAGTGCAGCAGCAACTCGCCACGATCGGTGGCGCCGCGCAACTGGTTCTCGAGCAGCAGCTGGCCGAGCGAGGAGGTGTTCATCTCTGCCGAATAGAACTCGAAGCCGTTGCGCCCGGCTTCCTTGGCACGGTGCATGGCAGCGTCGGCGTTGCGCAGCAGCATCGACACGTTGCCGCCGTCCTGATCGTAGAGCGCGATGCCGATGCTCGCGGTGACGGTGATCCGGTGCTCACCGAGCTGGCAGGGCAGGGCCACGGCATCGAGGATCTTGCGCGCGGCTGCCGCCGCATCCTGCGGGTTGCCCGCCTCGGGCAGCACCGCCACGAACTCGTCACCGCTCAGGCGCGCAAGGGTGTCGGTGTCGCGTATGGCGCTGCGGCAACGTTCGGTGATCTGCAACAGCAGGCCGTCGCCGCTTTCGTGCCCCAGCGTGTCGTTGATGGTCTTGAAACGGTCAAGATCGAGTAGCAGCACCGCCACGCCCCGCTTGTTGCGGCGGGCCTGCAGCAGCACCTGCTGCAGGCGGTCGTGCAACAGGGCGCGGTTGGGCAGGTTGGTCAGGGGGTCGTGGTGCGCCAGGTGCAGGATGCGTGCCTCGGCTTCCTTGCGCTCGGTGATGTCCGAGAAGATGCCGATGTAGTTGGCCGGCTGCTCATCCTCACCGCGCACGGCGGTGATCGACAGCCACTCCGGGTAGATCGAGCCATTGCGGCGACGGTTCCAGATCTCGCCTTGCCACTGGCCGCGGCTGTTGATCGTCGTCCACATGCGGCGGTAGAAGCCGGCGTCCTGGCGCCCGGAGTTCAGGATGGAGGGCGAGCGGCCGATGACGTCGTCCACGCCATAGCCGGTGATGCGGGAGAAGGCCGCATTGATCGCGATGATGCGCGCCTGGGCATCGGTGATCAGCATGCCCTCGCTGGAGTTGGTGAACACCGTCGCATAGCGCCTGAGCTCGCCTTCCGCGTGCCTGAGGGCGGCGACCTTGTCGCCCAGGTCCGCGTTGGCCTGGGTGACCGCGAGCGTGGCCTTGCGCAGGCGGAATGCGGTCAGCAGCAGGTACATGCCCAGGCTCAGCGCCACCAGTAGCAGCAGGACGCGATGCGTTTGCATGCGCGCCGTCGCCGCTTCGTAGCCCACGGTGTAGGTCTCGACCACGAGCTCGCCCTGGCGCGCGGTGAAGAGGCCGAGGAGTTCGCGCGCGGTGGCATCGAGGCGTTGGCGGTGTTCGAGTGCGGCCGCCTTGCCGTTGCCGGCCCGGGTGTCGGCGAGTCTGGCGTCCTGGTTCGCGCCCGCTTCCAGCGCGTGGCGCAGCGTGTCGATGAGCGTTCGCTTGCGCTCCTGCAACTCGGCGTAGCGTTCGATCTGCGTGAGCACCTGCATGGTTTCGGCGCTGGTCAGGAAGGTGGGGGTGTGACGCAGCTCGCGGATGAGTGCCTGGATCCGCTCGACGCGGCTGTCAACCTCCTGCCAGCCTGCGTCAGCGTCCGGATCCAGGCGACGGGCGATGGTGGCCGTGTTGAGTTCGGCGTCGATCTGGCGAATCTCGCGCAGATCGCGCGCGTAACGCAGGTGCTCGCGCGCGGTGACGGCGCCGGCCTCGATGAAGATCCAGCCGATGAGGCTAAGGCCAAGCAGGATCAGCACCACCAGACGGATGCTGGTGGAGGTTCTGAGCAATTGTGCGACGGCGGCGCGTGTCATGACCTTCGCCCGGCCGCCTGGGCGGGCGAAGGAGAAAAGGGGAAGAGAGGGGCAATCTGTGTCATCGGCCGCGCATGCTAGCCCCAGATTTGGCCCAAATGTTGATAAAAGTCAAAGAAAGCCGGATAGCTCACCTGCATGCGCAGGCTCCATCGGCGCGTTTACTTCTCGACGAAGGCCCGCTCGATCACATAGTCGCCCGGCACGCCGATGCGCGGAGACATGCGAAACCCCCGGCTGTCCAGCAGCTCGCAGCAGTCCTTGTTCATTGCCTGGCTGCCGCAGATCATCACCCGGTCATGGGCCGGATCGAGCGCGGGCAGGCCGATATCGGCAAACAGTCTGCCGCTGTCGATGACGTGGGTGACGCGACCCTGGTTGCGGAAGGGCTCGCGGGTGACGGTGGGGTAGTAGATCAGCTGCTCGCGCACCTGCTCGCCGAAGAACTCGTTTTGCGGCAGCACGCGGGTGATGAAGTCGGTGTAGGCCAGCTCGGCGACGAAGCGTACGCCGTGGACCAGCACCACCTTCTCGAAGCGCTCGTAGGTCTCCGGGTCCTGGATCACGCTCAGGAAGGGTGCGAGGCCGGTGCCGGTCGCCAGCAGGTACAGGTGACGGCCGGGGTTGAGGTCGTGCAGCACCAGCGTGCCGGTGGGCTTCTTGCTCACCACGATGGGGTCGCCCTCGCGCAGGTGCTGCAGGCGGGAGGTCAGGGGGCCGTCGGGCACCTTGATGCTGAAGAACTCGAGGTGTTCCTCGTAGTTGGGGCTGGCGATGCTGTAGGCGCGGGTCAGCGGCTTGCCGTCGACGTCCAGCCCAATCATCACGAACTGGCCGTTCTCGAAGCGCAGGCCGGGGTTGCGCGTGGTGCGGAAGCTGAAGAGGGAGTCGTTCCAGTGGTGGACGCTGAGGACGCGTTCGGTGACGAGGCTGCTCATGATCTTGTCGGGCCCTGCATGAAAGTTTGCGATGGGGCCCATTCTAGGTCGCCGTTGTTAGCGCTTTAGTGGATAATTTTTCTATCTCTTACCTATTCGGTGGATATGCGATTCACCCTGCGCCAGATTCAGGTCTTCGTCGAGATCGCCCGCAGCGAGAACGTGTCGCGCGCGGCCGAAGCGCTCGCGCTGTCGCAGTCAGCCGCCAGCGCCGCGCTGGCCGAGCTGGAGAACCAGTTCGACCAGCAGCTCTTCGACCGCGCCGGCAAGCGCCTGCGCCTCAACGAGCAGGGCAGCCTGCTGCTGCCGCATGCAGTCGAGCTGCTCGACCGGGCCGAGGAGATCGACGCCCTGCTGCGCGGCGAGCGCGGCCTGGGCAATCTGCGCGTGGGGGCGACGCTCACCATCGGCAACTACCTGCTGCCGTTGATCGTCTCCAGCTTCCTGCAGGACCACCCCGAGAGCCGGGTCCGGCTGCAGGTGCACAACACCGCCACCATCGCCGCCATGCTGCTGCGCCACGAGATCGACCTCGGCCTGGTGGAAGGCCAGATCGTCGATGCCGAGCTGGAGGTGCAGACCTGGGTCGAAGACGAGCTGGTGGTGTTCTGCGCCCCGGCACATGCGCTGGCAGGGCGGCGCGTGATGGCCCTGGACGAGATCGCCCATCAGCCGTGGATCCTGCGCGAGCGCGGCTCGGGCACGCGCGAGACCTTCGATCAGGCCATGCGTCACTGGCCCGGCGGCATCGTGCCGCGGCTCGAGCTCGAGCACACCGAGGCGGTCAAGCGTGCGGTCGAGAGCGGCCTCGGCCTCGGCTGCCTGTCGCGGCTCGCACTGCGAGATGCGTTTCGTCGCGGCAGTCTGGTGCCGATCGAGACGCCCGGGCTTGATTTGCGGCGCTACTTCAATTTTGTCTGGCACCGCGGCAAGTATCACAGCCGCGTCATCCGCCGCTTTCTGGACGATTGTCGCGCCTTTACCGCCGGCGCGCAGCGCAGCGACCAGATTCCCCTGCCGCCAGTGGCTTGAGCCGGCGCGCGCCGCAACAGGAATCAGTTGGCGCCGCGGCGGCGGAAGTCGCGCAGGCGGAAACCCAGTGCAAACAGCGTGGCGAAATAGGCTGCCGCTCCGGCCGTCACCACCGCCGCCAGTCGGCCGGCACGCGCCAGCCCGCCGGTCTCCACCCACAGCGTGGCGGGCCCGCTGGCGAACCACAGCACCACGCCCATCACCGCCAGCGCCGCCAGCAGCTTGAGCCCGAACGCGCCCCAGCCCGCCTGCGGCGTGTAGATGGCGCGCTTGCGCAGGCCGCGGTAGAGCAGGACGGCGTTGAGGCAGGACGCCAGGCCGATCGCCAGCGCCAGCCCGGCGTGACGCAGCGGAAAGACGAAAGCCAGGTTCATCAGCTGGGTGGCAAACAGCGTGATGATCGCGATCTTCACCGGCGTGCGGATGTCCTGCCGCGCATAGAAGCCGGGCGCCAGCACCTTCACCAGAATCAGCCCGGTCAGCCCAACGCTGTAGGCTACCAGCGCACTGCGCGTGTGCATCACGTCGGTGGCGGAAAATGCGCCGTAGTTGAACAGCGTCGCCACCAGCGGCACCGCCAGCAGGGCAAGGCCGAGCGCGGCCGGCAGGGTCAGCAAGAGGGTCAGGCGCAGGCCCCAGTCGAGCAGGGAGGAGAACTCCTCTGCCTTGTCGTCCGCATAGAGCTTGGACAGGCTGGGCAGCAGGATCGTCCCCAGCGCCACGCCCAGCAGGCCGGCGGGGAACTCCATCAGGCGGTCGGCGTAATACAGCCAGGACACACTGCCGCTTTCCAGGAAGGAGGCGAAAATGGTGTTGATCAGCAGCGAGATCTGGCTCACCGACACGCCCAGGATCGCTGGCGCCATCAGTTTCATGATGCGACGCACGCCCGGGTCGGCGAGGTTGAAGTCAAACCGCGGCAGCATGCCGATCTTCAGCAGCGGTCTCACCTGTAGCGCCAGTTGCAGCAGCCCGCCGAGGAACACCGCCCACGCCAGCGCCAGCACCGGGGGGTTGAAGTAGGGTACGGCAAACAGCGCCATGCCGATGAAGGCCAGGTTCAGCAGCACCGGGGTGAAGGCCGGGATCGCGAATCGGCTCCAGGTGTTGAGCACGCCGCCTGCCAGCGCCACCAGCGACATGAAGAAGATGTAGGGGATGGTGATGCGGGTGAGTTCGACGGTGAGTTCGAACTTGCCTGGGTCGCCCGCGAAGCCGGGCGCCGACACATAGATGATCAGCGGCGCCGCCAGCGCGCCCACTGCCGCCACCACCGCCACCACCAGTCCGAGCAGCGTGGCCACACGGTTGACCAGGGTGTGCGTGGCCGCCTCGCCCTGGCGGTTCTTGTACTCCGCGAGGATGGGCACGAAGGCCTGCGAGAAGGCCCCTTCGGCAAACATCCGCCGCAGCAGGTTGGGCAGGCGGAAGGCGACGAAGAAGGCGTCGGTCGCCATGCCCGCGCCAAAGGTGCGTGCGATCACGAAGTCGCGCACGAAGCCCAGGATGCGGGACAACAAGGTCATGCCGCTGACGGTGGCGAGGGCGCGCAGGAGGTTCATGCCGATCGGGGAGGGCGCCGCGAAGGCGCGCGGAAAATGCGAAGCGCGCATCATAGCCGCGCGCCGGCGCGGCGGTAAGCGCGGACGGCAAAAACCCGCTTGCATTCGCAAGGTTGCGCCAATATAATCGCGGACTTTCTAGAACCACCAATACGGAATTCAAATTTATGGCCAACTCGGCACAAGCTCGCAAGCGCGCCCGTCAGGCGACCAAGGCCCGCGCCCACAACGCCAGCCTTCGTTCCCGCCTGCGTACCGCGATCAAGGCCGTGCGCAAGGCCATCGTGGGTGGCGACAAGGCGGCGGCTCAGTCGGTCTTTCGCACCTCGATGAGCACCATCGACAGCATCGCCGACAAGAACATCATTCACAAGAACAAGGCCGCTCGTCACAAGAGCCGTCTGTCGGCTGCCGTCAAGTCGATGGCGGTCTGATTCTTGCTGCACGATGTCGGCGCCCTGGCGCCGCAATGGAAAAGCGACCCGCGAGGTCGCTTTTTTGTTTGCGCCGCCGCCATCGCGGCGGCAGGTGGCGGCGTTCGAGGGGGTGGAGTTCGAGGAGTCTGACTGGTGGCCGATGTCAGGCGAGCGGCTCAGCGAGGGCGGGTGAAGGGTCAGCGCGAGGCAGGCGCCACGGTGCGGCGTTACAGCGGTGCGTCGCCGACCCACTCGATCTGCAGGTTGTTGTCGTTGGCGAAGTTCACCATGAACTTGTAGGCCAGTGGCTCGACGTCGTAGAGGCGCGCGTCGACCAGCACGGTCTTGTCGCCCTTGAGCGTGCAGCCCGGGCGCACGTAGGGGGAGTACATCATCCGGTGGTCGGCGCCAAAGGCCGACATGACACCGCACAGGCGGTCTGCCCAGTCGCTCGGACGGAATTTCTTCCCCTCCCTCGTGACCCCGACAATGATGAAGTTCTCGATCTTCTGGTTCATGTGTGATGCCTTGGCGGCTTCGGGGGGCGCTCGCGTTCCGGTTCTGCACTGCCGGAATCAAAGCGCGGCGCATTCTAGCAGAAATCGGGCCTTGCCCGCGGGGCAGCATGCGCCTGCAGCGCCCGTAGGCTTATGTACAGGGCGCCGGGTTTTGGCTTAACATCCCGCACACTTTCCTGCACGGCGGCGTCTGCCGCCGTGTGCGTTTCCTGGCTTCGTCGAACTCGAGGTACCCCATGTCCCATGTCATGAACACCTACGCCCGTCTGCCGGTGGCTTTCTCGCACGGCGAGGGCGTGTGGTTGTACGACGAGACTGGCAAGCGTTATCTCGATGCCCTCTCCGGCATCGCCGTCAGCACCCTCGGCCACAACCATCCGCGCCTGGTCAAGGCCATTGCCGACCAGGCCGCGCGCGTGCTGCACACCTCCAATCTCTACGGCATCCCGCTGCAGGACAAGCTCGCCGACCGCATCGCCGCAGTCTCCGGCATGGACGAGGTCTTCTTCTGCAACTCGGGCTGCGAGGCCAACGAGGCCGCGATCAAGCTCGCCCGCATGTACGGCCACAACAAGGGCATCGAGCTGTCACACATCATCGTCATGGAGCAGGCCTTTCACGGCCGCACCATGGCCACCTTGTCGGCCACCGGCAACCGCAAGGCGCAGGCCGGTTTCGAGCCGCTGGTGCAGGGCTTCATCCGTGTCCCCTACAAGGACATCGAGGCTGTCCGCAAGGTCGGCGAGCACAACCACAGCGTCGCTGCCGTGATGCTCGAGATGATCCAGGGTGAAGGCGGGGTCAACGTCGCCGACGAGGCCTTCCAGCGCGAGCTGCGCGCCCTGTGCGACGAGATGGGCTGGCTCATGATCTGCGACGAGGTGCAGTGCGGCATGGGTCGCACTGGCAAGTGGTTCGGCTGGCAGCACGCCGGCACCATGCCCGACGTCATGACGCTGGCCAAGGGCCTGGCCTCGGGTGTGCCGATCGGCGCCTGCGTCACCGCGGGCAAGGCCAAGGGTCTGTTCGGGCCGGGCAACCACGGCTCCACTTTCGGTGGCAACCCGCTCGCCTGCGCAGCGGGCCTGGCCACCTTCGACGCCATCGCCGACGACAAGCTGATGGACAATGCCATCGCCGTCGGCGACGCGATCCGCAAGGGCATGGCCGAGGCGCTCGACGGCGTCGCCGGCATCGTGGACATCCGCGGCCGCGGCCTGATGATCGGCATCGAGCTCGACCGCCCCTGCGGCGTGCTGATGGGCCGCGCGGCCGAGCAGGGTCTGCTGCTGTCCGTCACCTCCGAGCGCGTGGTGCGCTTGCTGCCCGCGCTCACCTTCACCGCCGCCGACGCCCAGACGCTGGTGGCCATGCTGGCGCCGATGATTCGCGACTTCCTTGCGAACGGCTGAGGACCGCCCATGACTTCGATCAAGCACTATCTCCAGTTCAAGGATTTCACCCGCGACGAATACGACTACGTGTTCGCGCGCGCCAAGTGGATCAAGGACAAGTTCAAGCGCTACGAGCCCTACCACCCGCTGTTCGACCGCACGCTGGTGATGATCTTCGAGAAGGCCAGCACCCGCACGCGGCTGTCCTTCGAGGCCGGCATGCACCAGCTCGGTGGCTCGGCGATCTACCTCAACACGCGTGACTCGCAGCTCGGTCGCGGCGAGCCGGTGGAGGACGCCGGCCAGGTCATCTCGCGCATGAGCGACCTGGTGATGATCCGCACCTTCGAGCAGGACATCGTCGAGCGCTTCGCCGCCAACTCGCGCGTGCCGGTCATCAACGGCCTCACCAACGAATACCACCCGTGCCAGATCCTGGCCGACATCTTCACCTACATCGAGCACCGCGGCTCGATCCAGGGCAAGACGGTGGCGTGGATCGGCGACAGCAACAACATGTGCAACACCTGGCTGCAGGCCGCCGAGGTGCTGGACTTCAATGTGCATGTGTCCACGCCCCCCGGCTACGAGGTCGAGCCCGAGCGCGCCGGCCTGTACGGCACCGACAACTTCGAGCAGTTCGCCGACCCGATGGACGCCTGCCGCGGAGCCGACCTGGTGACCACCGACGTGTGGACCTCGATGGGCTTCGAGGCCGAGAACGAGGAGCGCATGAAGGCCTTCGCCGACTGGTGCGTGGATGCCGAGATGATGTCCGTGGCGCACAAGGACGCGGTCTTCATGCACTGCCTGCCGGCGCACCGCGGCGAGGAAGTCACCGCCGAGGTCATGGATGGGCCGCAGTCGGTGGTGTGGGACGAGGCCGAGAACCGCCTGCACGCGCAGAAGGCGCTGATGGAATACCTGATGCTCGGCCGCATCGAATTCTGATCTACCCAATACTCACGGCATGCACGGGCGTGCGCGCCGGCAACACAGCAGGAAACAGGAAAACAGCATGAGCGACGTCAATAAAGTAGTGCTCGCCTACTCGGGCGGGCTGGACACTTCGGTCATCCTGAAGTGGCTGCAGGACACCTACCAGTGCGAAGTGGTCACCTTCACCGCCGATCTCGGCCAGGGCGAGGAGCTCGAACCCGCGCGCACCAAGGCGCTCAAGTTCGGCATCAAGCCCGAGAACATCTTCATCGACGACCTGCGCGAGGAGTTCGTGCGCGACTTCGTCTTCCCGATGTTCCGCGCCAACACCATCTACGAAGGCGAATACCTGCTCGGCACCTCGATCGCCCGTCCGCTGATCGCCAAGCGCCAGATCGAGATCGCGCGCGCTACCGGCGCCGACGCCGTCTCGCACGGCGCCACCGGCAAGGGCAACGACCAGGTCCGCTTCGAGCTCGGTTACTACGCGCTGATGCCGGGCGTGAAGGTCATCGCCCCGTGGCGCGAGTGGGACCTGCTGTCGCGCGAGAAGCTGCTCGCCTACGCCGAGAAGCACGGCATCCCCATCGAGATGAAGCACAAGCAAGGCGGCTCGCCCTACTCGATGGACGCCAATATGCTGCACATCTCCTTCGAAGGCCGCCACCTCGAGAACCCCGCCGCCGAGGCCGAGGAATCCATGTGGCGCTGGACCGTGTCGCCCGAGGCCGCGCCCGACGCGGCCGAATACGTCGACCTCGAGTTCGAGCAGGGTGACCTCGTCGCCATCAACGGCGCCCGCATGAAGGCGCACGAGCTGCTCGCCAAGTTGAACGAGCTCGGCGGCAAGCACGGCATCGGCCGCCTCGACCTGGTCGAAAACCGCTACGTCGGCATGAAGAGCCGCGGCTGCTACGAGACCCCGGGCGGTACCATTCTGCTGCGCGCACACCGCGCCATCGAATCGATCACGCTCGACCGCGAAGTCGCCCACCTCAAGGACGACCTCATGCCGCGCTATGCCAGCATGATCTACAACGGCTACTGGTGGAGCCCCGAGCGCCAGGCGATTCAGGCGCTGATCGACCACACCCAGCAGACCGTCAATGGCTGGGTGCGCCTCAAGCTCTACAAGGGCAATGTCATCGTCACCGGCCGCGACTCCAAGACCGACTCGCTGTTCGACCCGACCATCGCCACCTTCGAGGACGACGCTGGCGCCTACAATCAGAAGGATGCCCACGGCTTCATCCGCCTCAACGCGCTGCGCATGCGCATCGCCGCCAACGCCCGGGCCAAGCGCGGCTAAGCGGGGGCCGGACACGCCGTAATGGACAATGAAGTCTTCCTCTTCGGGCTCACCTTTGCCGAGTTCGAGGACATTTCGCTCAAGCTCGGCCTGTCCGCGCTCATTGCGTTCATGATGTTCATCATCTGGAACCTGGGCAAGGAGTCCAAGGCCGGCCGCTACGGCATGCTGTGGATGTTCCTCGGCCTGGGCGTGGGCGTGGTCGGCTTCATTGCCAAGGGCGTCATCCAGAAGCTGCTCGGAATCGAATAAGGAATCTGCAACCCATGGGCATCACCACCACCTTCGACGGCGTCACCGTCACCACCCAGGCCAACGTCTATTTCGACGGCAGGTGCGTCAGCCACGCGATCCAGTTTGCCGATGGCACCAGGAAGTCGGTCGGCGTCATCCTGCCGGCCGCGCTCACCTTCGGCACCGGCGCTCCCGAGATCATGGAGGGCGTGGCCGGCAGCTGCCGCGTGCGCATGAAGGGCGCCGATGGCCCGCCCGGTGAGTGGACGACCTACGGCGCCGGCGAATCCTTCAGTGTGCCGGGCAACTCGAGCTTCGACATCGAGGTCGTCGGCGAGCCTTACCACTACATCTGCCACTACGGCTGAGCGCGGGGGAGGGAAGCCATGCCGTCTTTCGACATCATGTCCGAGGTCGACCAGCCTGCGCTGCGCAACGCCGTCGAGCAGGCCAACCGCAAGGTCGACGGCCGCCACGACTTCAAGGGCACCAGCGCCAAGATCGAGCACGCCGACAAGCTGCTGACGATCTACGGTGACAGCGACTTCCAGCTCGACCAGATCAAGACCATCCTGCTGCCCGAGATGACCAAGAAGAACGTCGACGTCCGGTGCCTGGACTACGGCGACGTGCAGAAGATCTCCGGCAACAAGGTCAAGCAGGAAGTGAAGGTGCGCGTCGGCGTCGACCAGGATCTGGCCAAGAAGATCGTCAAGCTGTTGAAGGACAGCAAGATGAAGGTCCAGGCCGCGATCCAGGGCGACGCCGTGCGCGTCTCCGGCGCCAAGCGCGACGTGCTGCAGGAGGCCATCGCGCTGGTCAAGAAGCAGATCACGGACTTTCCGCTGCAGTACGGGAACTTCAGGGACTGAACTCGCCGAGCGCCTTCGCCGGGCTTGCCAGCCGACGGCGTAGGCCACCCGTGAGCTGATCCGGGCGGGCCGCGCACAGGCCGCATAGGGCCGTACCGGCTGCGACGCGGCGGGTGAGTGACGCAGAACAAGCGCTGCAGGCCCAGCCTTTCGGCAGCCATCAGGTGAACCCATTCGTTTCCCCAATGCGAGCCTGGCGGGCGGTCATTCAAGTTTGTCGTGCATTCACCGTTATGCCTTGCAGGGGCGCCTTTGTGGCGCCATCCATCTGCAGCAAGAGGAAGTCCATCATGGATGCAAGTGCCATCGCCGCCGCCGTCACCGCCAACAGCCAGGCGCAACTCCAGCAGGAGGTGTCGGTCGAGGTGCTGAAGAAGGCGATCGACATTCAGGCCGAGAGCGCTATGCAACTCGTGCAGGCCATCCCCCGTCCGCCCGCGGCCGTGGGGAGCACGGCGGGTGGGGTGATCGATATCTGGGCGTGAGCGAAGCGGAGTTCCCGAGCGAGGCCGGGCCGGATCAACGGTGCGCCCGGGTGCGGGTTTCGATCACCTGCGGAACATTCGCGGCCATCAGTGATCATCCGTCTCGTCTTGATGCATCGATGTCACATTGCTGCCGTGGATGAAGATGCGGCGTTCGTGGGCTGTTAGTCCGTTTACCCTGCTTCGAGGATTGATGTTTTGTCGCACTCCCCCGTTGGATCGGAGATCTCCCTTCTGCGTGAGCGGCTTCGGTGCTCCCAGGGGGGCGTAGAGCCAAATGCCGACTGGGGCGGGCTGATGATGCAGCGCGCCCCGATTCCGGCCGCGGTCCTCGTGCCGTTGGTCGTGCGCGCCGATCATGCTTCGGTCCTCCTCACCAAGCGCACTGAGCACCTCCACCACCACCCTGGCCAGATCAGCTTTCCTGGCGGTCGGGTGGAGAAAGGCGATGCATCGGCCGTCGAGACTGCCTTGCGCGAGACGGAGGAGGAGATCGGCCTGCAGAGTCGCCATGTCGAGCTGCTTGGTGCGCTGCCCGACTACCTGACCGGCACCGGCTTCAGGGTGACGCCCGTGGTGGGGCTGGTGCATCCTCCCTTTGCGCTCAAGCTCGACGCCTTCGAGGTGGCCGAGGCCTTCGAGGTGCCGCTGTCACACTTCCTCGATCCGGCGAACCACGAGGAGCACAGCATCATGCACGAGGGGCGCTTGCGGCGTTTCCATGCCATGCCGTACGAAGGCTACTTCATCTGGGGGGCGACGGCGGGGATCATCATGTCGCTGTACCGGGTGCTGAGGGCGGAGGGCGGGCGTAGCGCATGAGGCGAGGCGGGGCAAGGGGTGGCTTTGTGATATCTTCACGACTCGAATTTTCACGCCGATCGGGCGTGACTTCCCTTCGCTTGAGCTACCGCCTGTCCCGTTTCGCATGACGCTTCTTGCGCTGATCCTCGCTCTGCTGCTCGAGCACGTGCGCGCGCTCCCCGGGCGGTGGCGGGTGTTGGCACCCTTGGGGCGTGTGGCGGAGGGCATTGCCAGGCGCTTGGACGACGGTAGCCGCGCCAGCGGGCGGCTTGCCTGGTTGCTGCTGGCGGGGCTGGGCACCCTGGGCACGGCGGTCGCGTACTGGCTGGCGTGGGAACTGCACCCGGTGTTCGCCTTTGCCTGCAACATCGGGGCGCTGTACCTGTGCATGGGCTTTCGCCACGAAAGTCATCATTTCACCGAGATTCACCTTGCGCTGCGCATGGGCGAACTCGAACGTGCTCGCACGCTGCTGGCGGCCTGGCGCGGCGGGCGCTACGACGAGGCAAGCCCGAGTGAGATTGCGCGCCTGTCGATCGAGCAGGCGCTCGTGGCGGCCCACCGTAACGTGTTTGGCGTGGTGTTCTGGTTCTCGATCCTGCCGGGACCGAGCGGTGCCGTCCTGTATCGGCTGGCGCGCTATCTGCACGATGAGTGGGGTGCGCGAAGCACGGGCGGCGAGCCTGGCGCTGGCGATTTCGGCCGCTTCGCCCAGCGCGCCTTCGAGGCGCTCGACTGGGTGCCCGTTCGCATCACGGCGACGGTCTATGCCGTGATGGGCAACTTCGAGGATGGTGTTTATTGCTGGCGCTCGCAGGCCGTGCTGTGGTCGGACAAGTCGTCGGCTATACTGATTGCGAGTGGTGGGGGCGCGCTGGGAGTGAGGCTCGGCATGCCGGTCCATGAGTCCGGTGTGATCGTCGATCGGCCCGAGATGGGGCTGGGAAGCGAGGCGGGCGTCGACCACCTGCAAAGCACGGTAGGCCTGCTTTGGCGGGCATTACTCGTGTGTCTGTTCCTGCTGGTGTTGCTCGGCGCAGCCGGGTGGGTTGGCAGGTAGTACGTTTGAATTCAAAAAGAGGGAGTGGGTTATGGCAAATCGTGAAGTCGTTGTTCTGAGTGCTGTTCGTTCCGCCGTGGGGGGTTTTGGCGGCTCGCTGAAGGACATGGAGCCGTCCGAACTGGGTGCGGTGGTGGCGAAGGAAGCGTTCGCGCGCGCGGGCGTCGATCCCAAGGCGGTGCAGTTCGCGGCCGTCGGCAACTGCATTCCGACCGACTCCCGCTATGCGTATGTGGCACGTGTGGCGACGGTCAACGCCGGTATGTCGACCGACTCGGTGGCGTTCGCGGTCAACCGCCTGTGCGGCTCGGCCCAGCAGGCCATCGTCAACGCCGCCCAGGCCATCATGCTGGGCGACGCCGACTACGCCATCGGCGGCGGTGTCGAGGTGATGTCGCGCGGTGCCTACCTGCTGCCGGCACTGCGCAGCGGTGCCCGCATGGGCGACACCAAGGCCATCGACGCGATGGTCGCGGTGCTCACCGACCCCTTCGGCGTCGGCCACATGGGCATCACCGCCGAGAACCTGTGCACCAAGTGGGGCATCTCGCGTGAAGAGCAGGACGCCTTCGCGCTCGAGTCGCAGAAGCGCGCCGCCGCGGCGATCGCCGATGGCCGCTTCAAGAGCCAGATCGTCCCGATCAGCTTCGAAACCCGCAAGGGCACCGTGGTGTTCGAGACCGACGAGCATCCGCGCATGACCACCCTGGAAGCGCTGGGCAAGATGAAGCCGGCCTTCAAGAAGGATGGTTCGGTGACCGCCGGCAACGCCTCGGGCATCAATGACGCCGCCGCCTTCCTGGTGATGGCCGATGCCGCCAAGGCCGCTGCCGCCGGCCAGAAGCCGATCGCCCGCCTGGTGTCATACGCGATCGCCGGTGTGCCCAACGAGATCATGGGCGAAGGTCCGATCCCGGCCACCAAGCTTGCCCTGCAGCGCGCCGGCCTGAAGCTGGATCAGATCGACGTGATCGAGTCCAACGAAGCCTTCGCCGCGCAGTCGATCGCGGTGAACCGCGGGCTCGAGCTCGACACCGCCAAGGTCAACCCCAACGGCGGCGCCATCTCGCTCGGCCACCCGGTGGGCGCGACCGGCGGCGTGATCATCACCAAGCTGCTGCACGAGCTGATCCGCACCAATGGCCGTTACGGCGTCGCCACCATGTGCATCGGCGGCGGCCAGGGCATCACCACGGTGTGGGAACGCGTGTAAGCGCTGTTTTCAGCTGACAGGAAACCCGCGCGGCCGTGAGGCTGGCGCGGGTTTTTTTGTGGCTGGGTGCCGCGGCATTTCAGGCGCAAGGTCGAATCAGACCTGCCTGTTAGTCGGCATCCTTCTCGAGCTTGATCGAGGCCGAGTTGATGCAGTAGCGCAATCCGGTGGGCTGAGGGCCGTCCTCGAAGACGTGGCCGAGATGGGCGCCGCAGTGCTGGCACAGGACCTCGGTGCGGACCATGTAGTGGCTGCGGTCCACCGCGGTGGCGACGTTGTCGGGTTCGGCGGCGGTCCAGAAGCTGGGCCAGCCGCAGCCGGCGTCGAACTTATGCTCGGAGCGGAACAGCGGGGCGCCACAACAGACGCAGTTGTAGGCGCCCTTGTCCCACACGTTCCAGTATTCGCCGGTGAAGGCGCGCTCGGTGCCCTTCTCGCGGGTGACGTGGTATTGCATGTCGGTGAGTTCGGCGCGCCACTGGGCTTCGGTCCTGTCGATCTTCTCGCTCATGCGGTTCTCCGCGGGGGTGTGTGAGTGGCGTTTGCGGCGTATCAGTGCAGATGACGCGGCATCTGGTCCGATTGTTCCTCGGGCATCTCGGCGTGCACCACTTCACCCTCGGGCGAGGGGTAGAGCGGCGCGCCGCAGTCGTCGCAGTACTCCAGCGGGAACTGATGGTCGAGGTGCACGATGTCGGCGATGCCCGATTCGCGCAGCACGGCATCGATCTGGGCAGTGCAGTCGGTGGTTTCGTCCTCGGCGCCGAGCAGCGGCCACACCACCCCATGGACGATGTCCTCGCGCCCGCGCACGGTGAAGCCGATGCGGTATTCCTCGAGGTTGCGGTCCCAGAACGGGGCGATCACGGCGCGCAGGTTGGCGGCCGGGGTCTCGAGCGTGGTCGCGAGGAAGGCGACCGAGGCCCGTACCGAGTAGGGGCGGCTGTCCTTGTCGGCGGCACGGCTGGCGGCGAAATAGGCTTCAGGCAGCACCAGCTCGATGGCGCAGCCGGGCAACAGCGGCGCCAGACAGGCGCCGCCCTGGGTGCGCCATTGCTCGCGCGCGCTGTCTCGGCTGCCGTCGGTCTCCTGCCAGCGGAACAGCGCGCTGCCGCGCGGAACGGCGACGGCGGCGAGCAGGTAGCGCGTGTCGGACAGGAACTGGGCGGTCTCGGGCATGCCCTCGGTGTCGATGTGGAGATCGAGGTTGTCGAGGGCGGCGCCGCCGATGACCTTGGCGAATTCGGCGGTGGCACAGTAACCCTGCGGCAGCTGGTCGGGGCTGAACAGGAAGTCGGCCACCGACAGGCGCGCGCCTTTGGCGAGCACGTGCGCCTGCAGGTGCACGCGAAGGTTGGCAAGCACCGCGGGCGGAACGCTGGTGGCGGGGATGCGGTAGCGCGACCAGGCCATCACCGGGGCGGCGATGAGGACGACGTCGTGCGTGTTGGCCGCGCCGGCCGCGCATTCGGCGCGCGATTCGATATGGTCGGCGAGTTCGTCGTAGGCGCGCGGCTCGCTGCTGTAGAGGTGGTCGAGCGCAGCGTTGAGCGCCTCTTCCTCGTTGTCGGCGAGGGCTTCGTCGAGGACCGTGGTGATCTGCTGCTCCCAGTAGCGGTCTTCGACACGGCTGCCGGATTCGGCGAGGCCGTTGGCGAGCCAGACGAGTTGCTCGGCAATGCGGCCGAGGCCGCCGCGGCGCTTGAGGCGCGTTCTTTTCATGGGGATGTCCTGTGCTGTTCCGGCCATCGCGCCCGGAGGGGCGCGACCAGGCCTTCATTCTAGCCGAATGGGGCAAGCCGCCCCGCGGTGCGTGTCACACCGTCGGGGGCTGGGCTCAGAAGCCGGGGCGATCGACGCGCACGGTCTGCAGGATGGTGGCGGAGATCTCCTCGATCGACTTCGTGGTGGACTCGAGCCAGCGGATGTTCTCGCGGCGCATCAGTTTTTGCGCGGCGTCGATCTCGTAGCGGCAGTTCTCCAGCGAGGCGTAGCGGCTGTTTGGGCGCCGCTCCTGGCGAATCTGCGACAGGCGCTCAGGGGCAATGGTGAGGCCGAAGAGCTTGGTGCGGTACTTGTGCAGCTCGCCGGGCAGCTTGTTGCGCTCGAAGTCTTCGGGGATCAGCGGATAGTTGGCCGCCTTCACCCCAAACTGCATGGCGAGGTAGAGGCTGGTGGGCGTCTTGCCCGAGCGCGATACGCCGACCAGGATGACGTCGGCCTCGGCGAGCTCGCCGTCACTGGAGACGCCGTCGTCGTGCGCCATGGCGAAGTTGATGGCCTCGATGCGGTGCTTGTAGTTGGTGCTGTCGGCAATGCCATGGAAGCGGCCGACGGCATGCGTCGAGCGCTGGCCGAGCTCGGTTTCGAGCGGGCCGATGAAACGCTCGAACAGGTCGAGGAACAGGGCGTCGGCTTTGTGCAGTGCATCAACCGTGGCCTGATTGACGAGGGTGCTGAACACGATCGGGCGCAGGTCGTCCTCGGCTGCGGCCTCGCGGATCTGGTTGGCGCAGTCGATGGCCTTGTCTATGTTGTCTACGAATGGCGCGCGGATCTGGCGGAACTTGGCTTCGGGAAACTGCGCAAGCAGGCTGTGGCCAAGGGTTTCTGCGGTGATGCCGGTACCGTCTGAGACAAAGAACACGGTGCGGCGCGGGGTGTCGGTCATGATTGTGGGCCTTGGACTGCCAGGACGGGTGGGGTCGATCAGGGCGACCCGGCATTGGGGCAAACCCTGTCGTGCGGCACAGCACAAAAAATCGTAAACTGCGTTCTTCGATATTTTGCTTTTTCTCCAACATTTGCGGAAGCCACCCATGACACGCTACGTGATCCCCTTCAACGAACTGCGCATGACCGACGTCGAAAAGGTCGGCGGCAAGAATGCCTCCCTTGGCGAGATGCTCAGCCAGTTGCCCGCCAGCGTTCGCGTGCCGGGTGGCTTTGCGACCACCGCAGAAGCCTATCGCGAATTCCTCGCTCACGACGGCCTGGCCGACCGCATCAACGCCGCGCTCGATGCGCTGGACGTGGATGACGTCGATGCGCTGGCCAGGACCGGTGCGCAGATCCGCCAGTGGATCATCGATATTCCCTTCCCGGCCAAGCTCGAGGCCGAGATCAAGACCGCCTACGAGCAGATTAGCGCAGAAGGCGAGGGCAGTTTCGCAGTGCGTTCGTCGGCGACCGCCGAAGACCTGCCCGACGCCTCATTCGCCGGCCAGCAGGAGACCTTCCTCAACATCCACGGCTACGAGAACATCCTGCACGCGATGAAGGAAGTGTTCGCGTCGCTGTACAACGATCGCGCGATCGCCTACCGCGTGCACAAGAACTTCGCCCACGCCGACGTCGCGCTGTCGGCCGGCGTGCAGCGCATGGTGCGCTCTGACACCGGGGCCTCGGGCGTGATGTTCTCGATCGACACCGAGTCGGGCTTCGACCAGGTGGTGTTCATCACCGCGTCCTATGGACTGGGCGAGACCGTCGTGCAGGGTGCGGTGAACCCGGACGAGTTCTATGTGCACAAGCCCACCCTGGCGCTGGGCAAGCCGGCGGTCATCCGCCGCAATCTGGGCTCCAAGCTGATCAAGATGGTGTTCACCGACAAGGCCGTGGCCGGCCGCTCGGTGCGCACGGTCGACGTGCCGGAGGCCGACCGCAACCGCTTCTCGCTCACCGACGAGGACGTGCTCGAGCTCGCCCGCTACGCCGTCATCATCGAGAAGCACTACGGCCGCCCGATGGACATCGAGTGGGGCAAGGACGGCGTCGACGGCAAGCTCTACATCCTGCAGGCGCGCCCCGAGACCGTTAAGAGCCAGGACAGCGGCCTGGTGATGGAAAAATACCGTCTCAAGCAGTACGGCAAGGCGCTTACCCACGGCCGCGCGATCGGCCAGAAGATCGGCGCAGGTGTCGTGCGCGTGGTCGGCGACGCCTCCGAGATGAACCGCGTGCAGGCGGGCGACATCCTCGTCACCGACATGACCGACCCCAACTGGGAGCCGGTGATGAAGCGCGCCAGCGCCATCGTCACCAACCGCGGCGGCCGTACCTGCCACGCCGCCATCATCGCGCGCGAGCTGGGCATCCCCGCCATCGTCGGCTGCGGCAACGCCACCGAGGTGCTGCACGAGGGCGAATCGGTCACCGTGTCCTGCGCCGAGGGCGATACCGGCTACGTGTACCGCGGCAAGCTGGACTTCGAAGTCATCACCACCGATATGGGCAACCTGCCCGAGATTCCGGTGAAGATCATGATGAACGTGGGCAACCCCGAGCTCGCCTTCGAGTTCGCGCAGATCCCCAATGGCGGTGTCGGTCTGGCGCGCCTGGAGTTCGTCATCAACAACATGATCGGCATCCACCCCAAGGCGATCCTCGACATCGGCCAGGTGCCGGCCAACCTGCGCGACGAGATCAACCGCCGCTCGCGCGGTTATGCGACGCCCAAGCAGTTCTTCATCGAGAAGCTGGTCGAGGGCGTGGCCACCATCGCCGCGGCCTTCTATCCGAAGCCGGTGATCGTGCGCATGTCCGACTTCAAGTCGAACGAGTACCGCAAGCTGCTCGGCGGCGAGATCTACGAGCCGGAAGAAGAGAACCCGATGCTCGGCTTCCGTGGTGCCTCGCGCTACATCGCGCACAGCTTCCGCGACTGCTTCGAGATGGAAGTCGCCGCGATGAAGAAGGTGCGCAACGAACTCGGCCTGACCAACGTGCAGATCATGATCCCCTTCGTGCGCAACGTCGAAGAGGCGAAGGGCGTGGTCGATCTGCTGGCCGAGCATGGCCTCAAGCGCGGCGTGAATGAGCTCAAGCTGATCATGATGTGCGAGATCCCCTCCAACGCCATCCTGGCCGAGCAGTTCCTCGAGCACTTCGATGGCTACTCGATCGGCTCGAACGACCTCACCCAGCTCACCCTGGGTCTGGACCGCGACTCGGGCCTGGTGGCGCACGCCTTCGACGAGCGCGACCCGGCCGTCAAGCAGCTGCTGTCGATGTCGATCCAGGCCGCGAACAAGATGGGCAAGTATGTCGGCATCTGCGGCCAGGGCCCGTCGGATCATCCGGATCTGGCCGAGTGGCTGATGGACGAAGGTATCCAGACCATCTCGCTGAACCCGGATACGGTGGTCGACACCTGGCTCAAACTGGCCGAGCATCGCGCCGGTTGAGCACCGCGGTAATTCCTTTCGCGTAGCGGTCGGCGCTATGATGCGGCGTTTGGTCCCATCCTAGCTCGACCCCATGTCCCGACCTCCACCCTCGATGCCTCCTGATGCCCCCGATGCCGACGGGGGCGGTCAGGAGGCACATGGGATGGCGGCGGGAGATCTCTCCGCTTATGCCGAACAGATCGGCCAGCGCGCCCGCCGCCAGGCGCAGATGCTGGCTGCCCTGGTGTCGGTGCAGCGCGACTTTCTCGTCGGCGGCGCGGTGCACGACGTGTTCGAGCGCATGCTTGGGCATCTCGTCGCGCTGACCAGCAGCGAATACGGCTTCATCGGCGAGACGCAGAAGGATGCGGACGGCAAGCCCTTCCTGCGCATGCACGGGCTGTCCGACCTGTCGTGGAATGCACAGACGCGGGCCACCTTCGAGCGTGTGCGTGCAGGCGGCTTCGAGTTTCGCAACATGGATACGCTGTTCGGTGAGGTGTTGCGCACGACTGCAGCTGTCGTCGTCAACCAGCCGGCGCTCGATCCGCGCCGCGGTGGCCTGCCCGAGGGGCATCCGCCGCTCGACTGTTTCCTGGGGCTGCCGCTGATGCAGGGTAGCCAGCTCATCGGCATCGTGGGGCTGGCCAACGCCCCGGGTGGCTACGACGACCGGCTGGCTGCGGATCTGGCGCCCATGCTGGCGACCTGCTCCAGCATGATCCTCGCCCTGCGCCTGGAGCAGGAGCGCAGGCGCACCGAGATCGCGCTCGATGCGCTTGCAGCGCGCTACACGATGTTGTCGGGTGCACCTTTCTACGAGGCGGTGTGCAAGCACTTCGCCGAGGCCTTGCAGATCGACCAGGCCTTTGTCGGCGAGCTGTCGGCCGCGGGCGACGCGGTGACCGTGCGTGCCGGCTGGGCCGATGGCAAGCCGCTGGGGGCCTTCAAGTATTCACTGATGCATACGCCGTGCGAGCGCGTGATGGGGCGTGAGCCCTGCGTGTTTGCGTGCGATGTGGCTCGGCACTTTCCGGAAGACCGCGTCCTGGTCGAGGGCGGCTACGCCGCTTACTGTGCCACGCCGCTGTTCGACAAGGAGGGTGGCCCCCTCGGCCTGCTGGTCGGCTTGTCGCGTCAGCCGCTGGCGGACGAGGCGGCCGCGCGCGAGTTGCTCGAGATCTTCGATGGTCCTGTGAGTGCCGAGCTCATTCGCGAGCGCGCCGAGGCTGCGCTCAACCGGCGCATCGAGTTCGAGCGCCTGGTGGCGCGGATCTCTTCCGAGCTGATGCCGGCGCGGCCGGACGAGGTGGCCGGCCTGCTCACGCGTGCGCTGGCGCAGATTGGTCCGTTTGCCGATGCCGACCGGGTCTTCGTGTTCGAGGTCAGCGATGACGGACAGTTGCTCGACAACACTTACGAATGGTGTCGGGAGGGCGTCTCGCCGCAGCGGGACAAGCTGCAACGCGTCCCCTTCGACGACGTCATGCTCTTCTGTCGCCTGATCAAGCGCCACGAGATTGTCGATTTTCCCGACGTCCACGCCTTGCCCGCGGGGGCGGAAGTCGACCGCGAGGTCTTGTCCGCGCAGTCGATCCAGTCCACGCTCGCCGCACCGATGGTCGTCAACGGACGGTTGCTGGGCTTCGTCGGCCTCGATTCGGTGCGTTCGGCGCGCCAATGGTCGGACGAGGAGAAGACCCTGATGCGGCTCACTGGCAACGCCTTTGCCAGTGTGCTCGAGCGCAAGCGCATTGACGACACGCTGCGCGAGAGCGAGGCGCGCTACCGCTCAGTGGTGGAGAGCGTGAAGGAGGTCATCTTCCAGGTCGACCTGGACGGGCGCTGGATCTTCCTCAACCGGGCGTGGACCGATCTCACCGGCCACCCGGTGGAGGAGACGCTGAGGCGAGCCTATGTCGACTACGTCCATCCGGGTGATCGCGATCTGCATCAGGAACTGTTCGACATGCTGCGTCGGCGCGAGGAGGTGTCCTGCACTCAGGCGCTGCGCTACCAGCGCATCGGCGGCGGCTCGCGCTGGGTCGAGCTCAACGCGCGGCCGGTGTTCGATGCCAGCGAGACCTTGCTGGGCTTCTCGGGCACGCTCAACGACATCACCCTGCAGAAGGAACACGAGGCTCAGCTCGAGTACATCGCCCACTACGACGCGCTGACCGGCCTGCCCAACCGGGTGCTGCTGCACGACCGCCTCAGTCGCAGCATGGTGCAGTCGCGCCGCCGCGGGCAGCAGCTCGCTGTCGCCTACATCGACCTGGACGGGTTCAAGGCAGTCAATGACACGCACGGTCACCACGTCGGCGACCAGTTGCTGACGACGGTGGCGGCACGCATGAAGGGTGCCCTGCGGGAGGCGGACAGCGTGTCGCGGCTCGGCGGTGACGAATTCGTGGCCGTGCTGGTCGATCTGCCCGATGCGGAAGCCTGCAAGCAGCTCACCCAACGGCTGCTCAGCGCGGTGGCGCAATGCGTGTGGGTGGCCGAGCTCGAGCTGCATGTGTCGGCCAGCATCGGCCTCACCCTTTACCCGCAGAGCGAGGAGGTCGACGCCGATCAGTTGCTGCGTCAGGCCGATCTGGCGATGTATCAGGCCAAGCTCGCGGGCAAGAACCGCTACCACTTCTTCGACACCGACCACGACCGCAGCCTGCGCGGACGCCACGAAGGCCTGACGCGGATCCGCAAGGGCATGCGGGCGGGCGAGTTCGCGCTGCTTTATCAACCCAAGGTGAACATGCGCAGCGGGGCCGTGGTGGGTGTCGAGGCCCTGATCCGCTGGCGGCATCCCGAGCTTGGCTTGGTCGAGCCTGCCGCCTTCCTGCCGGTGGTCGATGACCACCCGCTTGCGACCGAGCTGGGCGACTGGGTGATCGGGCAGGCGCTGGCCCAGGCGGCGACATGGAGGCGCGACGGGCTGGCATTGGCGGTGAGCGTGAACATTGCGGCGCGCCATCTGCAATCGGCCGATTTCATGGTGCGCCTGCAGGCTGCGCTGAGCCGATATCCCGAGCTGGCACCGGGCAGCCTGGAGTTGGAGGTGCTCGAGAGCAGCGCGCTCGAGAGCATGACGCGGGTGACCCAGATCGTCGAGGCATGTGCCGCGATCGGGGTGTCATTTGCGCTGGACGACTTTGGCACCGGCTATTCGGCCCTGGCCTACCTCAAGCGCCTGCCGGCGGCGCGGCTGAAGATCGACCAGTTGTTCGTGCGCGAGATGCTCGACGACCCGGAAGACCTGGCGATCCTCGAGGCCATTCTTGGCCTGGCGCGCGCATTCCGGCGCGAGGTGGTGGCCGAGGGCGTGGAGTCCGAGGCCCATGGCCGCATCCTGCTGCAGCTCGGCTGTGAGGTCGCCCAGGGTTACGGCATTGCGCGGCCGATGGCGCCGGATGCGATCCCGGGCTGGGTGTCGTCGTGGTCACCACCGGCGTCGTGGCGCGGGCGGGCGGCGGTGAATCGGGAGTTCATTGCGCTGATCTACGCGCAGGTCGAGCACCGCGCCCTGGTGCGCAAGCTCGCTGCGCACGTGGCCGACGGCACGCCGCTGTCGAGCCAGACGGCGGCGCATGCCTGCAGCCTCGGCGAGTGGGTCGAGTCGCTGGCGGAGATGGGCGCCGATGGGGCGCAACTCGAGCAGGTGTGTCTGGACCACACTCACCTGCACGAGTCCATCGACGGACTGGTCGCCAGCCATCGTGTATCGGACGCAGCGCGCGTGGTCGCGCAAATGGGGCGCGTACGCGAGCGACTCGATGCGCTACTGGAGGGGCTCCACAAGCTGCTCGACGCCCATTGAGCGGCGCGTTCCCGGCACGCGGCGCGCGGCGGGCCGGGCCCATGGCCCGACCCGTGCGGCATTGCAGCAATCAGGCGACCGCGACCGGGATCTTGCCGATCCTGGCCTGCCACTCCTTCGGGCCGGTGTTATGGACGCTGGTGCCGTTGGCGTCGACCGCGACCGTCACCGGCATGTCCTGCACGGTAAATTCGTAGATCGCTTCCATGCCGAGATCCTCGAAGCCGACGACCCTGGCTTCCTTGATCGCCTTCGACACCAGGTAGGCCGCGCCGCCGACCGCCATCAGGTAGGCCGACCTGTTGTCCTTGATCGCCTCGATGGCGACCGGGCCGCGCTCGGACTTGCCGATCATCGAGATGAGGCCGGTCTTCTCCAGCATCATGCGGGTGAACTTGTCCATGCGGGTGGCGGTGGTGGGGCCGGCGGGGCCGACGACCTCGTCACGCACCGGGTCGACCGGGCCGACGTAGTAGATGACGCGGTTGGTGAAGTCGACCGGCAGCTTCTCGCCCTTTTCGAGCATGTCGGCGATGCGCTTGTGGGCGGCGTCGCGGCCGGTGAGCATCTTGCCGTTGAGCAGCAGGATCTGGCCCGGCTTCCAGGAGGCGACCTCTTCCTTGGTCAGGGTGTCGAGATTGACCCGGGTGGCGACGTTGGTGTCGGCCTTCCAGGTGACCTGCGGCCAGTCTTCCAGCTTGGGCGTCGGCAGATGGGCCGGGCCGGAGCCGTCGAGGTGGAAATGCACGTGGCGGGTGGCGGCGCAGTTGGGGATCATCGCGATCGGCAGGCTGGCGGCGTGGGTCGGGTAGTCCATGATCTTGACGTCGAGCACGGTGGTGAGGCCGCCCAGGCCCTGGGCGCCGATGCCGAGCGCGTTGACCTTGTCCATCAGCTCCAGGCGCAGCGCTTCCACGCGGCTGAGTTGGGCGCCCGAGGCGGCCTTCTCGCGCAGTTCGTGGATGTTGACCGGCTCCATCAGCGATTCCTTGGCCAGCAGCATCGCCTTCTCCGGCGTGCCGCCGATGCCGATGCCGAGGATGCCCGGCGGACACCAGCCGGCGCCCATGGTCGGCACGGTCTTCAGCACCCAGTCCACGATCGAGTCCGACGGGTTGAGCATGACCATCTTCGACTTGTTCTCCGAGCCGCCGCCCTTGGCCGCACAGATCACCTCGACCTGGTCGCCCTCGACGATCTCGTAGTGCACCACCGCCGGGGTGTTGTCCTTGCTGTTCTGGCGCTTGCCCGCCGGGTCGAGCAGCACCGAGGCGCGCAGCTTGTTGTCAGGGTCGTTGTAGGCGCGGCGCACGCCTTCGTTGATCATTTCCTGGACGCTCATCGTGGCGTCCCAGCGCACGTTCATGCCGACCTTGAGGAAGACGACCGCGATGCCCGTGTCCTGGCAGATGGGGCGATGGCCTTCGGCGGCCATGCGCGAGTTGGTCAGGATCTGGGCGATGGCATCCTTTGCCGCCGGGCTTTCCTCGCGCTCGTAGGCCTCGCCGAGCGCCTGGATGTAGTCGAGCGGGTGGTAGTAGCTGATGTACTGGAACGCATCCGCGATCGACTGGATGAGGTCTTCTTGGCGAATGATCGTCATGGCGCTTGGTCTCCGGATGACATGGGGGCAGAATGGCGCGAACGGCCCCTGCGGGCCGTTAAGGCGCTGAATTCTAGCACTCCCCTGTCGGCCTCGTCGCTGGCCGGGGAGTGTAAGTCCTGTGTAAGATAAATATCTTTTAATGCGCCCACTTCGGCGTATATGGGTGTCTGCAAGCAGCGACCGATTTCAAGGCTGGAACCAACCAGCCAGACCCGTCCTGGGTCAGCTTCAACCATTTGAACAGTTGAGGAGAGGTGAGCATGTCCAACGAACAACAAGTCCGCATTTACAAGCCCTCGGAAGAGATGGTCAAGAACGCAGCGGTTTCCGGCATGGAGGGATACCGGGCGCTGTGCAAGGAAGCCGAGGATGACTACGAAGGCTACTGGGGGCGTCGGGCGAAGGAGTTGCTGGACTGGAAGGAGCCCTTCACGCAGGTGCTCGATGAATCCAATGCGCCTTTCTTCAAGTGGTTCGCCGACGGCAAGCTCAACGTCTCGTACAACTGCCTCGACCGCAACGTCAATAACGGCCTCGGCGACAAGGTCGCACTGATCTTCGAAGCGGACAGCGGTGAAGTCACCAGGGTCACCTACAAGGACCTGCTCGCTCGCGTCAGCAAGTTCGCCAATGCCCTGCGCGGCATGGGCGTCAAGAAGGGCGATCGCGTCATCATCTACCTGCCGATGTCGATCGAAGGCGTCGTCGCCATGCAGGCCTGCGCACGCATCGGCGCCACCCACTCCATCGTCTTCGGCGGCTTCTCGGCCCAGGCCCTGCGCGACCGCATCGAGGATGCGGCTGCTGTTGCCGTGATCACCTCCGACGGCCAGTTCCGCGGTGGCAAGGCGCTGCCGCTCAAGCCGATCGCCGACGAGGCGCTGTCGCTGGGCGGCTGCGATACGGTCAAGAACGTCGTCGTCGTCAAGCGCACCGGCGCCGACATCAACATGGTCGCCGGTCGCGACAGCTGGTATCACGAGGTGGTCGCCAGTCAGTCCGAGACCTGCGAGCCCGAGTGGGTCGAAGCCGAGCACCCGCTCTTCATCCTCTACACCTCGGGTTCCACCGGCAAGCCCAAGGGCGTGCAGCACTCCTCGGGCGGCTACCTGCTGCAGGCGGTGCTGTCGATGAAGTACACCTTCGACATCAAGCCCGACGACGTCTACTGGTGCACGGCCGACATCGGCTGGGTGACCGGCCACACCTACATCACCTACGGCCCGCTCGCCTGCGGCGCGACCGAGATCGTGTTCGAGGGCGTGCCCACCTACCCGGACGCCGGCCGCTTCTGGAAGATGATCCAGGACCACAAGGTCAGCATCTTCTACACGGCGCCGACGGCCATTCGCTCGCTGATCAAGGCGGCCGACAACAACCCGGCGGTGCATCCGACCAAGTACAACCTGTCCTCGCTGCGCATCCTCGGTTCGGTGGGCGAGCCGATCAACCCCGCAGCCTGGGAGTGGTACTACGAGAACGTCGGCGGCAGCCGCTGCCCGATCGTCGATACCTTCTGGCAGACCGAGACCGGCGCCCACATGATCACGCCGATGCCGGGCGCCACGCCGATGGTGCCGGGTTCGTGCACCCTGCCCTTCCCGGGCATCATGGCCGCCGTGGTCGACGAGACCGGCACCGAGGTGCCCTGGGGCCAGGGCGGCATCCTGGTGGTCACCAGGCCGTGGCCGTCGATGATCCGCAACGTCTGGGGCGACCCCGATCGCTTCAAGAAGACCTACTATCCGGAGGACTTCAAGGGCAAGCTCTATCTGGCGGGCGACGGCGCCATCCGTGATGTCGAAACCGGTTACTTCACCATCACCGGCCGGATCGACGACGTGCTGAACGTCTCCGGGCACCGCATGGGCACGATGGAAATCGAATCGGCGCTGGTCGCGCACGAGAAGGTGGCCGAAGCCGCGGTGGTCGGTCGTCCGGACGATGTCACCGGCGAGGCGATCGTCGCCTTTGTGGTGCTCAAGGGCGTGCGCCCCACCGGTGAGGAAGCAGCCAAGGTCATCAAGGAGCTGCAGAACTGGGTGGGTCACGAGATCGGACCGATTGCCAAGCCCAAGGACATCCGCTTTGGCGAGAACCTGCCGAAGACGCGCTCGGGCAAGATCATGCGCCGTCTGTTGCGTCAGCTGGCCAAGGGCGAGGACGTCACGCAGGACACTTCGACGCTGGAGAACCCGGCGATCCTTGAGCAGCTCAAGGGCTGAGCGCCGTCGGCTGGGTTGCGAGGCCCGGCCGTGCAAGAACGATAGGGGGAGAGGCCCGACCATTGAGCCGGGCACAGGGGGGAGACCGGGCACGCGCAACGCGTGAACCCTGATCGTGCGAAGCGCCGAACCCGTCCACAAGAACGGGGCGGCGCCTTCGTCAGCCATTGCGCGAGGCGAACATCATGGGAGGGTCATGATGCGCAAGGGACTGGCCGGACAGCGTCTGGTGGCCGTGTTCATCGCCGGCATGCTGTTGCTGAACTATCCGATTCTTTCTTTGTTCGACCGGCCATTGAGCCTGTTCGGACTGCCCTTGCTACACGTCTATCTGTTTTCCGTCTGGATCGGACTGGTGGTGGCCGTGGCCTGGATCGTCGAGCGCGGAGCGCGATGATGGGGAGGGCGCGATGCTGCCGGGCTGGCTGATCGTTGGCGTTTCCTTCGCCTATCTGCTGTTGCTGTTCGCGGTCGCCTATTTTGGCGATAGACGGGCCGACCAGGGCCGCTCGATCATCGCCAACCCCTGGGTCTACAGTCTGTCGCTGGCGGTGTACTGCACGGCGTGGACCTATTTCGGCAGCGTCGGTCGGGCCGCCTCGGGCGGGACCTCCTTCCTGCCGACGTACCTCGGGCCCACGCTGGGCCTGGCGCTGGCCTGGCTGGTGGTGCTGAAGATGATCCGCATCGCCCGCAGCCATCGCATCACCTCGATCGCCGACTTCATCGCCTCGCGTTACGGCAAGAGCCACCTGCTTGGCGGGCTGGTCACCATCATCGCGGTGGTGGGGATCGTGCCTTACATCGCCCTGCAGTTGAAGGCCATCTCGAGCGGTTACGCGCTGCTGATCGGCGACCATGACACCCTGTTTCGCGCCGAGGGGCCGACCGGCTGGTGGCGCGACAGCACGCTCTACATCGCGCTCACGCTGGCCGCGTTCACGGTGCTGTTCGGCACCCGCCACCTCGACACCACCGAGCGCCACGAGGGCATGGTGGCGGCGATCGCCTTCGAGTCCGTGGTGAAGCTGCTCGCCTTTCTCGCTGTCGGTATCTACGTCACCTACTGGCTATACGACGGTTTCGGCGACCTTTATGCACGTGCGATGGCGGCGCCGGAACTTGCCAACCTGCTGGCGTTCGACGGCGTTGGCCGCCTAGGGTACGGCGGCTGGTTCGCCCATGTGCTGCTGGCGATGCTGTCCATCATCTTCCTGCCGCGCCAGTTCCAGATCGCGGTGGTAGAGAACGTCAACGAGCAGCACCTGCGCCGCGCGACCTGGGCCTTTCCGGCCTACCTGCTGGCGATCAACATCTTCGTGATTCCGATCGCGATCGGCGGACTGCTGCATTTCGGCCAGGGCACGGTCGATCCGGATACCTTCGTGCTGACGCTGCCGCTTGCGCACGACAATGCGGCGCTGGCCCTGTTCGTGTTCGTCGGCGGGTTGTCGGCGGCCACCGGCATGGTCATCGTCGAGGCCATCGCGCTGTCGACGATGGTGTGCAACGACCTCGTGATGCCGATGCTGCTGCGCAGCCGACGGCTGAACCTGGCGCGCGAGCGCGACCTCACCGGACTGCTGCTCGCTATCCGGCGCGGCGCCATCGTCGGCGTATTGCTGCTGGGCTACCTCTACTTCCGTCTCGCCGGCGAAGCCTACGCGCTGGTCAGCATCGGCCTCATCAGCTTTGCGGCGGTGGCGCAGTTCGCGCCCGCCATGCTCGGCGGCATGTACTGGCGCGGTGGCACGCGCGAAGGCGCACTCGCCGGCCTCCTCGCAGGCTTTGGCGTGTGGGGTTACACGCTGATGCTGCCATCCTTCGCGAAGTCGGGCTGGCTCGACCCCGGTTTCCTCGAAGCGGGGCTGTTCGGCCTGAGCTGGCTCAAGCCCGAGGAGCTCTTTGGTCTGGTGGGCTGGGACAACATCACGCATGCGCTGTTCTGGAGCCTGCTCGCCAACATCGGCTGCTACGTCGGCGTGTCGCTACTGCGCATCCCGACCGGCGCAGAGGCCACGCAGGGCGCGCTGTTCGTCGATGTGTTCCGGCGCGCCGATGCGCCGCCCGCCAGCTTCTGGCGCAGCGGCGCCGAGGTGCGTGATCTGCTGCCCCTGGTCGCGCGCTTCCTCGGCCAGCGTCGCACCGAGGAGGCCTTCAGTGCCTATGCGCGTACCCACGGCTTCGAGCGCATCGAGCAGCTCAAGGCCGACCCCGAGCTCGTGCATTTCGCCGAGTCGCTGCTGGCGGGGGCGATCGGCAGTGCGTCGGCGCGGGTGATGGTATCGACCGTGGTGCAGGAGGAGCCGCTCGGCCTCGGCGAGGTGATGGACATCCTCGACGAGGCTTCGCAGGTGCGCGCCTACTCGCACAAGCTCGAGGAAAAATCGCGCGCGCTCGAGGCGGCGACCGCGGAGTTGCGCGCCGCCAACGAACAGCTGAAGGAGCTCGATCGCCTCAAGGACGACTTCATGTCCTCGGTGACGCATGAGCTGCGCACCCCGCTGACCTCGATCCGCGCCTTCTCCGAGATGATGGTCGACGACCCGGAAATCGACGTCGAGGACCGCCAGCGCTTTCTCGGCATCATCGTGTCCGAGACCGTGCGCCTGACTCGGCTGGTGAATCAGGTGCTGGACATGGCCAAGATCGAGTCCGGCCATGCCGAGTGGCACAACACCGACATCGACATGCGCGAGCTGGTGCAGCACTCGGTCGATGCCACGATGCAGCTGTTCCGCGACTGCGGTGCAGCGGTGCATGTCGACATGCCCGACGCGGTGCCGGTGCTGCGTGCGGACCACGACCGCCTGCTGCAGGTGATGCTGAACCTGCTGTCGAACGCGGCCAAGTTCGTGCCGCACCGAGGCGGGCGGGTGGATGTGCGGCTGCGGTGCGACGGGCACATGCTGCGCGTCGACGTCCGCGACAACGGGCCGGGGATCGAGGCTGCGCTCGTACCGGTCATCTTCCAGAAATTCCGTCAGGGCGGTGACGAGCGCTCCCGCCCGCAGGGTACGGGGCTCGGTCTGCCGATCAGCCGCCAGATCGTGGAGCACTTCGGAGGAAGGCTGTGGCTGGAGTCGACCCCGGGAGAGGGGGCGACTTTCTCCTTCGAATTACCGCTGGCGTCGGCGCCGACCGAGCGATGACATAGAATAGCGCCCGGGGAGGAGCATCAATGAACAAGAAAGTGCTGATCGCGGACGATGAGCAGAACATCGTCATTTCTCTGGAATTCCTCATGAAGCGGGAGGGCTTCGAGGTCTTGATCGCCAGCGACGGCGAAGAGGCGGTGAGCCGCATCCGCGCCGACCACCCCGACCTCGTCCTGCTCGACGTGATGATGCCCAAGAAGAGCGGCTTCGAGGTGTGTCAGGAGATCAAGGCCGACCCCGCACTGGCGACTGTCCGGATCCTGATGCTCACGGCGAAGGGGCGCGACACCGAGGTCGCCAAGGGCCTCGCTCTGGGGGCCGATGCCTACATGACCAAACCCTTCTCCACCAAGGAACTGGTGGAAAAGGTGCGCAGCCTGCTCGGGAGCTGATCGATGTCCGCGCGCGTGCGTTTCATCCTCGCCGTGATCTTGCTGTTCTTGTTGATGACCGGGCCTTTTCTGCTCACTGCGCTCATCATCTGGGTGGAGACCACGGAGGAAGGGCGCGCACAGCTGATCGAGGTGGTTGCGCCGCATCTGACGCTGGGGACCATGCTCACTGCGCTCGGGTTTGCCGCCGGGGTAGGGGTGGTGCGTGCGCTGTTCCGCCAGTACGTGCAGGGTTTGCTGCGCATGTCCGAGCATCTGCGCCTGATGCTGGGCGCCAACCGCGGCTTTCGCGTCCAGCCCGATGGCCCGCCCGAGGTGCAGGCGCTGGCGCGGGCGACCAACGAACTGGCCTGCCAGCGCGATGCCTTGCTCGGCGACGTGGAGGCGCAGATCGCCCGCGCCAAGGAGTCGGTCGAGCTCGAGAAGAATCGTCTCGCCACGCTGATGTCCGAGCTCACGCAAAGCGTGGTGGTGTGCAACCTCGACGGCCGCATCCTGCTCTACAACCAGCGCGCGCGCATGCAGTTCCGCGCCTTGTCCGACGCGCCCGCGGTGGCGGGCGGGGGCGAACTGATCGGGCTGGGGCGCTCGATCTATGGTGTTTTCGAGCGCAACCAGATCGCGCATGCGCTCGACACCGTGCAGCAACGTCTGCGCCGGGGCGTGGTGCAACCGCAGGCGAACTTCGTGACCACCACCCGTGCCGGGCAGTTGCTGCGCGTGCAGATGGCGCCGGTGCTGTCGGTGCTCGGCGCCGCGCGCCAGGAGCCGACCCTCGCCAACGGTGGGGGCGAGTCGAACGCGGGCACAGCCCACGAGGGGCCGGCCGAGGCGGCGGTCGCGGTCGGGGCTTCGGGCGTGCCATCGCAGGCCGAGCGCATGCTGACCGGCTTCATCCTGATGCTCGACAACATCACCCGCAACTTCGAGAACGAGTCGCGCCGGGACCAGATGCTGCACGGGCTGACCGAGGGCAATCGCGCCTCGCTCGCCAACGTGCGCGCGGCGGCCGAGATGCTCGACTACGCCGATCTGCCGGAGGAAATGCGGGTGCGCTTTCGCAGCGTGATCCGCGACGAGGTGCAGGCGATGAGCCAGCGCCTGGACCAGACCGCGAACGAATTCGCCGATTCGCTGAAGGCACGCTGGCCGCTCGAGGAGATGCTCGGCGCCGACCTGATCGCCGCCGTCCAGCGTCGCATCGAGAGCCGCATCGGCCTGCCGACCAAGCTCGAGGAGGTCGATGAATCGCTGTGGGTGAAGGTCGACAGCTTCTCGCTGATGCAGGCGATCACCTATCTCGCCAGCCGCCTGTCGGACGAGTTCGAGGTGCGCGAGGTGCGCTTCCGGCTGACCGCAGCGGGGCGGCTGCTGCACCTGGACCTGATCTGGTCGGGGCAGGCGATGAGCACCGAGACGGTCATGAGCTGGGAACTCGAACCGATGCAGATCGACGGCGAGAGCAGCCCGCTGACCGTGCGCGACGTGATCGACCGCCATGATGGCGAGATGTGGCTCGAGCGCGAGAAGGTGCGCCACCGCGCCTTCTTCCGCATCCTGCTGCCGGCGGCGACGCCGCAGGAGCAGGTCGAGTCGGAAACCTACCTGCGCGGCGAGAGCCGGCCCGAGTATTACGACTTCGATCTGTTTGCCTGGTCCGAGAAATCCCATGGACTCGAAGACCGCCTGCTGTCCGAGCTGACCTACACGGTGTTCGACACTGAGACCACCGGCCTCAACCCGTCTCAGGGCGACGAGATCATCCAGATTGGGGCGACCCGCATTCTCAACGGCAAGCTGCTGCGCAGCGAGTCCTTCGAGCAACTGGTCGATCCGCGGCGGCCGCTGGCGGCCGAGTCGGCGAAGATCCACGGCATCACCGCGGACATGCTGCGTGGGCAGCCGACGATCGACAAGGTGCTGCCTGCCTTCCATGCCTTTGCCGCGGACACGGTGCTGATCGCGCACAACGCGGCCTTCGACATGCGCTTCCTGCAGTTGAAGGAGCCACAGACCGGGCTGCGTTTCGACCAGCCGGTGATCGACACCTTGCTGCTGTCGGCGGTGATCCAGCCCAACCAGGAGTCGCACCGCCTGGAGGCGATCGCCGAACGCCTCGGACTCACCATCGTCGGCCGCCACACCGCGCTCGGCGATGCGATCGTGACCGCGGAGGTGTTCCTGAAGCTGGTGCCCTTGCTGGCCGAGAAGGGCATCCGTACGCTGCGCGAGGCGCGCGAGGCGGCAGAAAAGTCCTACTACGCACGGATCAAGTACTGATGTCCGGGCGGTACGGCGCGTTCCGGCGGGGTTGGGCTTGAGACGGAACGCCGGCTTTGCCCGTCGCCTGCGCCGCTACTACGGTTGGTATACCGCAACCTTCCTGCTGTTCGTGGTCCTGCTCGCGTTCGGCGAGTACCTGGGGCTGTCCGAGCGCGTCATCGGCCACATCTTCCTGTTCGTGACGATCGCGGTGTACGCCACCATCGGCGTCATGAGCCGGACCTCGGACGTGTCCGAGTACTACGTCGCCGGGCGGCGCGTGCCGGCGTTGTTCAACGGCATGGCCACGGCCGCCGACTGGATGAGCGCGGCCTCCTTCATCGGGCTGGCCGGCACCTTGTATTTCTCCGGTTTCGAGGGCCTGGCCTTCGTCACCGGCTGGACCGGCGGCTTCGTGCTGGTGGCGCTGCTGCTCGCCCCCTATCTGCGCAAGTTCGGCCAATACACCATCCCGGATTTCCTCGGAGCGCGCTACCAGGGCAACGTGGCGCGCCTGGTGGGGCTGGCCGCCGCGGTGCTGGCGAGCTTCGTCTATCTGGTGGCGCAGATCTACGGCGTGGGCTTGATCACGAGCCGTTTCGTCAGCGTGGAGTTCGAGATCGGGCTCTTCATCGGCCTGGCAGGCATCCTCGTGTGTTCCTTTCTCGGCGGCATGCGCGCGGTGACGTGGACGCAGGTGGCGCAGTACGTGATCCTGATCATCGCCTATCTGGTGCCGGTGGTGATCCTGTCGTACAAGCTCACCGGGATTCCGATCCCGCAGGCGGTGTACGGCACGGTGCTGCAGGAGATCAGCACGCGCGAGGACGTGCTGCTCGAGGCGCCGACCGAGCGCGAGGTGCGCGGCCTGTATGCCGAGCGCGCGGACGAACTCGCCGCCCGCATCGCGGCACTGCCCGAGTCGCTGGAGCGCGAGCGGCGCAAGCTGATCGAACAGCTCAACGAGATGCGGCTCAATACCGCGCCTGCGCGCGACATCGCGTTGACCGAGCGCGCGCTGCGCGACTTGCCGCGT
Organism: Thauera sp. WH-1; assembly: GCF_047806685.1. NCBI lineage: Bacteria > Pseudomonadati > Pseudomonadota > Betaproteobacteria > Rhodocyclales > Zoogloeaceae > Thauera > Thauera sp. WH-1. The sequence continues at coordinate 179,125 of NZ_JBLQGP010000003.1, forward strand.
ACGCCCGCCGAGGCGCAGCAGGCCTGGGAGCGCGCCCGGCTCGAGGCGCTCGAGCGCTCGCGGCCGCCACCACGGCACGCCGATGCCCATCCGGGCCAGACGCCGCAGGAGTCGGCGGTGGCACGCAACAATTTCCTCGCGCTCATGTTCGTGCTGATGGTGGGGACGGCGGCCTTGCCGCACATCCTGATGCGCTACTACACAACGCCCGGCGTCGCCGAGGCGCGGCGCTCGGTCATGTGGTCGTTGTTCTTCATCTTCCTGCTCTACGTCACCGCGCCGGCCTATGCGGTGTTTGCCAAGTGGGAGGTCTACCACAACCTGGTCGGCAGCAGCATCGCGGTGTTGCCGGACTGGGTGGCGTCGTGGGGCAGGGTGGGCCTGGTCAGGGTCGAAGACCTGAACGGCGACGGCATCCTGCAGCTGGCCGAGCTTCGCCTCAACACCGATGTCATCGTGCTGGCGACGCCCGAGATCGCGGGCCTGCCCTACGTGGTGTCGGGCCTGGTGGCGGCGGGCGGTCTCGCCGCCGCGCTGTCGACCGCCGACGGCCTGTTGCTGACGATCTCCAACGCACTGTCGCACGACCTCTATTACAAGGTGGTCAATCCGCGCGCCTCGGCACATCGGCGGCTGGTGATCTCGAAGTCGCAACTGCTGGTGGTGGCGGTGGTGGCGGCCTGGGTGGCGTCGATGAGGCCCGACAACATCCTGTTCATGGTCGGGCTGGCCTTCTCCATCGGCGCCTCGGCCTTCTTTCCGGCGCTGGTGCTGGGTATCTTCTGGAAGCGAGCAAACCGCCCTGGGGCGGTCGCCGGCATGCTGCTGGGGCTGGCGCTGACGCTGTTCTATGTGGTGCGCACCCACCCCTTCTTCGGCGGCTCGATGGCTAATGCCTGGTTCGACATCAACCCGATCTCGGCCGGGGTGTTCGGCGTGCCGCTCGGTTTTTTCACCATCGTCGTTGTCAGCTTGCTGACGCCGCCGCCGCCGCAGGAGATCCAGGACCTGGTCGACTATGTGCGGTATCCCGAACTCCCTGAACGCGGGCCGCGTTAGGCGTGCCTCTTGAAGCGCCGCCGATGCGCCCCACATAGGGTTCAGTCAGATGATCCCTGAGGACGCCCACCATGCGCTTCGACAAGCTCACCACCAAGTTCCAGCAGGCCCTGCAGGATGCGCAAAGCATCGCCGTGGGCAACGACCAGCAATTCATCGAGCCGCTGCACCTGCTGCAGGCGATGCTCGAGCAGGACGACGGCGGCAGCGTGTCGCTGCTGCAGCGCGCGGGGGTCAATGTGCCGCCGCTGAAGACGGCACTCGGCAAGGCGATTGCGCGCCTACCCAAGGTCGAGGGCCATGGCGGCGAGGTCAGCATCGGCCGCGACCTGACCAATCTGCTCAACGTCACCGACCGCGAGGCGCAAAAGCGCGGCGACCAGTTCATCGCCAGCGAGATGTTCCTGCTCGCCCTGGCGGACGACAAGGGCGAGGCGGGCCGCCTGCTGAAGGAGGTCGGCCTGACGCGCAAGGCACTGGAGGCCGCGATCGAGGCGGTGCGCGGCGGTGCCGGTGTCGCCAGCCAGGACGCCGAAGGCCAGCGCGAGTCGCTCAAGAAATACTGCATGGATCTCACCGAGCGTGCCCGCAGCGGCAAGCTCGACCCGGTGATCGGTCGCGACGACGAAATCCGCCGTGCGATCCAGATCCTGCAGCGCCGTACCAAGAACAACCCGGTGCTGATCGGCGAGCCCGGGGTGGGCAAGACCGCGATCGTCGAGGGCCTGGCGCAGCGCATCGTCAATGACGAGGTGCCCGAGACGCTCAAGGGCAAGCGCGTGCTGTCGCTCGACATGGCGGCGCTGCTCGCCGGCGCCAAGTACCGTGGCGAGTTCGAGGAGCGCCTGAAGGCGGTGTTGAAGGAGATCGCCCAGGAAGAGGGCCGCATCATCGTCTTCATCGACGAGCTCCACACCATGGTTGGCGCGGGCAAGGCCGAGGGCGCGATCGATGCGGGCAACATGTTGAAGCCCGCGCTCGCGCGCGGCGAGCTGCACTGCATCGGCGCCACCACGCTCGACGAGTACCGCAAGTACATCGAGAAGGATGCCGCGCTCGAGCGCCGCTTCCAGAAGGTGCTGGTCGAGGAGCCGACGGTCGAATCGACGATCGCCATCCTGCGCGGTCTGCAGGAGAAGTACGAGATCCACCATGGCGTCGACATCACCGACCCGGCGATCGTCGCCGCCGCGGAGCTGTCGCATCGCTACATCACCGACCGCTTCCTGCCCGACAAGGCAATCGACCTGATCGACGAGGCGGCCGCCCGCATCAAGATGGAGATCGACTCCAAGCCCGAGGTGATGGACAAGCTCGACCGCCGCATGATCCAGCTCAAGATCGAGCGCGAGGCGGTGAAGAAGGAGAAGGACGAAGCCTCGCAGAAGCGCCTGCAGCTGATCGAGGAGGAGCTCGCCAAGCTGCAGCGCGAGTACAACGACCTCGAGGAGATCTGGAAGGCGGAGAAGGCCAAGGTGGCCGGCTCGGCCCACATCAAGGAAGAGATCGACGCGCTGCGCGCGCAGATGGCGGATTTTCAGCGCAAGGGCCAGCTCGACAAGGTGGCCGAGCTGCAGTACGGCCGCCTGCCGCAGCTCGAGGCGCAGTTGACGATGGCCGAGCAGGCGGGCGAGGGTGGCCAGCCCAACAAGCTGCTGCGCACCCAGGTCGGCGCCGAGGAGATCGCCGAGGTCGTGTCGCGTGCCACCGGCATTCCGGTGAGCAAGATGATGCAGGGCGAGCGTGAGAAGCTGCTGCATATGGAGGCCAAGCTGCACGAGCGGGTGGTCGGCCAGGACGAGGCCGTGCGTCTGGTGGCCGATGCGATCCGGCGCTCGCGTGCCGGGCTGTCGGACGAGAACCGCCCGTATGGCTCCTTCCTCTTCCTCGGCCCCACCGGCGTGGGCAAGACCGAACTGTGCAAGACGCTGGCGAGCTTCCTGTTCGACTCCGAGGAGCACCTGATCCGCATCGACATGAGCGAGTTCATGGAGAAGCACTCGGTCGCGCGCCTGATCGGCGCCCCCCCGGGCTACGTCGGCTACGAGGAAGGCGGCTACCTGACCGAGCAGGTGCGGCGCAAGCCCTACAGCGTGATCCTGTTCGACGAGGTCGAGAAGGCGCACCCGGACGTGTTCAACGTGCTGCTGCAGGTGCTCGACGACGGCCGCATGACCGATGGCCAGGGGCGCACGGTGGACTTCAAGAACACCGTGATCGTGATGACCTCCAACCTGGGCAGCCAGATGATCCAGGCCATGGCCGGCGACGACTATGGCGTGATCAAGCTGGCGGTGATGGCCGAGGTGAAGACCTACTTCCGCCCCGAGTTCATCAACCGCATCGACGAACTGGTCGTGTTCCACGCGCTCGACGAGAAGCACATCGCCGGCATTGCCAGGATCCAGCTCAGATACCTGGAGAATCGCCTGGCACGGCTGGAGATGGCGATGGAGGTGACCGACGCGGCGCTGGCCGAGCTGGCGACAGCCGGCTTCGATCCGGTATTCGGTGCGCGCCCGCTCAAGCGCGCGATCCAGGAGCGCATCGAGAACCCGCTGGCGAAGGCCATTCTCGAAGGCCAGTTCAGCGCCAAGGACAGGATCCGCGTGGATGCCCGCGACGGCCACCTGAGCTTCGAGCGGGCCGCGGCCTGAGCCGGCTCAGGGCGGTGTGGCCTGCCTCAGCCACGCCGCGAACTCGTCCGCGGGTAGCGGACGCGAGAACAGATAACCCTGCATCAGCGTACATTGCCGCTCCCCCAGGAAGGCACGCTGGGCGGGCGTTTCCACGCCCTCGGCGACGACGTCCATGCCCAGGTCGCGCGCCAGCGACAGCGCAGCGGTGACGACTGCGGCATCTTCGGGGTCTCCCGGCAGGTCGGCGACGAAGCTCTGGTCGATCTTGAGGCGGGCGATCGGCAGCCGCTTCAGGTAGGCGAGTGAGGAGTAGCCGGTGCCGAAGTCGTCGAGCGCCAGGGTGAAGCCGAGCTGCACGAGCTGATGCAGGCGATCGGACAGCTTGTCGCCGGGATGCATGAGCGCGCTCTCGGTGATCTCCAGCTCGATCGCGCTCGGCTGCGCGCCCGTCTCCTCGAGGATGGCGGACACCTTGTCCACGAAGTCGTCGCGCTGGAACTGCAACGCCGAGATGTTGACCGCGATGCAGACCTCGCCCAGCCCGGCGCGCATCCACCGTACCTGCTGGCGGCAGGCCTCGCGCAGCACCCAGTCGCCGAGCGGGATGATGAGCCCGGAGTCCTCGGCGACGGGAATGAAGCGCGCGGGCGAGATCGCACCCAATGCCGGGTCGGTCCAGCGCACCAGCGCTTCGCAGCCGCAGGTGTGGCCGCTGGCGGTGTCGATCTGCGGCTGGTAGTGCAGGGACAGGGCGTCATTGGCGATGGCGCGGCGCAGCGCGTTCTCGAGCAGCAGGCGCTCGGTGGCGCGGATGTTCATCTCGGGCGTGAAGAACTGGTAGTTGTTGCGCCCGGCGGCCTTGGCGCCATACATCGCGGTGTCCGCGTGCTTGAGCAGGGTCTCCATGGAGTCGCCGTCGTCCGGGAAGAGGGCGATGCCGATGCTGACCGAGGGCCGCAGCTCGTGGTCGTCGATCTCGAGCGCGGTGGCCAGCTTCTCGAGCATCTTGCGCGCGACGGTGGCGGCGTCCTCTGGCCCGGTGATGCGCGGCAGGAGGGCGACGAACTCGTCGCCGCCAAGACGCGCGAGCAGGTCCTCGGTGCGCACGCAGGCGCTCAGGCGGCGCGCGACCGCCTCGAGCATGCGGTCGCCGGTGAAGTGCCCGAGCGAGTCGTTGATGGTCTTGAAGTTGTCGAGATCGAGGAAGAGCACCGCAAAGCGGTCGCCGTGGCGCGCCGCGCTGCGCAGCGCGAGCGTGCCCTGCTCGATCCACGCGCTGCGGTTGGGCAGGCCGGTGAGGGTGTCGTAGCGGGCGAGGTAGTGGATGTGGGCTTCGGCTTCGCGCGAACTGGTGACGTCTTGCACCGTGCCGCGCAGCCGGCCGAGGCCGTCGGCCGTCCATTCGCTCTCGATCTGGAGCTGCAGCACACGCGGCGGCGTGGACAGGGTGCGGCAGTCGAGTGTGCTGCGTCCTGCGCCTCGGCACAGCTCGTCGAGCTTTGCCTGCAGCGCGGCGCGGTCATCGGCGCAGAAGCTGGCGACGAGGTCGTCGAGGCCGCGCAGCGCCTGCGGGTCTCGATGGAGGAGGGCGTGAAGGTCGTGCGAGCAGCGCAGGCCTTCGCAGCCCCGCACGGTCTCCCAGCTCGCCATGTGCGCGATGCGCATGGCCTCGCTGAGGGCGCGCTGCTTGTCGCGCAGGTCGGCGCTCGTGGTTTCCAGTTCGTGCGTTCGACGCTCGACGAGGGCGGCGATCCGGCGTGTGTTGCCGGAGCTGATGAGAAGGAAGGCGCCGAGCAGCCCGCTGGCAAGCAGGCCGGAGGCGATCGTCCCCCAGGCTGCCCAGCTGCGCAGGCCGTAGAGGTAGAGCGGGGTGGCTCGCAGGCGCAATTCGAGCTGGCGCTCGGCAAACTCGATGCCGATGCTGCGTTGTATCTGCCGTTCGCTCCAGGCTGGCTGCTCGCAGCCCGCCGCGCCGACCAGGCGGGTGCCTCCGGGGCTGCCGTCCGCGTCGACGAGGCAGAGCTCGATTTCCGGCGCGAGCGCGGGGGTTACCACGCTCTTGATCGCGTCCTCCATGCGGAAGGCGGCGGATACGATGCCGGTGCGCGCCTCGCCCTCGTCTGCCGGCCAGGCGGGTCCGGACGTGGCGAGGTAGACCACCATGCCACGCTGGGTGCCGCTTTCCTGCACGAGGCGGAAGGATTCGCTCGCCACCGGGCGACCGCTCTGCTGGCTGGCGCGGATGGCGGCCGCGGCGGCCGGCAGTGAGTACGGGTTCATGCCGATCACGCTGAGATTGGCCTCCAGCGGCTCGACATAGGTGATCGGGTAGTAGCGCGCGGCGGGCGCGGCGGGAAAGGTGCGTCCCTCGGTGTCGCGGTCGAGGATGCGAAAGCCGGCCATTGCCGCCTGCATGTGGGCTTCGAAGCCGGCGCGTTCGTCGTCGCGCACGAGCGGCGCCCAGGCGAAGTTCTTGGCGCCGGGGTAGCGTTCGAGCCAAGCGTGGACGAACGCGGCGAACTCGGCCCGCGTCAGCGCCTTGCTGACGCCGACCAGGTCGCGGATCGACAGCAGGGTGTCGATCTGGGCGTCGAGGCGGCGCTGGATCTGGATGCCGAGCAGTTCGGTGTCGCGGTTGAACTGGGTGTGGACACGGGCTTCTTCCCAATGGATGACCTGGCGGAAGGCAAAGCTGAGCACCAGCAGCGCGATCAGCAGGGGGACGGCCACCCCCGCGCGGCGGCTGCGCCAGTCGGATGCCGGGCGGCCAAGGAAGACCAGCATCAGCGGTGTGGCGATGATTGCGCCAAGCGTGTCGCCCAGCCACCAGTTCCACCAGTTGAACAGCATCTCGTCGCGTGCGATGAGGCCTTCGGCGGCGAGCAGGGGAATGCTCGTCGATGCCGCGATCAGGCAGCTCAGCGGGGCGATGACGGCGAGCAGGAGCAGGATGCTGGCGGGGGTGTCGAAGCGGTGCCGCGCGCCGATCAGGCGCTTCACCATCCAGCCCCCGGCCAGCGCCTGCAAGGTGGCGGCGGCCGGGACCAGGAGCAGGATCGAGGGGTGCAGGGCCTCCGCACCGACGGCGTTGGCGGCGAGCCACTGCACGCACAGCGAGCCGACGAAGATGCCCGGCCACATCCGCCAGCCGAAGATCATCACCGCCGACAGGGCAATGCCCGCCGGCGGGAAGACGGGCGCGGCATAGCCGGGTGGAATCGCCACCTGCAACGAGATCCAGCCCGCGACCGCGTAGCCGAGGGCAAGCAATGCGATCGCGATCAGGGTAGGCAGGGGGCGAGGGCTCATCGCGCGGAGTATAGGTGGGCGGCATTTCGCCAATTGCGGCATGCTGCACGCTTCGGGCCAGATCGCGGGGTAGATGCGCTAAACTTCGAGCTTTCGCCCGCAGCGAAGCCCTCTGCTGTGGCGGCAGCAAGCATTGCCTGTCGTTTCGATATGGCGGCTGCGCCCTGCCACCTTTCCTTCCACCTTTCCAGTCCGTCGCGGAAATCGAGATGTTCGAAGCCATTCGCAGCAACAAGCGGGTTGCGCAGGTCATCCTGGCAATCCTCATCATCCCCTTCGCCTTCTTCGGTATGGACGCGTACTTCAGCGACTCGCCGACCGGCAACGAGATCGCCAAGGTCGGCGGGACCGGCATCAGCGCCTTCGAGTTCGACCAGGCCTTGCGCGAGCAGCAGGACCGGCTGCGCCAGAGCGCCGGCGGCCAGGTCGACCGCGCCTTGCTCGAGTCGGTAGAGCTGCGCCGCGTCGTGCTCGACAACCTGATCAACCAGCGCGTGCTGGCGCTGTACGCGGCCGAGAATCGCCTGGTGGTCACGCCGCAGCAACTGCAGGAGACCATCGCCGCCGTGCCGGCGTTCCAGGAAGACGGCCGCTTCTCCCTGCAACGCTACGAGATGATGGTGCGCGCGCAGGGCATGACGCCCGCCAATTTCGAGGCCCGCCTCGCGCAGGACGTGCGTGTGCAGCAGATCGTGAGCTCGGTCGGCGACGCCAGCGTCGTGCCGCAGGCGTCGGCGCAGCGCTTCCTGGCTGCCCAGCTCGAGGAACGGCGCATCCGCGAGCTGCGCTTCCCGGCCGCGCGCCTGGCCGCCGAGGTGCAGGTGAGCGAGGACGAGATTGCCGCCTACTACGAGGCCAATCCGGCGCGCTTCGAGCGCGCTGCGCGACTGCAGGCCGATTACCTGGTGTTCGACCGCAGCGCCGTCGAGCAGGGTATCGAGGTCGCCGATGAGGAGGTGCGCGCCTTCTATGAGGCAAACCAGGCGCGCTACGGGGTGGCCGAAGAGCGCCAGGCGCGCCATATCCTGCTCGCGCTCGACGCTGGCGCGGACGAGGCCGAGGTAGCCCGGGTGATGGGCGAGGCCCAGGCCCTGGTTGCCGAATTGCGTGCGCAGCCCGAGCGCTTCGCCGATCTGGCCCGCGACAAGTCGCAGGATCCGGGTTCGGCCGGGCGCGGGGGTGACCTCGGCTTCTTCGGTCGCGGCATGATGGTGGGGGCGTTCGAGGACGCCGTGTTCGCGCAGGACAAGGGGCAGGTGGGCGATCCGGTGCGCACCGAGTTCGGCGTGCACATCATCGAGGTGACCGACATCAAGCCGGCCACGATCAAGCCCCTGGACGAGGTGCGCGAGCAGATCGTCGCCGAACTGCGCGGCGCCGAGGCCGGACGCCGTTTCGCCGAGCTGGCCGAGCAGTTCGCCAACACCGTCTACGAGCAGCCTGACAGCCTGGCCCCGGCGGCCGAGCTGCTGGGTCTCGAGGTGCGCAGCACCGACTGGATGTCGCGCGACGCCGCCACCGGCCCGTTTGCCAACGAGCGCCTGCTCAACGCCGTCTTCTCCGAGGAGGCGGTGCAGAAGGGGCGAAATACCGAAGCCATCGAGATCGGCAACGGCACGCTGGTGTCGGCGCGGGTGAAGGCTTTCGAAGCGGCGCAGCGGCTGCCGCTCGATGAGGTGCGTGAGCGTATCCGGGAGGATCTGCGCCTCGAGCGTGGCGCCCGAGCGGCGGCAGAACAAGGGGCGGCAGCGCTGGCCGTGCTGCAGAAGGGCGAGCCGCTTGCCGAGACGCAGCGCCCGGGCGAATGGGGCGAGGCGCGCACGCTGCAGCGCGGTGCGCCGGGCCTGCCGGCTGCCGCCATGCAGGCGGTGTTCGCCGCGCCCGCGGAACCGCTGCCGGCCCATGTAGGCGTGAGCACGGTCGAAGGCGACTATGTGATCTATCGCATCGAGGCCGTCGAGCGGCCGCAGATCGCCGACAGCGACGAGCGCGTCGCGGCGGTGGCGGCGCAGTACTCGCAGCTGCTCGCGGGGCGGGACTTCGCCGCCTTCCTCGCCGAGCTGCGCCAGCGCTACAAGGTCGAGATCAGCGCCGACCCGCTGCCCGCATCCTGAGCTCGGCCTGACCGCCTGTAAACGCAGAACGCCCGGCATCGCCGGGCGTTCTGCTTTGGGCGCTGGCGCTTTTCGCGCGGCTTACTGCGGTATCGGCGTGGGGTTGCCGAGGGCGGTGATGTTGAAGCCGGCATCGACGTACATCACCTCACCGGTGATGCCGCTGGCGAGGTCCGAGCACAGGAAGGCCGCGGTGTTGCCGACCTCCTCGATGGTCACGTTGCGGCGCAGCGGGGCATTGTGTTCGTTGAAGGCCAGCAGCTTGCCGAAGCTGCCGATGCCCGAGGCAGCCAGGGTCTTGATCGGGCCGGCGGAGATGGCATTGGCACGCGTGCCCTCGGGGCCGAGGGTGACGGCGAGGTAACGTACCGCCGCCTCCAGGCTGGCCTTGGCCAGGCCCATGATGTTGTAGTTGGGCATGGTGCGCACCGCGCCGAGGTAGGACAGCGTGAGCAACGCGCCATTGCGGCCCTTCATCATCGGGCGCGCCGCCTTGGCCAGCGCAGGGAAGCTGTAGGCGCTGACCTCCTGCGCGATGCGGAAAGCGTCCCGCGTGAGGCCGTCGAGGAAGTCGCCCTCGAGCGCCTCGCCCGGCGCGAAGGCGATCGAATGGACCAGGCCGTCGAGCCCGTCCCAGTGCTGACCGAGCTGCTCGAACAGCGCGGTGATCTGGGCGTCGTCCTGGACGTCGAGCGGGAACAGCAGGTCGCTGCCGAAGTCCGCCGCCATCTTGGCGACGCGCTCCTTGAAACGGTCGTTCTGATAGGTGAAGGCGAGCACTGCCCCTTCGCGGTGCATGGCCTTGGCGATGCCGTAGGCAATCGAACGGTTGCTGAGCAGACCGGTGATGAGGATTCGTTTGCCGGCTAGAAAGCCCATCAGGGGAAACTCCAAATGACAAGAGCCGGATTATAGCGAAAACCCTGATGCCGGCATGCGCTTCCGATCGCGCTGGGGCATAAAACCTGCCAGAATCCGGCCTGTTCTTGATATTGCCCCTTGCACGTGCGCCGCATTTCCTGTCTCCGTCGTGCCCTTCCCGCAAGCCTGCCTGCGCGCATTGCCGCCTGCCTCCCGGTGCTTGCCGCGAGCCTGCTGCTGACTGCCTGCGGCGCTGCCTGGAACGATCCCTATCCGGCCGATGAGCGCGGGCAGAACATCCTGTACACCGCCTTCACCGAGCGTCCCAAGCACCTCGACCCGGTGCAGTCCTACAGCGAGGACGAGGCCACTTTCCTGTACCAGATCGTCGAGCCGCCGCTGCAATACCACTACCTCAAGCGGCCCTATGTGCTCGAGCCGGCGACGGCCGCCGCCATGCCGAGCCTGCGTCGTTTCGACGCCCTTGGCCGCGAACTGCCGGCGACGGCCGATGCCGCCAGGATTGCGAAGACGGTGGTCGAGGTCCGTATCCGGCCGGGCATCCTGTACCAGCCGCATCCGGCTTTTGCCACCCATGAGGACGGCAGCCCGCGCTACCTGGGGCTGAGCGCTGCCGATCTGCGCGGGGTGCGCGGCCTGGGCGACTTTCGGTACACCGGCACGCGCGAGCTCGAGGCCGGCGACTATGTGTACCAGATCAAGCGCCTGGCCAACCCGCGCCTGCATTCGCCGATCTTCGAGCTGATGGCCGAGTACCTGCCCGGCCTCAAGGACCTGCAGGCCGCGCTGGTCGAGGCGGGGCGGGCGGGGGAGGGCGCAGCGGATGCGGACGGGTCGGCGCCGGCCGGCGGCTCGGATCCGGGCTGGCTCGATCTCACCCGCTTCGCGCTGCCCGGCGTCGAGGTCGTCGATCGCCACACCTATCGCATCACCCTGCAAGGCGCCTATCCGCAGTTCCTGTACTGGCTTGCGATGCCCTTCTTCAGCCCGGTGCCGCCGGAAGTGGACCGCTTCTTCGCCCAGCCCGGCATGGCCGAGCGCAACCTCACCCTCGACTGGTGGCCGGTCGGCACCGGTCCCTACATGCTGGTCGAGAACAACCCGAATGCGCGCATGGTGCTGGCGCGCAACCCCAACTATCGCGGCATGCCCTATCCCTGCGAGGGCGAGCCGGGCGATGAGGCCGCGGGTTTGCTGGCCGATTGCGGCCAGACCCTGCCCTTCATCGACAAGGTGGTTTTTTCGCGCGAGCGCGAGGGCATCCCGTACTGGAACAAGTTCCTGCAGGGCTATTACGACGCCTCCGGCGTGTCTTCCGACAATTTCGACCAGGCGGTGAGCCTGACCAGCCAGGGCGAGGTGTCCCTGTCCGAGGAGATGGAGGCGCGGGGCATCCGCCTGCTGACCTCGGTGTCCCCCTCGATCTTCTACCTCGGCTTCAACATGCTCGACCCGCTGCTCGGTGGCGGGCCGTCGAAGGCCGAGCAGGAGCGCGCGCGCAAGCTGCGCCAGGCGATCTCGATCGCGCTCGACATGGAGGAATTCGTGTCGATCTTCCTCAATGGCCGCGGGGTACCGGGCATGAGCCCGATCCCGCCCGGCATCTTCGGCGCGCGCGAGGGCAGGGCGGGCATCAATCCGGTGGTGTACGAGTGGCGTGGGGGCGAGGCCGACGGACGGCCGCAGCGCCGCAGCGTGGACGCGGCGCGCCGCCTGCTGGCCGAGGCGGGCTGGCCCAATGGCCGTAATGCGCAGACCGGCGAGCCGCTCATCATCAACCTCGACACCACCCCGGGCGGGCTGGGCGACAAGGCGCGCTCGGACTGGCTGGCCAAGCAGTTCCGCGAGCTCGGCGTGCAGTTCGTGGTGCGCCCGACCGACTTCAACCGCTTCCAGGACAAGATCCGCCAGGGCAACGCCCAGCTCTTCTTCTTTGGCTGGAATGCCGACTACCCCGACCCCGAGAACCTGCTCTTCCTGCTCCACGGCGCGCAGGGCAAGGTCCGCTTCAACGGCCAGAACGCCGCCAACTACGAGAACGCGGAGTACGACGCCTTGTTCGAGCGCATGAAGGCGATGCCCGACGGCCCCGCCCGCCAGCAGATCATCGACCGCATGGTGGCGATGGTGCAGCAGGACGCACCATGGATCTTCGCCTTCCATCCCAAGGCCTATTCGCTGCAGCACGGCTGGGTGCACAACCGCAAGCCGGGGGCGATGGTGCGCAATACGATGCAGTACCAGCGTCTCGACGTGGCGCGCCGCGAGGCTGCGCGTGCCGAATGGAACAGGCCGATGCTGTGGCCGCTGGCGCTGGTCGCGCTGCTGCTCGCCGCAGTGATCGCCCCGGCGGTGATCCACTGGCGCCGGCGCGAGACCGCCACCGCCGCCCCGGCGGCGCCGTCGCCCGCTTCCTCCTCCCCGGCCGAAGGAGGCGCGCCCTGATGCTGGCCTACCTCGTCCGTCGTCTGCTGTATGCGATCCCGATCCTGATCGGGGTGAACCTGCTCACCTTCCTGCTCTTCTTCGTGGTCAATTCGCCTGACGACATGGCGCGCATGCACATCGGCGTCAAGCGCGCCACCCCCGAGGCGATCGAGCGCTGGAAGGTGGAGCGCGGCTACGACAAGCCCATGTTCGTCAATGCCGAGGCCGCGGGTAGCGCGCGCTTCACCGACACCATCTTCTTCGACAAGTCGCTGCGCATGTTCGCGCTCGAGTTCGGCCGCGCCGACGACGGCCGCGACATTGGCCAGGAGATCCGCGACCGCATGGGACCGTCGCTGGCGATCGCGCTGCCGACCTTCGTGCTGAGCCTTGTCGTGTCGATCAGCTTCGCCTTGCTGCTGGTGTTCTTTCGCGCCACCTACCTCGACTTCTGGGGTGTCGTGCTGTGCGTGGCGATGATGTCGATCTCGAGCCTGTTCTACATCATCGGCGGCCAGTGGCTGGTGTCCAAGATGTGGTCACTGGTGCCGATCTCGGGCTATGCGCCGGGGTTCGATGCCGCGCGCTTCCTGCTGCTGCCGGTGCTGATCAGCGTGCTCGCGGGGATCGGCTCGAGCGCGCGCTGGTACCGCACCATCTTCCTCGAGGAGATCTCGAAGGACTACGTGCGCACCGCGCGTGCCAAGGGCCTGTCCGAGCTTGCGGTGCTGTTCCGCCACGTGCTGCGCAACGCGCTGATCCCGATCCTGACCGGCGTGGTCGTAGTGATTCCGCTGCTCTTCATGGGCAGCCTGCTGGTCGAATCCTTCTTTGCCATTCCCGGCCTGGGCAGCTACACGATCGACGCCATCAATGCGCAGGACTTCGCAGTGGTGCGGGCGATGGTCTTCATCGGCTCCGTGCTCTACATCATCGGCCTGATCCTGACCGACATCTCCTACACGCTGGTCGACCCGAGGGTGAGGCTGCAATGAGCACGCCGTGGGGAACACCGATGGGCTTCCAGCCGGTGCTGTTGTGGACCGACGTGCTGCTCTTCCTGCTCGTCGGCGTGGCGGTGCTGGCCGCGCTCTACGTGCGCGGGCAGGAGCCCTTGCGTGCCGCCTGGCGCAAGGTTGGCAAGCGCCCCACCGGCATGGCCGCGGCGACCGTGCTGTTCGCCTTCGTCGCGGTCGGCCTACTCGACAGCCTGCATTACCGACCCTTGTTGCCGCCGGTGGCGGCCACGCCCGCTGCAGAGGATGGCGAGCAGGCGCCAGGCTCGGCAGCGGGCGAAGGGGCAGAGTCCGAGCGCGCTGCGGGCGAGGGCGCGCTGGCTGCGCAGTACTCGACCGAGGTGCTGTCCGTGCTCGACGCGCTGTTGATGCCGCTGCGCCTGCAGACCGAGAAGACCTACTCCGCCCCTTTTGCATGGCGCCTGTACCAGCGCGAGACCATGGAGCTCGAGGATGGCCGCCAGGTGCGCGACTACCCGCGGCTTGTGCACGGGGCCGCTCACTTGCAGGCTCCCGAGCATGAGCGCGGCGCGGACGTGGCGGCGCGGGTGGCCAACGCCGTGGGGCAGGCCGCGCTGTGGTCGGCCGTCGCCTTCGTGCTGCTGGTGACGACGGTGTGGCGTGGCAGCGGGCTGGGCTGGGGGGCGGTGGCGGTGGCGATCCTCGGCGGGCGCACCGTGCTGGCCTGGCGCGCCGCGTTAGTGACGCTGGCCTTCGTGCTGTTGATCGTCGCGCTGTGCCTGCAACTCGCGCCCCTGTATCACGTGCTCGGCACCGACAAGGTCGGCCAGGACGTCCTGTATCTGGCCCTCAAGAGCGTGCGCACTGCGCTCGTGATCGGCACCATCACGACGCTGGTGATGATGCCCTTCGCGGTCGCCCTCGGAATCGCCGCCGGCTACCTGGGCGGCTGGGTGGATGATGCCGTGCAGTACCTGTACACCGTGCTCAACGCCATTCCCGGCGTGCTGCTGATCGCCGCCGCGGTGCTGATGATGCAGGTCATCATCGACACCAACCCGCAGTGGTTCGACACCGCCGCCGAGCGCTCCGACGCGCGCCTGCTGGCGCTGTGCTTCATCCTCGGCATCACGAGCTGGACGGGGCTCGCGCGCCTGCTGCGCGGCGAGACGCTGAAGCTGCGCGAGCTGGAATACGTGCAGGCGGCGCGCGCCTTCGGGGTGAAGACGCCGGCCATTCTGCGCCGCCACATCCTGCCCAACGTGATGCACATCGTGATGATCGCGCTGGTGATGGACTTCTCCGGGCTGGTGCTGGCGGAAGCCGTGCTGTCCTATGTGGGCATCGGTGTCGATCCGACCACGATCAGCTTCGGCACCATGATCAACATGGCGCGCGCCGAACTTGCCCGCGAGCCGATGGTCTGGTGGTCACTGGCGGCCGCGTTTGTATTCATGTTCGTGCTGGTGCTGGCGGCCAACCTGTTCGCTGACGTGGTGCGCGACGCCTTTGATCCTCGACGGGGCTGAGGGCGGTGGGGCGCCGGGCGGTTTCGGCGCGCTCTTGACCGCAGCGCGGGGCATTCCTTCCGCCGGCTGCGGAACTCGCCGTCGCTGCGCTCGGCTCGGACAGTCCTCGCCGGCTCCAGGAAGGCCCCACCCTCCGGTCAGCGCAGCCTGGCCTCAACGCCCGACAAGACCCTAGCCCAATGAATGATCTTCGATTCGACAACCGCTTCGTGCGCGAGCTGCCCGGTGATCCGGAGCACGGACGGCACGTTCGCCAGGTGCATGGGGCCTGCTATTCGCGGGTCGAGCCGACACCGGTGCGCGCACCGACGCTGCTGGCGTGGTCGCCCGAGGTGGCCGAACTGCTCGGCCTCGATCAGGCCGATGTCCGGAGCCAGCACTTTGCCGACGTGTTTGGCGGCAACGCGCTGCTGCCGGGCATGGAACCCTACGCCGCCTGCTATGGCGGGCATCAGTTCGGCAACTGGGCGGGGCAGCTCGGCGACGGGCGGGCGATCACGCTCGGCGAGGCGATCAATGCGCGAGGTGAACGCTGGGAACTGCAGCTCAAGGGCGCCGGGCCCACGCCGTATTCGCGCCGGGCCGACGGGCGTGCGGTGCTGCGCTCGTCGATCCGCGAGTTCGTCTGCAGCGAGGCGATGCACCATCTTGGCGTGCCGACCACGCGTGCGCTCAGTCTGGTGGCCACCGGCGAGCATGTGGTGCGCGACATGTTCTACGACGGCCATCCCCGGCCCGAGCCGGGCGCGGTGGTGTGCCGCGTGGCGCCGTCCTTCATCCGCTTCGGCAACTTCGAGATCTTCGCCTCGCGTGGCGAGGAGCCCCTGCTCGAGCGCCTGATCGACTTCACCATCGCCCGCGACTTTCCCGAGCTCGCCACCGAGCGCGATCCGGTGGCGCGTCGCCTGGCCTGGTTCGAGGAGGTCTGCCGGCGCACGGCCGTCCTGCTGGCGCACTGGATGCGGGTCGGCTTCGTGCATGGGGTGATGAACACCGACAACATGTCGATCCTCGGGCTGACGATCGACTACGGACCCTATGGATGGATCGACAACTTCGACCCCGACTGGACGCCGAACACGACCGACGCCGGGGGGCGCCGCTATCGCTTCGGCCACCAGCCGCGCATCGCGCACTGGAACCTGTGGCAGCTGGCCAATGCCGTGTATCCGGTGATGCAGCAGGTCGAGCCGCTCGAGCGCGCGCTGGCGGGCTATGCCCGCGTGCATGAGGCCGAGTACCGGCGGCAGATGGCCGCGAAGCTCGGCCTTGAATCCTGGCGGGCTGGCGTGACGGATGACGACACGCAGGCGGACGAGCACCTGCTCGACGAGCTGCACCGCATCCTGCAGGCGGGCGAGATGGACATGACGCTCTTCTTCCGCCGCCTGGCCGACCTGGACCCGGCCGCCCCTGATCCGGCCCTGTTCGAGACCGGGCTCGATGGGGGCGTGTTCTACGTCGAGGCTCGCCGCGCGGCGGTGGCGCGCGACTTTTCGGCCTGGCTGCAACGCTACGCGGCGCGGGTGACGGAGGAGGGCGTGGCGGCCGAGACTCGGCGTGCCGCGATGAACCGCGTCAATCCGCTTTACGTGCCGCGCAATTACCTGGCGCAGCAGGCCATCGATGCGGCCGAACAGGGCGACCTGAGTGAGCTCGAGACCTTGTTCGAGGTGTTGCGCAAGCCCTATGAGGCGCAGCCGGGGCGCGAGCGCTTCGCCGCCAGGCGCCCGGACTGGGCGCGCCACAAGGCGGGGTGTTCGATGCTGTCGTGCAGCTCGTGAGCGTGCGCGCCCTTAGGCCTTGACCCGCATCAGGCGCTGCTTCTCGCGCTCCCAGTCCTTCTTCTTCTCGTCCTCGCGCTTGTCGTGCAGCTTCTTGCCCTTCGCCAGCCCGATCTCGAGCTTGATGCGGCCCTGCTTGAAGTGCATGTCGAGCGGCACCAGGGTGTAGCCGGCACGCTCGACCTTGCCGATCAGGCGGGCGATCTCCTTCTTGTGCAGCAGCAGCTTGCGCGTGCGCGTGGGGTCGTGGCGGACGTGGCTGGAGGCGGTGGTGAGCGGGGTGATGTGCATCCCGAACAGGAAGATCTCCTCGCCGCGGATGACGACGTAGGATTCCTTGATGTTGGCGCGCCCGGCGCGGATGGCCTTGACCTCCCAGCCCTCGAGGACCATGCCGGCCTCGTGCCTTTCCTCGATGAAGTAGTCGTGCGTGGCCTTGCGGTTTTCGATGATGCTCATGGTGTGGCGATTCCTCGGGCGCGGGGCGCGGCAGCGAACGGGGGTGCCCGCATGCGGTAGAATCGCGCATTTTAACAGTTTGGCTGCGCGCCCGTTCCGGCGGGTGTGGGGGCCGACAGGCAGGCTTGCGCATGGCCGACGTCAAGAAGCTCGTTCTCATCGAATTCACGCCCGCACAGATGTTCGACCTGGTCGACCGGTGCGAGGACTATCCGCAGTTCCTGCCCTGGTGCGGCGGTGCCGATGTGCATCAGCGGACCGCCGAGCTCACCTCGGCGACGCTGCACATCAATTACCACGGCATCAAGGCGCATTTCAGCACCGAGAACGCCAAGCGCTACCCGAGCGACATGCGCCTGCGGCTGACCGACGGCCCCTTCACCCATCTCGACGGCCACTGGCAATTCACCGCGCTGGGCGACACCGCCTGCAAGGTCGAATTCAGCCTGCATTACGAGTTCTCCAGCAAGCTGCTGGAGAAGGTGCTCGGTCCCGTCTTCAACCACATCGCCAACACCTTCGTCGATTCCTTCGTGAAGCGTGCCGGGCAGATCTACGTAAAGGCCTGAAGATGAGCGCGAT
Source organism: Thauera sp. WH-1 (assembly GCF_047806685.1). Taxonomy (NCBI): domain Bacteria; kingdom Pseudomonadati; phylum Pseudomonadota; class Betaproteobacteria; order Rhodocyclales; family Zoogloeaceae; genus Thauera; species Thauera sp. WH-1. Next base: position 196,886 of record NZ_JBLQGP010000003.1, read on the forward strand.
GATTCACGTCGAGGTCGTGTATGCGCTGCCGCAGCGCCAGGAACGGGTCGAGCTGCGCCTGCCCGAGGGGGCGACGGTGCGCGATGCGGTCGAAGCCTCCGGCCTGCTGGCGAAGTACCCGGACATCGAGCTCGAGCGCAAGAACAAGCTCGGCGTGTATGCAAAGCTGGTGAAGGCGGACGCCGCCCTGCACGACCGCGACCGGGTCGAGATCTACCGCCCGCTGATTGCCGACCCGAAGGCCGTACGGAAGAAGCGTGCCGACGAGGGCAAGGTGATGAAGAAGGGGGGCGGTCCGGCCGAAGAGCAGGTCTGAGCTGCAGGCCTGATCCCGCGGTCATCCCCTACTGGCAGTGCTGGGCGATCTGCCCCTGCAGGCGTGCCGCTTCGGCGCTGCGGGCGTCGTCGTCGAGGAACTCGCGCTCGCCCTGGGCATTGAAGCGCGAGATGCGCTGGCCCGATTCGAGGGCCGCGAGCTGGTTGCGCGCCTGCTCGCAGAAGCGCTGGCGCTCGGCTTCGCGCGCCGCGTCCTCCTGGGTCTTGGCCTGGGCTTCGGCCTGCGCGGCGCGGCGCTCGCGGAACTCGCGTTCGCGCTCCGACAGCGTGCGCGGGCGGTTGGGATCGGGCTCGCCCTCGGCCGCCGCGGCCGCGTCGCCGCTGCCCTCGGCGGGCGGCGGGCCGAGTTGCAGCCCGCGCGGGCGCTGGATCACGGTGAATTCGCCGGTAGGCGGCGGCGTGTCGGTGTAGTGCACGCGGCCGTCGCGGTCCTTCCAGCTGTAGATCTGCGCCATTGCCGGTAGCGCGAGGAACAGGGCAAGAACGAGGACGGCGGGGCGCATCATGGAGAATCTCCGGACTGCGCCGCTTACATGGCGCTTTAGCGCTCTGTATAATACGGATTTGGTCGAAAGGAAAATAGCCATGCGAGTGATTCAGAAGGCGCTGACCTTCGATGACGTCCTTCTCGTTCCCGCCCACTCCACGGTTCTTCCGCGCGACGTGAGTCTGCAGAGCCAGGTCACACGCCGCATCCGGCTCAATATTCCGCTGGTTTCCGCGGCGATGGATACCGTCACCGAGAGCCGCCTCGCGATTGCGCTGGCGCAGGAAGGCGGCATCGGCGTGGTGCACAAGAACCTGAGCCCGGCCGAGCAGGCGGCCGAGGTGCACAAGGTCAAGCGTCATGAATCCGGCATCCTCAAGGATCCGATCACCATCCCGCCGACGATGACCGTGGGCGAGGTCATCGCGCTGCAGCGCCAGCACCGCTTCTCCGGCGTGCCGGTGGTGCAGGCGGGCAAGGTGGTCGGCATCGTCACCAATCGTGACACGCGCTTCGAGACCAACCACGATCAGCTCGTCAGCGAGATCATGACGCCGCAGGATCGCCTGGTGACCGTCCGCGAGGGCGCGAGCCTGGAGGAGGCGCGCGAGCTGCTGCGCGTGCACCGCCTGGAGCGCGTGCTGGTGATGAACGATGCCGGCGAGCTGTGCGGCCTGATCACCGTGAAGGACATGATGAAGTCCACCGAGCATCCGCTGGCGGCCAAGGACGAGCAGGGGCGCCTGCGCGTGGCGGCGGCGATCGGCGTGGGCGAGGGCACCGAAGAGCGTGCCGAGCGGCTGGCCGAGGCCGGCGTCGACATGATCGTGGTCGACACCGCGCACGGCCACTCGCAGGGCGTGCTCGACCGCGTCAGCTGGGTCAAGAAGCGCTTCCCGCACATCGAGGTGGTGGGCGGCAACATCGCCACCGCCGCAGCTGCGCTGGCGCTGGTCGATGCCGGGGCCGACGGGGTCAAGGTCGGCATCGGTCCGGGCTCGATCTGCACCACCCGTATCGTTGCCGGCGTCGGCGTGCCGCAGATCACCGCGGTCGACAACGTCGCCAATGCACTGGCCGGCACGGGTGTGCCGATGATTGCCGACGGCGGCATCCGCTTCTCGGGCGACATCGCCAAGGCGATCGCCGCCGGTGCCGACTGCGTCATGCTCGGCGGCCTGTTCGCCGGCACCGAGGAGGCGCCGGGCGAGACGGTGCTGTTCCAGGGCCGTTCCTACAAGGCCTACCGCGGCATGGGTTCGCTCGGGGCGATGCAGAAAGGGGCGGCCGACCGCTACTTCCAGGACGAGAACACCGGCAACATCGACAAGCTCGTGCCCGAGGGCATCGAGGGTCGGGTGCCCTACAAGGGCGCGGTGACGGCGGTGATCCATCAGCTGATGGGCGGTCTGCGCTCGTCGATGGGTTATCTCGGTGCGGCGGACATCCCGACCCTGCATGCGCAGGCGGAGTTCGTCGAGATCAGCTCGGCCGGCATGCGCGAGTCCCACGTCCATGACGTGCAGATCACCAAGGAAGCGCCCAACTACCAGATCAGCTGATCGGGTGGTGCCCAATCTCCCAGGCGGCTGCGAGGCCGCCTTTCCTTTTTTCAAGACGCTAGAGACGTTCGCGCCCATGGCTCACCAGAAAATCCTCATTCTCGACTTCGGTTCCCAGGTCTCCCAGCTCATCGCCCGTCGCGTGCGCGAGCAGCAGGTGTACTGCGAACTGCATCCCTTCGACGTGTCGGAGGAGTTCGTGCGCAACTTCGGCGCGCAGGGCGTGATCCTGTCGGGTGGCCCCAACTCGGTGTACGAGGCCGAGGACTGGCGCGCGCCGCAGGCGGTGTTCGAGCTCGGCGTGCCGGTGCTGGGCATCTGCTACGGCATGCAGACAATGGCCAGCCAGCTGGGGGGCAAGGTCGAGAGCTCGAGCAAGCGCGAGTTCGGCTACGCCGAGATGCGCGCGCGCGGGCATTCCAAGCTGTTCACGGACATCGAGGACCGCCGGAACGACGAGGGCCATGGCCTGCTCGACGTGTGGATGAGCCACGGCGACAAGGTCACCGAGCTGCCGCCCGGGTTCAAGGTCATCGGCAGCAACGAATCCACCCCGATCGCGGCGATGGCCGACGAGACGCGCGGCTTCTACGGCGTGCAGTTCCACCCCGAGGTCACGCACACGATCAAGGGACGCGAGATGATCGCCCGCTTCGTGCATGACATCTGTGGCTGCGGCCACGACTGGAACATGCCCGACTACATCGCCGAGGCGGTGCAGAAGATCCGCGAGCAGGTTGGCGACGAGGAGGTCATCCTCGGCCTGTCCGGCGGCGTGGACTCCTCGGTGGCGGCGGCGTTGATCCACCGCGCGATCGGCGACCAGCTCACCTGCGTGTTCGTCGACCATGGCCTGCTGCGCCTCAACGAAGGCAAGCTGGTGATGGAGATGTTCGCAGGGCGGCTGCACGCCAAGGTCGTGCATGTGGATGCGACCGAGCAGTTCATGGGCCACCTCAAGGGCGTCACCGACCCCGAGCAGAAGCGCAAGATCATCGGCCGCGAGTTCGTCGAGGTGTTCCAGGCCGAGGCCAGGAAGCTGCCGAACGCAAAATGGCTGGCGCAGGGCACCATCTACCCTGATGTCATCGAGTCGGGCGGGGCCAAGAGCAAGAAGGCGCACACGATCAAGAGCCACCACAACGTCGGCGGCCTGCCCGAGACGCTGGGCCTCAAGTTGCTCGAGCCGCTGCGCGACCTGTTCAAGGACGAGGTGCGCGAGCTCGGCGTGGCGCTCGGCCTGCCGCACGACATGGTGTATCGCCACCCCTTCCCGGGACCGGGCCTGGGCGTGCGCATCCTCGGCGAGGTCAAGCAGGAATACGCCGACCTGCTGCGCCGCGCCGACGCGATCTTCATCGATGAGCTGCGCGCCGCCGACTGGTACGACAAGACGAGCCAGGCCTTTGCCGTCTTCCTGCCGGTCAAGAGCGTGGGCGTGATGGGCGACGGCCGCACCTACGAGTACGTGGTGGCCCTGCGCGCAGTACAGACCCAGGACTTCATGACCGCACACTGGGCGGAGCTGCCGCACAGCCTGCTCGGCAAGGTCAGCAACCGCATCATCAATGAGGTGCGCGGCATCAACCGGGTGGTGTACGACATCTCTGGCAAACCGCCGGCGACCATCGAGTGGGAGTGAGCCTCCGCCCGTCAACGGCAGTTACCGAGTAGTCGGGGCTGGCCTGCGGTGGCGGCACCGTTGGCCCGCTCAGGGCGGCTCACGCAGGATGTGGCCGTGCGGGCGGAGCTGGGTGAACAAGGCGTTGGCGGTCAGCACGGTTCTGGGACGCAGGGGAACCCCTGCCGTGCTCAGCAACTCGGCGATCCAGACGTTGCACGTGCGGAACAGGTGGAAGCGCTCGCGCGAGGCGTAGAAGTGGCTGACGCCGTATAGTCCTGGCCCGACCAGTTGGGGCCCCTGGGCGAGGGTGCCCACGCCTGCTGCTTCAGGCCCGCGCTCGTGGCTGTCGCTCACGGCGTCCACCAGCGCCGCGAAGCCGGACGGTGACAGCTTCAGTTCGACCACGCCGAATTCGGCAAAGTAGCGCTCGACGGGCCCGTCGAAGGCGACCACATGCAGCACGGCCGGCGTCGGCCACAACAGGGCGCGCAGGCCGCTCCACAGCCCCGGGGCAGGTGCCATGTAGTATTCGCGGTCGCCCCAGCCGACCTCCAGAAACTCGGCCTGCGGAAAGTCGCGCCGCGCCGGCCAGGCCTGTGGCGCAACATCTGCGGCGCGCACGACGATGCCGCTGTGGTAGCCGTGATGCACGACCCAGATACGGTGCGCCGGCTGCTCGGGGGCGGCCGCCGGTGTGGCGGGCCGAGCCGCTGGCACGGCACAGCCGGCGCTGGCGAGCACAAGCACCAGCGCCAGCACGAAGGCGCGTGCCCATGCACGCCAGCCGCCTGCGCTGCCGCCACCATCCAGGCGTGCGCGGTCGTCGACGCCGTGTGCCCCGCCGCCGCGCAGCGTCCTCACCGGGGCGGCGCTGGAATCACGCTGGGCAGGGGCGGCGCGGATCCTGTCGGAGGCGGGCCAGAAGCGGGTCGTATCGACACCGCCGTGGGTGAGCAGTCGCATTGGGGGCGCAGATCGGGGGACGCTGCAAGTATAGGCAGCTGCGCGTGCTTGTTCGAAAACGTGTCCCGAGCGCGCTGCACGCGATCGACGGACGCGCGTGAAGTGCCTCGCGTCGGGCGGATGGGTCGCTGAGGTGCGCGTCGGCGCGGCCGTCCGGCATCGTCGTGATGGCGGCGGGCTCAAGGCCTCGCATGGCGTGGTCATCGGCCGGCGACGGGCTGCAAAGGTGGGCGGCTACCGTGTCATGAGGTATCTTTTGCCGCATGAATGTGATCGTCCTTCCCTTTAACGCGCCGCGGGTGGCGGTTACTGGCCTTTACCGGGTTTCCCTTTCCGCAGCCGGTCGCGCGGGAGCACGCCGGTGACTGCGCTCATTCGATACTGGTTCGGCGTGTTGAGTCGAACCGTGCGCCTGTGGCTGGATGCGCAGGTCTTCATGCACGCTGCGGCGCTAGCCTTCTTCACCCTGTTCTCGGTCGCGCCGGTGGTCATCATCGCCGTCACCGTGGTCGGCCTGGTGCTGGGCGAGAGCGCGGCACAGGGCCAGATCGTCGAGCAGTTGCAGGCGGCGATCGGCGCTGAAGCCGCCGCCGCGGTGCAGACCGCGGTCGAGAACAGCCGCATCGAGCAAAGCGGCTTGCTGCCGACGCTGGCGGGCATCGGCGCAGTGCTGTTCGGTGCGACCACGGTGTTCACGCAGATGCAGATGTCGCTCAACGCGATCTGGGGCGTGGCGCCGCGCCCGACCCGCAGCGGCGTGTTCATCTACCTCAAGACGCGCCTGTTGTCGCTGGCGGTGGTGCTCGGCATTGGCTTCGTGCTGCTGGTGTCGCTGACGCTCAGCGTGCTGCTGCGCGCGCTGGTCACCTTTGCCCAGGACTGGCTGCCGGTGCCGCCCGCGCTTGTACTCGGGCTGGACTGGACGGTGTCGCTGGCGGTGATCACGCTGCTGTTCGGGACCGTGTTCCGTGTCTTGCCCGATGTCATCCTGCTGTGGCGCGACGTGCTGCTCGGTGCCTTCGTCACCGCCCTGCTGTTCGCGCTCGGGCGCGCCCTGATCGCGCTCTACCTGGCGACGACGGCGACCGCCTCCACCTATGGCGCGGCGGGTTCGCTGGTGATGCTGCTGCTATGGGTGAATTATTCGTCGCTGATCCTGCTGTTCGGCGCCGCCTTCACGCGGGCGCACGTCGAGGCCAGGGGCCGCGCGGTGCGCCCGCGCGCCACCGCGGTGTGCGTGCACCGGCAACTCATCGAGGATTGAGCGGTGGCCCCTGCCACCGGTGACGACTTCAGTGCCGCAGCAGATGCAGGCTGAAGTGGTGCTTGATGAAGGCCTGGAACTTGACGACGCCCTCGAGCGCGAGGCGGAATTCACCCTGTTCCATCGCGTTGAGCTGGTCGAGCGCAATGTAGTTGCTCGGCTCGCGGCCGGCGCGCAGGGCCTCGACATGGCCGCGCAGCCGCATCAGCACGAGGAAGTCGAAGGCCGCCCGCAGGTCGGCGGCAGCGTCATCCTTCAGCACGCCGTCGGCCACCAGCGCCTCGATGCGGTCATGGGTGCTGCCGTCGAGCTTGCGTGCCTTGATCGCAAGTGCCTTGACGCCGTCCGTGATGGCGAAGATGCCGGCCTTCTTGACGTCGACCTTGCCGCGTTGGGGCCCCGATTTCTCGACCTTGATGCGGCCGAACCAGCCCAGCGGCGGGTGAAAATTGGTCATGTTCTGCGCCATGCGCATCAGGAAGCCCTGGTCCTGGCTCATGTGCCGGAAGGCGTGCTCGCGCAGGCTATCGACCAGGTCGGCACGACCGTAGAGCGCACGCAGGTCCATGAACATGCTGCCGGTCATCACGTTGTCGGGCGTGGGCGTCGACAGCCAGCGGTTGAGTTCGACCTTCCAGCCCGACAGGCTGCGCCGCCACTGGGGGTTCTTGGCCATGATGCCGCCGGGGCAGGGGGGTACGCCGATCGAGATCAGCGCATCGATCAGCTCCTGCGAGAAGGCCACGAGGCGCGCGACCTGCGCGCTGTCAAGCGCATCGTCATAGATGATGGCGTTGTCCTGGTCGGTGGACAGGGTCTGCTCGCCGCGCCCCTCGCTGCCCATGACGACGAAGGCGAAGTCGGCGCTGAGGTCGGGGTATTTCTCGTTGCGCAGCAGATGGATGAGGCGGATCAGCACCTGGTCGTTGAGGTTGGCGATCAGCTTCACCATGTCGCGGATCGCGACGCCGGTGCCGGCCAAGTGCAGCACCAGCTTCTGGATGCGCTCGTGCAGGTGGCGCAGGGCATCGATGGAGTTCGCCTTCTCGATGTCGAGCACGAGCTGATGCGGCGAGTGCGCCTGCAGCCTGAGGATATCGGTGTCGGTGATGATGCCGGCAAGCCCGCCCGCGGAATCGACCACGACCAGGCGGTGGATTTTCAACCGCGACATGCGGTACAGCGCCTCGTACAGCACGTCGTCCTCGCCGATCACGGCCAGTGGGGCATTCATGACCGCAGCGACGCTGAGCGTGCTGGGGTCGAGGCCAGGTGCGACCACCTTGTTGCGCAGGTCGCGGTCGGTGAGGATGCCGTGAGGCCTCTCGTCCCTGACCACGACCAGGCTGGAGATGTTGCGTTCGCGCATCCGTCCGACCGCTGCAACGAGGCTGTCCTCGGGCCGGCAGGTGATCACTTCGCGCTGGCAGAAATCCCTGATCGGGCGGAAAAACTGGTTCTCTTCGGCCATGCGCGGAGATCCCTGGATGAAATGCGGCGTGCGCGGATTATACGCATTTGAACTTGAAGGATTCTGCGCTGTCCGGCGGGCGCTGCGCCGCCGTTGGGGCGATCGCGGTGGTGTGACCCGTGACGGAGCGGTCAGGCCGTCGCCGCGAGCCGTGCTGCAAGCAGCAGGCCAGGGTCGACCGACACGACCTCGCCGATCATGATCAGCGCAGGGGCGCGGATACCGGAGTCACGCACCGCCGCAGGCAGGCCGGCGAGGGTGCTGCGCACGCCGCACTGCGACGGCGTGGTGGCGGCGTGAATCACCGCGGCCGGCGTTGTCGCGGGCAGGCCGTGGGCGACGAGCGCCGCGCAGATCTGCTCGAGGGCGCCCAGGCCCATGTAGATCACCACCGTCTGGTGCGGACGGGCAAGGGCGGGCCAGTCCAGGTCGACCGTGCCGTCCTTGAGATGGCCGGTGGCGAACACCAGGGTCTGGGCATGCTCGCGATGCGTCAGCGGGATGCCGGTACAGGAGGCCGCGCCGGCGGCCGCGGTGATGCCGGGGACGATCTCGCACTCCAGGCCGGCAGCATGCACGGCCTGCATTTCCTCGCCGCCACGGCCGAAGATGAAAGGGTCGCCACCCTTCAGGCGCACGACGTCCAGACCCTGGCGGGCCAGATCGACGAGGAGCTGATTGATCTCGTGCTGGGGCAGAGCGTGGTTGCCGGCCTCCTTGCCGGCATACACGCGGCGCGCCGAGGCCGGGATCAGGTCAACGATGGCTTCGCCGACTAGGTGGTCGAATACGACGGCCTGGGCCGAGGCGATCAGGCGTGCCGCCTTCATCGTCAGCAGCTCGGGGTCGCCGGGCCCGGCGCCGACCAGGTAGACCTTGCCGACCCTGGGCTTGGCCTGCAGCTCGTCGGCAGCGGCGGGGTCGAAGTCATGCGAGCCGGAGGCACGGCGGCTTCCCGTCGCCCTGAATGCGCGTGCCCCCCGGTGCTTGCCCTGCGCAGTGCTTGCTGTGTGGATCGCTGCATACATGGTTCGGGCTCCGGCGAGGGGTCAGGTGAAGGGCGTGGATGAGGGCGTGTGTGGCGTTTCGGGCGTGTTCCGACCGTGGCACAACTTTATCCTTACGCGTCATGGGGAAAATTAATTCACATCAAGGATCGGCGACTGCCTAAAAAACCATACTGCCCTCACCGTGTTGTTTCACATCCCGTGTCGTAAAGGAGAGGGAAATGCAAAACAAAAGCTTGATCGGTAAGACGCTCGCCATGGCAATCCTGCCGCTGGCGATGAGCAGCGCCTGGGCGCAGGAAGCTCCCAAGCTGACTGCCGAGGAAATGGAGCAGGGCAAGCTGATCTACTTCGAGCGCTGTGCCGGTTGCCACGGCGTGCTGCGCAAGGGCGCCACCGGCAAGAACCTCGAGCCGGCCTGGAGCAAGACCATGCCCGACGGCACGAAGATGGAAGGCGGCACCCTGAAGCTGGGTACCGACCGTCTCGAGAAGATCATCGCCTACGGTACCGAAGGCGGCATGGTCAACTACGACGACATCCTCACGCCCGAAGAAATCAACCTGATGGCGCGCTACATCCAGGTCGAGCCGCCGGTCCCGCCCGAGTTCTCGCTCAAGGACATGCGCGACAGCTGGAAGCTTCTGGTTCCGGTTGACCAGCGTCCGACCAAGCAGATGAACAAGGTGAACCTGAAGAACGTGTTCGCCATCACCCTGCGCGACGCCGGCAAGCTGGCCCTGGTCGACGGTGACACGCACCAGATCTGGAAGATCCTCGACACCGGCTACGCGGTTCACATCTCGCGTCTGTCCGCCTCGGGCCGCTATGTCTACACCGTGGGTCGCGATGGCCTGACCACCATCATCGACATGTTCTACGAAGAGCCGACGACGGTGGCCACCATCCGTCTGGGTTCGGATGCGCGTTCGGTCGATACCTCCAAGTTCAAGGGTTACGAAGACAAGTACCTGATCGGCGGCACCTACTGGCCGCCCCAGTACTCGATCATGGACGGCGAGACGCTCGAGCCGTACAAGATCGTGTCGACCCGCGGTCAGACCGTCGATGGCGATTACCACCCCGAGCCCCGCGTGGCCTCGATCGTGTCCTCGCACATCAAGCCCGAGTGGGTTGTGAACGTGAAGGAAACCGGCATGATCCTGCTGGTCGACTACACCGATATCGACAACCTCAAGACCACCACGATCAATTCCGCCAAGTTCCTGCATGACGGCGGCTGGGACATGACCAAGCGCTACTTCATGGTGGCGGCCAACGCCTCCAACAAGGTGGCAGCGGTCGACACCCAGACCGGCAAGCTGGCTGCCCTGGTCGATACGGCCAAGATCCCGCACCCGGGTCGCGGCGCCAACTTCGTCCATCCGCAGTTCGGTCCGGTGTGGGCGACGGGTCACCTGGGTGACGACGTCGTGTCGCTGATCTCGACCGCGCACGACGACGCCAAGTTCGCCAAGTTCAAGGAGCATAACTGGAAGGTCGTCCAGGAGCTCAAGATGCCGGGCGCCGGCAACCTGTTCGTCAAGACGCATCCGAAGTCCAAGAACCTGTGGGCCGATGCGCCGATGAACCCGGAGCGCGAGATCGCCGAGTCGGTGTACGTGTATGACCTGACCGACCTGTCGAAGGAGCCCAAGCGCCTCGACGTCGCCAAGGATTCCGGCCTGCCGGAAAGCAAGGCGATCCGTCGCGCGACCCACCCCGAGTACAACGAGGCCGGTGACGAAGTCTGGATCTCGCTGTGGGGCGGCAAGACCGACCAGTCGGCCATCGTGATCTACGATGACAAGACCCTGCAACTGAAGAAGGTCATCACCTCGCCCGAGATGGTCACGCCGACCGGCAAGTTCAACGTCTATAACACGATGCACGATATCTACTGATCGGCCGGTTCGATCGTAGCCTGAGAAACCCCCGCGCCTCGGCGCGGGGGCAGAGAGGGTAAAGTTTCCATGTCAGATCGAGACAGCAACACCAAACAAGAACAATCTGGCGGCCTGCTGGCGCGCCTTCGCCGCCCCTCCAAGAAATCCCTGGGCGGCCTGCTCGCGGTCGGTTTCGTCATCGGCATCCTGTTCTGGGGCGGCTTCAACACCGCCATGGAAGCGACGAATACCGAGAAATTCTGTATCTCCTGCCATGAAATGCACGACAACGTCTATCAGGAGTACAAAGAGACCATCCATTACAGCAACCGCACCGGTGTGCGTGCCGTCTGCTCCGATTGCCACGTGCCGAAGGACTGGACGTACAAGATGATCCGCAAGATCCAGGCTTCGCGCGAAGTCTGGGGCAAGATCACCGGCACCATCGACACACCCGAGAAGTTCGAAGCCAAGCGTCTGGAGCTGGCGCGCCGCGAATGGGCGCGCATGAAGGCGGTCGATTCGCGCGAGTGCCGCAACTGCCACAGCTTCGAGAGCATGAACACCGAGGCGCAGAAGCAGCGTGCGCGCAAGCAGCACGAGATGGCGCAGGAAGACAACATGACCTGCATCGACTGCCATAAGGGCATCGCGCACCACAAGCCGGAAGGCATGACCGAGGAAGACGAGGAGTAAGCCTTCTCGCGCAAGAATGGCCAACCCAAGCACAGTGAGGGAATGACGATGAAGAAGACGATGATTGCCGGCGCCGTCGGCGCACTTCTGGCCTTTGGTGCGGGTGGCGCCTTGGCTGCCGCGCCCGACTGGGGCAAGGTCGACGCCAAGGAGATCACCCTGTTCTACCCGGGTGTATCGCCGCTCGAGTGGATCCAGAAGGGTACCGAGCACGGTGGCGCCCGTGCCCTGCGCAAGGGTGAGACCTGTGCCGACTGCCACAGCGACGAGGCGGCCGACATGGGCAAGAAGATCGCCAGCGGCCAGAAGCTCGAGCCGAACCCGATCCCGGGCAAGGCGCCCTTCATCCCGGTGACGGTCCAGGCGGCGCATGATGGCGAGAACCTCTACCTGCGCTTCTCCTGGAAGCAGCCGGCCGCCTCGGGCGCGCCGAAGATGGACGAGGCCAACCCGGTCAAGATCGCCTTCATGCTCGAGTCGGGCGGCAAGGTCGAGCTCGCCGACCAGAGCGGATGCTGGGCGACCTGCCACCAGGATTCGCGCACCATGCCGGGCGCCGACGACGCCAAGAAGAAGTACGTGAAAGGCGGCTCCTTGGCCGACGGCAAGTTCTACGATCTCTACCAGTGGCGCAGCGGCGAGAACAAGGGCTTCAATGGACACGTCGCCGATACGCGCGTCATGGAAGGCGGGGCGGCGCTGGTGAGCGCCGAAGGCAAGCAGGACGGTGATGCCTGGGCGGTCGTGTTCACCCGTAAGCTCACCGGCGGTGAAGGTGACGTGACGCTCGAGGCCGGCAAGAGCTACAACTTCGGCTTCGCCATCCACAACGACAACGCTGCCGGTCGTTACCACCATGTTTCGCTCGGCTACAAGCTGGGCATCGATGCCGAAGGCGATGTGAAGGCCGCCAAGCACTGATATCGCCGGCGCCCTTGCGCCACGCGAGCGTGGCAGGCGTCTCTGAAACTGAGCGGGAATTCGGGCTTGCCCGGGTTCCCGTTCGCGTCTGGAACGTCCAGAATGTGCTTGTTCCACGACAGGAGCAGCGTCCATGAAGGCAGGAATTGATCGCCGGTTCATCGCTGCAGCCGTGAGCGCATGGGCTTTCTGCGCACCGGCCGCGGCCGCAGACCACCAGGTGCTGATCGAGAAGTACACCTTTGTACCGGTCGAGTTGCGGATCAAGACCGGCGACACCGTCACCTGGGTGAACGAGGAAAAGCGGGTCAGTCACTCGGTGTACTTCATCGCCGCGAACGAAGAATCCGAGCGCTTCTTCCCGGGCGAGCGCTGGTCGCGCACCTTCGATCAGCCCGGTCGTTTCGAGTACCGCTGCGGGCCGCACCCCGAAATGCTGGGCGTGGTCATCGTCGAGGACTGAGCCTGTGCACCGGGCAACCCTGCTGCAGATGGGGTTGATTCGAGTCAAGGTTTCGGAACGCTCAAAAGTCCATCCTGTTCCCGAATCGAAGCCCGTCGGAAGAACAAGATGAAGCTGCCGCCCCTCGTTGCCCATGTCGCCGTGTTCATTGGTGCTGCCCTGGTTTCTGCCTTCGCCGCCGCAAGCGACACCCGGCCGCCCGCGCCCGATCCCGACCGTTATCGCGAGCTCGTACACGTCGTTCGCCAGGATTGTGGCTCCTGCCATGGCCTGACGCTAAAGGGTGGCCTGGGCCCCGCGCTCACGGTCGAGGCATTGGCCGACAAGCCGGCCGAGGGCCTCGTGGCCACCATCATGGGCGGTCGCCCCGGCACGCCGATGCCGCCTTTTCGCGGCATCGTCACCGAGGCCGAGGCCGAATGGATCGTCGATCAGTTGATGCGGGGTTTTCCGCCCGACGCTGGCCTGCCCGCGACGAGTTCGCTGAATTGAGCAGCGTGCGCCGCACGCTCGCCGCATCCACCCTGTCGTACCCGACCTTTCCAGGCCACTCCCGGCCCTGAATGCTGGAGTCCGCATGTCTTCCCAAGCCGTTCGTCTCGCGCCGCCCGCCCTGTGGGCCGTGATCCTGCCCGCGATCGTGTTCCTGCTCTCGGCGTGTGCGAGCACGCCGCCGGTGACGCTGCGCGGCACGGGTGACCTCGGTGTCGTCATCGAGCGCGCCGATGGCAAGGTCAAGGTGGTTGAAACCACTGGGCGAAGTGTCCTCGCCACCGTCGATGGGCTGGGCGACCTGTCGCATGCCTCGGTGGTGTTCTCGCGCGATGGACGTCATGCCTTCGTCTTCGGGCGCGACGGTGGGCTGACCAAGGTCGACCTGCTCGAGGCGAAGGTGGTCGGCCGCGTGCTGCAGGCGGGCAATGCGATCGGCGGCTCGATCTCGCATGACGGCAGCCTGGTCGTGGTGCAGAACTACGAGCCGGGTGGCATCAAGGCCTTCGATGCTCATACCCTCGAGCTGGTCGCCGACGTGCCGGCCACCACCGAGGACGGCCGGCGCTCGAAGGTGGTCGGTCTCGCTGACCTGTCGGGCAAGCGGTTCATCTACGCGCTGTTCGAGGCCGGCGAGATCCGCATCACCGATTTCTCCGACCCGCGCAATCCGGTCACCCAGCGCTTCGCCGGTGGCAAGCAGCCCTATGACGCGCTTGTCACGCCCGATGGCCGCTACTACATCGCCGGGCTGTTCGGCGAGGATGGCCTGGCACTGATCGATCTGTGGAACCTGGACAAGGGCAGCCGCAAGATCCTCGCGGGCTACGGCCGCGGCGAGGAACCCCTGCCGGTGTTCAAGATGCCGCATCTGCGCGGCTGGTCGGTGGCCGGCGGGCGAGCCTATCTGCCGGCGATCGGGCGCCACGAGGTCCTGGTGGTGGACACCGATACCTGGCAGGAGGTCGGCCGCATCCCGGTCAAGAGCCAGCCGGTGTTCGCCATGGCACGGCCCGATGGACGCGAGATCTGGGTCAATTTCGCTTTCCCCGACAATGGCTGGGTGCAGGTCATCGACACCGTCAGCGGCGAGGTGACCCATACCCTGCAGCCGGGCCGCGGCATCCTGCATATGGAGTTCCTGTCCAAGGGCCACGAGGTGTGGCTGTCCGCCCGCGACGACAATCGCGTGGTCATCTACGACACCGCCTCCAAACAGCCGATCGGTGGCTTCGACTCACTCAGTCCGAGCGGCATCTTCTTCACCACGCGCGCCGCGCGCACGGGGTTCTGATGCCACGCAATGTCAGCCTGCCGAGCACGGTCAACGACACGGCCTTTCGCCTGCTCAACGAGTGGCAGCGTGACTTCCCGCTCGAGGCGCGGCCATTCGCCCTTATCGCCAACAGCGTCGGCAGTAGCGAAGAGGCGGTCATCGCCGCCTACCGCGCGCTCAGGCAGCAGGGCCTGGTGAGCCGGGTGGGGGCGGTGTTCGCGCCGCGGCGCCTGGGGGCCAGTGCGCTTGCCGCGCTGGCTGCGCCACCCGAGCGCCTCGAGGAAGTGGCTGCGCGGGTGAGTCGGGAGCCCTCGATCAACCACAACTACCAGCGCGAGCATCGCTACAACCTGTGGTTCGTGGTCACCGCAGCGTCGCAGGCACAGTTGGGCGAGGTGGTCGCAGCCATCGAGCGCGATACCGGCTGCGAGGTGATCGTGCTGCCGCTGGAAGAGGAGTTCCACATCGACCTCGGCTTTGACCTGAAGGGGCCGGGGGTGGCACGCACGCCGCGTCATGAGCCGATCGCCCTCGGCACGGGCGACGCCGCGTGTGCGCTGCCCACCATCGAGCGCGCGCTCATCACCGCCCTGCAGCAGGGGCTGGAGATCGAGCCGCAGCCCTTCGCCCGACTGGGTGCCCGCGTCGGGCTCAGCGAGGCGATGACCCTCGAGCTGGTCGCGCGCTGGGTCGAGGAAGGTCTGATCCGGCGCTTCGGCGTGGTCGTGCGTCATCACGAACTGGGGCTGGAAGCCAACGCCATGTGCGTGTGGGATGTGCCGGACGATAAGGTGTCCGAACTCGGCCGCCGCCTTGCTGGCGAAGCGGCGGTGACGTTGTGCTATCGCCGCCGGCGCGTTGTGCCGGAGTGGCCCTACAACCTCTTTTGCATGATTCACGGCAGTGCGCGCGACGAGGTGCTCGCCGCGCGCGAGGATCTGGCCACCCGCCTCGGCCTGGATGCCCATCCGCACGCCGTGCTGTTCAGTTGCCGTCGCTTCAAGCAGACCGGCGCTCGTTATCTGGCTGCCAGCGATGCCGCCCATGTCTGAGGCGAAGGCCGGCGCGGGCGAGCGCGCAGGGTCGGGCGGCCGTCGTGGCGTGGCGGCGCGGCGCGCGCCGGACGAGGTCGATCGTCGTCTGATCAACGCCTTGCAGGGCGATTTCCCGCTCAGCGAGACGCCTTTCGCCGAGGTCGGGGCGGCGCTCGGCCTGCCCGAGTCTGAAGTCATCGCGCGCCTGCAAAGCCTGCTCGACGATCATGTGCTGACCCGCTTCGGGCCGATGTTCCAGATCGAGCGCATGGGCGGCGCCTTCTGCCTGGCCGCGATTGCGGTGCCGGAGGCGGACTGGGCGCGGGTGGTCGAGGCCGTGAATGCCTTTCCCGAGGTGGCGCACAACTAC
The DNA here is from genome assembly GCF_047806685.1 of Thauera sp. WH-1. Lineage (NCBI taxonomy): Bacteria > Pseudomonadati > Pseudomonadota > Betaproteobacteria > Rhodocyclales > Zoogloeaceae > Thauera > Thauera sp. WH-1. Next base: position 212,738 of record NZ_JBLQGP010000003.1, read on the forward strand.
CGGCGCGAGCACGCGCTCAACATGTGGTTCGTGCTTGCCACCGAATCGCCGGCTGGCATCGAGGATTGCGCACGGCGCATGGAGGCCGCTACCGGCCTGGCCGTGCATCTGTTCCCGAAGGAGAGGGAATACTTCGTCGAAATGAAGCTGGAGGCGTGATGCGGGCGAACGCAATGGACGGCACGGGCGCTGAAGGGGGGAGTGAGGGTACGCTCGCCGATCTCGACCGTCGCATCGTGCTCGCCACTCAGGGCGGCTTGCCGCTGGTGCCGCGACCGTATGCGGCCATCGCCGCGCAACTCGGTGTGAGCGAGCCGATCTTGCGCGAGCGCATGGCGGCGATGCTGGACGACGGCCGCATACGTCGCATCGGCGCGGTACCCAACCACTATGCGATCGGCTATACGGCCAATGGCATGAGCGTGTGGGACATCGACGATGCGCTGATCGACGCGGTCGGCGAGCGGGTCGGGGCGCTGCCTTTCGTCACGCATTGCTACCGCCGCCCGCGCCACCTGCCGGACTGGCCCTACAACCTGTTCGCGATGGTGCACGCAGGCAGTCGCGAAGCGGCGATGGCGCGCGTGGACGAGATCGCCACGCTGCTCGAGGCTGAGTTCGGCGGCGCCTGCCGAGGGCGTGACGTGCTGTTCTCCGCTGGGATCCTGAAGAAGACCGGTTTGCGCATCGGCGGCTGAGCGGGGCGCAAGGCTCCGCGCGAAGGCGCACGAACCGCGGCCTTTCGGCTTCATCCGCGGTGGGATCGGGCGCCCCTTGACCGGCATCATTTTCCCGCTCGTCTCGCTGGGCTGTAATCGCGGCAACAAGGAGGTTTCCATGTTCCGCATCTCCCAATTCATCCGCGAACTCGATCACCCGACCCCTGCCGGCCCGCGGCGCAATCCGCCAGGCCCGGTGGTGATCTGGAACCTGATCCGGCGCTGCAACCTGACCTGCGAGCACTGCTATTCGATCTCGGCCGACAAGGACTTTCCCGGCGAGCTCGATACCGCCGAGGTGTTCAAGGTCATGGACGATCTCAAGGCGGCACGCGTGCCGGTGCTGATCCTGTCGGGCGGCGAGCCGCTGTTGCGGCCCGACATCTTCGACATCGCCCGTCGCGCCAAGGGCATGGGCTTCTACGTCGGCCTGTCCTCCAACGGAACGCTGATCGACGAATCGAACATCGACGCGATCGACGCCATCGGCTTCGATTACGTTGGCGTGAGCCTCGATGGCATCGGCGCCACCCACGACCACTTCCGCCGCAAGCAGGGCGCCTTCGAGGCCTCGATGCACGGCATCCGCCTGTGCCGCGATCGCGGCATCAAGGTTGGCGTGCGCTACACGATGACCGAGGGCAATGCCCATGACCTGCCGGCGCTGCTGAAGCTGGTCGAGGACGAGAACATCGACAAGTTCTACTTCTCGCACCTCAACTATGCCGGCCGGGGCAACAAGAACCGCGCCGGCGACGCCCGCCATCGCACCACGCGCGAAGCCATGGAGTTGCTGTTCGAGACCTGCCTCGACCTGCATCGGCGCGGCATCGACAAGGACTTCGTCACCGGCAACAACGACGCCGACGGCCCCTTCCTGCTGCACTGGGTGCAGCGCCGCTTTCCCGAGCGCGCTGCCCACATCGAGGCCAAGCTGCGCCAGTGGGGCGGCAACGCCAGCGGTGTCAATGTCTCCAACATCGACAACCTGGGCATCGTTCACCCGGACACCATGTGGTGGCATGTGCCGCTCGGCAACGTGCGCCAGCGCGCCTTCGGCGAGATCTGGAACGACCTCTCCAACCCGCTGCTGGCAGGACTCAAGCAGCACCCGCGCAAGCTCGAGGGCCGCTGTGGCGCCTGTCGTTATCTGGACATCTGCAACGGCAGCTCGCGCGTGCGCGCCGAACAGGTGACCGGCAACCCCTGGGCGGAGGATCCCGCCTGCTATCTCGACGACGAGGAGATCGGTGTCAGCGCCGAGGACTACGGCGCGGAGCGCGTCGTCACCACCCCCTGGGTGCGCATCACCAAGGTGTCGGCATGAAAGCCCTTCCGTCCCTTGCCGTCGTCGCGGTCGCCCTCGGTTTCGTGCTGCCCGCGGCGACGGCCGCCGAGCCGGCAGGCGCGGCCACGGCGCCGGCCGGTGTCGACGTCGCCCAGCTCTACGCGCAGCATTGCGCCGCCTGTCATGCGCCCAATCGCCTCGGCGCGATGGGGCCGGCGCTGTTGCCCGAGAACCTCTCGCGCCTGCGCAAGGGCGAGGCGCTGAAGGTCATCGCCGAGGGCCGCACCGCGACCCAGATGCCGGGCTTCGCCGCCCAGCTGGCCGCGCACGAGATCGCCGCCATCGCCGACTGGATCTACACCCCGGTGGTGCCCGAGCCGCGCTGGACCGATGCCGACATCACCGCCTCGCGCATTCAGCATGTCGATCCGGCCACGCTGTCCGACAAGCCGGTGTTCGACGCCGATCCGATGAATCTCTTCCTGGTGGTGGAGGCGGGCGACCACCATGTCAGCGTGCTCGATGGCGACAAGCTCGAGCCCATCCACCGCTTCCAGTCGCGTTTCGCGCTGCATGGCGGGCCCAAGTTCGCCGGCGACGGGCGCTATGTCTTTTTCGGCTCGCGCGACGGCTGGATCACCAAGTTCGACCTGTGGAACCTGAAGGTGGTGGCCGAGATCCGCGCCGGCATCAATACCCGCAACGTCGCCGCCTCGCCCGATGGCAAGCACGTGGCGGTGGCCAACTACCTGCCGCACAACCTGGTGCTGCTCGACGGTGACCTCAAGCTGATCAAGTCGATCGAGGCCAAGGACCGTGACGGCAAGATCAGTTCGCGCGTGTCCGCGGTCTATGACGCCACGCCGCGCCAGTCCTTCATCGCCGCGCTCAAGGACGTGCCTGAGGTGTGGGAGATCAGCTACACCAAGGCGGTCGAGGACATCCCGACCGGCTTCATCCACGACTACACCCAGCGCGAAGGCAGCTTCATCCCCGGCTACCTGAATCCGCGCCGCACCATCCTGGCCGAGGTGCTGGACGATTTCTTCTTCACCCAGGACTACTCCGAGCTGATGGGTGCTTCGCGCGAGGGCGTCGGCCAGGTGGTGAACCTGGACGTCCGCAAGAAGATCGCCAACCTGCCGCTCGACGGCATGCCGCACCTCGGTTCGGGCATCACCTGGGAGTGGGTCGACCCCGCGGCCGGGCCCGATGCAAAGCCGCGCACGGTCATGGCGAGCACCAACCTGAAGGCGGGCGAGGTCACGGTCATCGACATGAAGACCTGGGAGGTCATCAAGCGCATCCCGACCCGCGGCCCGGGCTTCTTCCTGCGCAGCCACGGCAACAGCCGCTTCGCCTTCGTCGATTCGATGATGAGCCCCGAGGCCAAGCACATCCTGCAGGTGATCGACAAGCAGACGCTCGAGGTGGTCAGGGAGATCACCGGTGAGCCCGGCAAGACGCTCGCTCACATCGAGTTCACCCGTGACGGCCGCCATGCGCTGGCGAGCCTGTGGGAAGACGACGGCGCGGTGATCGTGCTCGACGCGCAGACGCTCGAGGAGGTCAAGCGCCTGCCGATGAGAAAGCCGGTCGGCAAGTACAACGTCTGGAACAAGATCACCCGCGAGGAAGGCACCAGCCACTGAGGCGGGTGCCCGACGTCCTCCTTTCGCATCACCTACGCCCCGCCATCCCCGAGAACACGCAATGCCCCTGATTCCGCTCGAAGAGCCCACCACCAAACGCATCCCGCCCGACACCTTCTCGCTGTGGGCGCTCGCCTTCCGGCCCTTCTATCTGCTCGCCGCGCTGTTCGCGGCGGTCGCCGTTCCGCTTTGGGCGGTGGCGTATTCCGGTGGGCTCGAGCTGCCGATTCCGGGGATGTGGTGGCATGCGCACGAGATGATCTTCGGCTTCGCGGTGGCGGTGATCATCGGTTTCCTGTTTACCGCGGGGCGCAACTGGACGGGTCTCGACACGCCCGCCGGCAAGCCGCTGCTGGCGCTGGCTGTGCTGTGGCTGGCGGGACGGCTGGCGATGGCCTTTGGCAGCGGGGTGTGGGTCGCAGTCATCGACATCGCCTTCCTGCCGGTGGCCGCGGCCCTGCTGCTGCGGGTGCTGGTGAAGGCCAAGAGCAAGCGCAACTACTTCGTCGGCGTGCTGCCGGGGCTGCTGGCCTTGACCAACCTGCTTTTCCACCTCGCGGTGCTGGGCGTACTCGAGATCGATCCGCTGATGGCGATGCACCTTGCGCTCGGGCTGATCGTGGTGCTGGAGACCGTCATCGGCGGGCGCGTGATCCCGATGTTCACCTTCAACGCCGTGCGTGGCATCAAGCAGTGGCGCGACCCGCGTCTGGACTGGGCGGCAGCCATCGCCACCGGCCTCGCCCTGCTGCTGTGGGCGCTCGGTGCGGGCGCCTGGGCGGGGGCGGTGTCGCTCCTCGCCGCGATCCTGCAGGCGCTGCGGCTGGGGGGCTGGAACCCGTGGGCGACCCGCGGTGTGCCGCTGCTGTGGGTGCTGCACCTGGCCTACCTGTGGATTCCGCTCGGCCTCGCGCTGATCGCGCTCACGCAGTTCGGCGTGCTGCCGCGCTCGGCCGGCATTCATGCGCTCGCGATCGGTGCGACCGGTGGCCTGATCATCGGCATGATCACGCGCACCGCGCTCGGTCACACCGGGCGCATGCTGGTCGCCGGCCCGATCGAGACGCTGGCCTATGCGCTGGTGCTGCTGGCCGCGCTGGTGCGTGTGCTCAGTGTGGCCTTGATTCCTGCCGCGCTGGTCGGCGGGATCCATGCCGCGGCGATGCTGTGGTCGCTCGGCTTCGCGCTCTATCTGTGGCGCTACACGCCCTTCCTGCTGCGCGCGAGGGTCGACGGCAAGGAGGGCTGAGCGGAAGGGCGAGTCCATGCGTAGGCCGCCGCGGCCTGCGGACCGGGCAAGGTCCGTTGGCTCCCCACGGTGCACTCAGGCGGCGAGCAGGCTGGCCAGCACACCCGGATCGGGAACGGGCAAGGACTCGAAGCCGGGGCGTGCGTAGAGGTAGCCCTGCTGCAGGCTGATGCCCATGTCGGCCAGACAGCGGGCCTCGTCGAGGGTCTCCACGCCCTCGGCGATCAAGGTGCAGGGCAGTTCGGCCGCGAGCAGGGTCAGGTGGCGCACGATCAGCTGACGCCGACGGTCCTGGTCGATGTTGCGGATCAGGTTCATGTCGAGCTTCAGCGTATCGGGCTGAAAGTGCGTGAGCAGGTTGAGTCCGGCATAGCCGGCGCCGAAGTCGTCGATCGCGGTACCGAAGCCGATCGCGCGGTATTCCTCGACGATGCGCCGCAGATGGCCGTCGTTTTGCACCTCCTCGACCTCGGTGATCTCGAACTGCAGACGGTCGAGCGGGAAGCCCACGCGGTTCGCCGCCTCGATGGTGGCGCGAATGCAGGCACGTGGCTCATAGACGGCGTTGGGCAGGAAGTTGATGCTCAGTCTAGAGGTCAGCCCAAGCTGATGCGCGATTTCGATGGCGCGGGTGCGGCAGCGTTGGTCGAACTGGTAACGGTTGTCGTCGTTCACCCGTGACAGCACGCTGGCGGCGCCTTCGCCATTGGCGCCGCGTACCAGTGCCTCCCAGCCCCAGACCGCCCCCGTGCCGAGGTCGACAATGGGCTGAAAAGCCATGCTGAAATCGAATGGCAGGGGCTCTAGCGCGCGGCAACGCTCACAGGCGGGCGCCTTGTCCGCCGGGATGGCCTGGTGCAGCTGAATTTCCTGTTCTGTCATCGAAGCGGCCTGGGCAAGAAAGTGTGCGCGACATTATTGGTCGGGCGCAGGGCCGGTCAAGGATGAAATGCACGATCGGGCGAGCGATCCGTGCACCGCACGCAAGCAGAGGGCTCAGCCCAGGCTCATGCGCAGCTTGCCGATGTCGGGGATGTGGATGGTGCGGCCCTCGACCTCGATCAGGCCGGAATCGGTGAGCTCGTGCAGGATGCGCGAGAAGTGCTCCTGGGTGAGGTTGAGCCGCGAGGCGATCGTGCCCTTGCTGGTGGGCAGGCGGATCGACACGCGGCCGACGGCGACGCCCTCGCCCTCGCGCTCTTCCTCCCGCAACAGGTAGCCGATGATGCGTTCGCGACCCGAGCGCAAGGAGTAGCTCTCGACGTCGGCCATCAACTGGTGCAGGCGCTGTGCCAGGCCGGCGATGATCTTGCGGCAGAACATCGGGTCGCCGGCCATCTCGTCGAAGAACACCTGTTTGCCGATGTGCAGCAGGCTGGCATCGGTCAGCGCCTGTGCCATCACCACGTAAGGCTTGTCCATGAACATCACCGCCTCGCCGAAGCTCTGCCCGGGATGCAGGATGTCGACCACCTTTTCGTTGCCCTCGGCCGAGGTGAAGGCGAGCTTGATCTGGCCGCTGAGGATGAGGTGAAAGCCGTGGCAGGTGTCGCCGCGATGGAACAGGATGTCGCCGCGGGCGGCCTTGAGCTCGCGCACGCCACGCGCGAAGCGGGCGATCTCGTGGCAGCCGAGGCCGTTGAACAACGAAGCCTGGCCGAGAAGTCGGCACAGGCGCTCGAGTTCCGGGGTGGCCGGCTCGCCGGGCGTGTTGTCATGCAGCGCTTGGGCGCAGGGGAGGTCTCGGTGGTTCATGGCTTCACCGGGTGAGCTGGGCATAGAACATGGGCAGGCGGGCGGGCAGTTCGTCGGGCTGGCGGATGACGGCAAAGCCGGCCGGGCCGAACAGGTGCGGAAGGTAGCTCGCGCCCTCGCGATCGATGGTCACGCAGAAGGGCACGATGCCACGGCCACGGGCCTCGACGATCGCCACCCGGGTGTCCTCGATGCCGTAACGGCCATCGTAGAGGTCAAGGTCGTTGGGCTTGCCGTCGGACAGGATGAGCAGGATGCGACGGGCCGCCGACTGCTTGTCGAGGATGCTGGTGGCGTGGCGGATGGCCGCGCCCAGGCGCGTGTAGTAACCGGGCTTGATCGCCATGATGCGGCCGCGGGCACGGTCGTCGAAGCGTTGGTCGAAGTCCTTCAGGCGGTGAAAGCGCACGTTGCTGCGCTTGACCGACGAGAAGCCGCACAGCGCGAAGCGGTCCCCGGTGGCCATCAGGGCCTCGCCGAACAGCAGCAGGGAATCGCGAATGACGTCGATGACGCGCGCCTCGGACGACACCCAGGCGTCGGTCGACAGCGACAGGTCGGCCAGGGCCAGGCAGGCGAGATCGCGCTCGCGCTTTTCCAGCGACAGATAGAGCTGGTCGGAGGGGTGGTGGCCGCTGGCGCGGTCGGTGGCGGCACGCACCACCGCATCGACGTCGAGCTCGCTGCCATCGCCCTGCGCCTTGAGCCAGCGTCGGCCCGGCGTGAGTGCGGCGAACTGGCGGTGCAGGCGGCGCGCGGTGCGCCGCAGCGGCTCGGGCAGCGGGCAGGGGACGGCACGCGGATCATGGGCGGCGGCGCTCAGCTCGATCAGGCGCACGTGGTCCTCGCGCAGCAGGTTCTTGCGGTAGTCCCATTCGGGCAGGGGGATGCCCTCGCCCAGCACGACGTCGTCCTCGGCGGCCGAGGGCAGGTCGAGGTCGAAGCGCACCTTGGAGGCGACACGCTCGTTGTCGCGCGTGATCGACAGGTGCTCGAGGTTGGCGGCGGCGTCGGCGGCGTTGTCGTCCGGATCGTCGTCCGTGCTGCGCTTGACCTTGATGAATTCCGCCACCGACAGCAGGCTCTCGGCGCGAAAGGGGATGATCATGCCGTGCTTCTCGGGCGCATTCTCCTGGCGTTCGACGCGGTGCGCCTGCTGGCTGGCGTCGCGTCCGGGACGGCTGTTGCCGCCCTCGGCCGCTTCGGCGCCGCTGCCGCTGCCGGTGAGGCCGGCCACGTCCTTGCTGCGGAAGTCGCTCAGCCACAGCAGCACCGGCTGCGCCGGCTTGGCCTTGAGCGGCAGGGCGGGCAAGGCCGCCACACTGCCAGGGGCGTGCATCGCCTGGCGCAGCAGGGTCTCGCGCTCCGCCTCGGCCGGTGGCAGCTTGGAGGGCGGGCGGCGTTGGGCGATGACGGCATCGACCAGGCGCCGATAGCGCGCCTCCATCCCTGGCCAGCGCTTGAGCGCGCGCAGCGTGGCACGCTGGTTCTCGCGCAACTCGCGGCTGGCTTCCACGTCGATCTGGCCCTGGGGCAAGGGGGATAGCGCAGCGTCGACCGCGGCATCGGCGTCGGCGTCACCATCGGCGTGCCCGGCGGCGAGTGCGGCCAGCCATAGGTAAAGGTCGCGGTTCAGGCTGCGCTCGGGCAGCGCGTCGATCTCCGGTGGCAGGCGCAGGGTGGAGAGGTCCATGCGGCCGCGCGCAAGGCGTTCGTCGGCGCCGGCGATGCGTTGCAGCAGGCTGCGTCGCGCCCCATGGGCGTCGGCCGTGGCGGCGGCGACACGCAGGCCGGGGTCGCCGCCGAGGGCACGAAAGAACACTCCTGCGACCTTGTCGATGTCCTTGAGCCTGACCGCGGCCTTGGGAAAGTGGCCGCCCGCGGCGCGGGTGATCAGGCGGTGCCACAGCAGGCCGACGGATTCTTCCATGGTTCAGCGTTCCTTGAGCGCGCGGAAACCCGCTTCGTTCTGCCGCGCCGCCTCGTCGGCGACCCAGCTCAGCAGCGCGCCCTGCGGGTTGTCGCGCTGGGTTTCGCCGCAGGCGTCGATGCATTGGCGGCACTGCGTGCAGGTGAACATGTGGCGCTTGATGTTGCGCGGGCGTAGCCGCATCGGGCACACGGCGTCGCAGGCGGACTGGCGATCGGGCAGGCAGCTCGCGCAGTCGCTGGCGCGTTCGCGCTTGAAGCCGACCACCATGGCGTCCTTGTTGCCCATCCAGGCCAGGCTCTGGAACAGGCCAACGGCACACACGAAGCGGCAGAAGAGGTGGCGCGCGAAGAGGAATTCGAGGCTCAGCACCACGGTCGCTGCGGTGATGAAGATGAACTGGTTGCGGGTCAGTTCGCCGGCGAACAGGTTGCCGTAGACCTCGGCCGGCGGCAGCAGGTAGGTGAGAAGGACGACCGCCCACAGGAAGGCGAAGGCCACCGCGGCAGGCACGACCACGCCCCACCAGCGCGCATCGATCCGGGCCGGCGTGCCATCGGGCTTCCAGGCCGGTAGGCGATGCTTCTCCCACACCGAGGGCTTGCCCGTGGCACGCGCCATGAGCGTGTTGATGCTTTCCACCACCGAGAAGTGCGGGCAGAGCCAGCCGCAGTACATCCGACCCCACTTCCACGCCACCCACAGTACCGCGGCCGCCACCACCAGCAGCGGGACGAACAGGCGCAGGATGATGTTGCCCGCGGCCTCGAGGGCGCTCGCCTGGCCGGCGAGGAAGGGGTCCAGCCCGAGCCGCCATTCCATGCCCAGCAGCCAGGCGTGGTCCGCATCGAGGTCGTAGCGGAACAGGTTGAACACCGGCGCCAGCACGAACAGCGCGAAGAACCCGACCTGGAACACCAGGCGCAGGCGCTGGCGCGAGCGCGGCCCTTGCCCCTCGCCCGCTGCGGCAATGCGGGCGATGGGGATGACGCGGCGTGTGGACGCGGGCCCTGCCATAGCGTGTTCCTGTCCGCTCACGCCGGTTCGCGCGGCCCGAAAACCGGATAGCGCCAGCTGCGACCGTTGATGGCGCGCGACAGGCCCATCACCCCAAGCAGGATCAGGCTGGCATGGACCACGGTGAAATAGAGCACGCCGATGACCCAGGTCCACGGGTTGTCGAAGCCGCCGAGGAGGAAGATGGACACGCTGATGATCACCAGCAGCAGGCCGCCCCAGATACAGGTCCAGCCGGTCTGGCGCAGGTGATTGCGCACCAGCGGGTCGGCATGGTCGTGATGCTTGGCCCACAGGACCATCAGCGCGAGGAAGGCGAGGCCGGGCAACAGCATCAGGTTGATCAGGAACAGCGCCTCGGCGGCCACCGCGAGCTGCGGACCGGGCATGATGTGCTTGAGGGGGTCAGGGCGTTCGATGTTCATGAATTTGTTATAGCGCGCCGGTGCAGGCTTAGCGTCCGAAGGTGGCGGAAACCACTTCCATCAGTCCCTCGGCGATGTCTGCATCGTCGGTGAGGCTTTCGACGATGCCCACCCGGCAGGCTGCCACAGGGTCCATGCCGTCCTTGATCAGCAGCGCGGCATAGACCAGCAGCCGGGTACTCGCCGACTCCTCGAGGTCGCGGTCCTTGAGCGAGCGCAGGGCGCCGCCGATCGCGACCAGGCGCCGCGCCAGGTCGGGCGGGCAGGCGGTCTCCCCGATCAGGATGGCCTCTTCCTGCGCGGCACGCGGAAAGTCGAAGCGCACGCTGATGAAGCGCTGCCGGGTGGAGGGCTTCATGCCCTTGAGCAGGTTCTGGTAGCCGGGGTTGTAGGACACCACCAGCATGAAGCCGGGCGGGGCCTCGAGCACCTCGCCGGTGCGATCGATGGGCAGGATGCGGCGGTCGTCGGCCAGGGGGTGGAGGACGACGGTGGTGTCCTTGCGCGCCTCGACCACCTCGTCGAGGTAGCAGATGCCGCCCTCGCGCACCGCACGCGTCAGCGGGCCGTCGCACCACAGGGTGCGCCCGTCGCCGATCAGGTGCCGGCCGACGAGGTCGGCGGCGGTCAGGTCGTCGTGGCAGGCGACGGTAAACAGCGGCAGGCCGAGGCGGGCCGCCATGTGGGCGACGAAGCGCGTCTTGCCGCAGCCGGTCGGGCCCTTGATGAGCAGCGGCAGGCGGTTCTTCCAGGCGTGCTCGAAGACCTCGACCTCGTCGCCGGCGGGTTGATAGAAGGGGATGTCGAGGTTGGGCGTGTCCGGCTTCATTGTGCGAGTCCTTTGATGTAGGCGATGGCGATGACGACCCACACCAGGATCATCCAGCCCATGGTGACGGCGCGCCACAACAGGGGCGCGTGGCGCAGGGCCATGAAGTCGAGAATGATCACCGCGCCTTTCCAGAACGAGATCGTCGCCAGTGCGGCGATGGCCCAGGTTCCGGTGGCGCCGAGCATGCCCATGCCCCAGGTGAGCAGGGTGGCGGCGATCAGCGTGATCCACAGCCAGGTGGCGCGCCGGGGCGTGCCGTGCATCTGGACGTCCATGTCCGGCTCCTCAGTGAATGACGTAGACCAGCGGGAAGAGAATCAGCCACACCAGATCCACCATGTGCCAGTAGGCGGCGCCGGTCTCGAGGCCGTTCATGTCGCCCGGCCCGTAACGGCCCTGGCGGGCGCCGTTCCACATCGCCACCAGGATTACCAGGCCGAGGATGACGTGCATGAAGTGAAAGAAGGTGAGCGACAGGTAGAACATGTGGAAGGGGCTGCTCGACAGGCTGATGTCGTGCGCGAATGCGGCGGCATACTCGCCCAGCTTGACGACGATGAAACCCAGCCCGGCGAGGATGGCCCCCAGCAGCCAGTTCGCGGCGGCGCGCGAGGCGCGCAGCTCGGCCGCCTGGACCGCCCGCACCACGAAGTAGCTGGCCGTCAGCAGCAGGATGGTGTTGAGCGCGCCGGCGTTGCGGTCGAGCGCCGCCTGCTCGGCATTGAACAGCTCGATGTTGTTCGCCCGCGTGAAGGCGTAGGCGGCGAAGAACACGCCGAAGGCCAGCAGTTCGGCCAGGATGAAGAACCAGATGGCGAGGTCGCCCGCCAGCCGCGGACCGCTGGCTGGGGTGGGGGTGCTCGCGGGGGCGACCGGAAGGGAGGTGCTTGTCGTTTCCATGCGCGGCAGTCTAGGCAAGCGCGCATGGTTTGAACTTGATCGTGGTTAATTGGTGTCCGGTGCCGCCGGGTTGGGGTGTCCACCGGTGAGCCAGTGGCGGGTGACATCGGCCATGCGGCTGGCAAAGCCCCACTCGTTGTCGAACCAGATCATCAGATTGACCATGCGCGGCCCGATCGCGCGCGTCTGGCCGCCATCGACGATGGCCGAATGCGGGTCATGATTGAAGTCGATCGAGGCGTGCGCTTCGTCGGAGTACGCGATCAGCCGTGCATAGCAGCCCCTGGCTGCGCTGCGCAGCAGATGGTTGATGTCGCCTGCGGTGACGTCGCGCGCCAGGGTCAGCACCATGTCGATCGCCGACACGTTGTGGGTCGGCACGCGGATGGCCTTGGCCTGCACGCGGCCGGCGAGGACCGGCAGCAGGCGCTCGACGCCGCGCGCCAGGCCGGTCGATACCGGGATGATGGACTGCATGGCCGAGCGCGTGCGGCGCAGGTCGGTGTGATGGTAGCCGTCGATGAGCGGCTGGTCGTTCATGGCCGAATGCAGCGTGGTGAGCAGGACCTGCTCGATGCCGATCTCGCGCTGCAGCAGGTCGAGCACCGGGACCACGGCGTTGGTGGTGCAGGAGGCGTTCGACACCAGGCCCTCGCTGCCGCGCAGCTCATGGTGGTTGATGCCATAGACGATGGTGGCGTCGACGTCCTCGGCACCATTGCCCGGATGCGACAGCAGCAGGCGGGGGCAGCCGGCGTCGAGAAAGCGCTGCAGTTCGGCGCGGCTGCCGTACTGGCCGGAGCATTCCACCACCAGATCGAGCTCGAGCGCGCCCCAGTCGACCGTCTCGGGGCGGTGGGCATGGGTGACCAGGATCGAGCGACCTTCCACCAGCAGCGTGTCTTCGGTGCTGTCCACCGTTCCCGGAAAGCGACCGTGGGTGGAGTCGAAGCGGGTGAGGTAGGCGATGCTCGCCAGATCGGCCGGCTCGTTGATGGCGACGACGCGGAACTGCTCGCTGAGGCCGGCCTCGTGCAAGGCACGCAGATAGCAGCGGCCGATGCGGCCATAGCCGTTGATGGCAATGCGGAAACCGGGTGTGGCTTGGGGGGAGACAGGGGCGGTTGCGGACACGGTGGGCTCTTGCAGGGCGAAAGCCGGCACCAGGGCCGGCGTACGCGGGGAAGCGGCATTCTAGCGGTTCGGCTGACGAAGGCTGGCGTCGGCAGGAAAAAAAAGGGCGGCTCGCGCCGCCCCAACCCCTTCCCCTGGATCGCCCAGGAGTTGCTACTACTGCACCTGCTGCATGTCAGGCCTTGACGCCCTTCGCTTCGCCCTTGATGAAGAAGCTGGCGAGGTAGGTCAGCAGGCCGATGAAGAACATCACCCCGGCCCATTCACGCATCCAGTAGAACAGCATCAGCTGGTCCTGGGTCGCCATGAAGGACATCGGCGTGTCGGAGACGCGCTGCAGCCACACTTGCAGGATGCCGGCGGCGGTCAGGAACAGCGTGATGAACACCATCGCGATGGTCATTAGCCAGAACGACCACATCTCCACCACCTGGGCCTTGGTGTCGTTCGCCGCACGACCGCGCAGGATCGGCATGGCGTAGCTGATGATGGTGATCACGACCATCACGTAGGCACCGTAGAAGGCCATGTGACCGTGGGCCGCGGTGATCTGCGAGCCGTGGGTGAAGTAGTTCACCGGAGCCAGGGTGTGCAGGAAACCCCACACGCCAGCGCCGAGGAAGGCCATCACGCCGGTACCCAGCGCCCACAGCACGGCAGCCTTGTTCGGATGCTCACGGCGGCGGCGGTTCACCATGTTGAAGGCGAACACGGTCATGGCGAAGAAGGGAATCGGCTCCAGCGCGGAGAAGATCGAACCCCACCACTGCCAGTACTCCGGCGTACCAATCCAGAAGTAGTGGTGACCGGTACCGATGATGCCAGTGACCAGCGCCAGGGTGATGATCACGTACAGCCACTTCTCGATCACTTCGCGGTCGACACCGGTGACCTTGATCAGCACGAAGGCGAGCAGCGCGGCCATGATCAGTTCCCACACGCCTTCCACCCAAAGGTGCACCACCCACCACCAGTAGAACTTGTCGCGAACGAGGTTGACCGGGTTGTAGAAGGAGAACAGGAAGAAGATCGCCAGACCCCACAGGCCCAACAGCAGCACGATGCTGATGACGGTCTTGCGGCCCTTCAGCACGGTCATGGTGATGTTGAACAGGAAGGCCAGGGCGACGACGACGATGCCGATCTTCGTCAGCAGGGGCTGCTCGAGGAACTCGCGGCCCATGGTGGCGAGGATGTCGTTACCCGTTGCCGAGGCGAGCGTGGCGTAATCCACCAGCAGATAGCCGAGGATGGTGGCCGCACCGGCGACGAGGAAGACCCAGAACAGGATCAGCGCCAGCTTCGGGCTGTACAGTTCGGTCTCGGTTTCCTCAGGCACGAGGTAATAGGCCGCCCCCATGAAGCCGAACAGCAGCCACACGATCAGCAGGTTGGTGTGCACCATGCGGGCGACGTTGAACGGGATTTCCGGGAACAGGAAGTCGCCGACGACGTACTGCATGCCCAGAATTAGGCCGAATATGATTTGCCCTACGAATAGTCCGATCGCCGCAATGAAGTAGGGCATGGCGACCGCTTGTGATTTGTATTGCATCTGTGATCCCCTTGTGGTCTCCAGGTTTCCGGTCAACCTTCGATGTTGGGCGGCCAGTTGGCAGTGTTGATGCCCGCCGTGTACTTGAAGAAGGCCACGAGCTGGTCGAGCTCTTCATCGGTGAGGTGGAAATTCGGCATCTGGCGACGGCCCGGGGCGCCCGTGGGCTGGGACATCATCCACGCCTTGATGAAATCCGGGCCGCGGCGGGTGTAGACGTTGCCGAGTTCCGGGGCGAAGTAGGCGCCTTCACCCAGCAGGGTGTGGCAGCCGAGACAGTTGCGTGTTTCCCAGATGTGCTTGCCGGCAGCGACTTCAGGTGTGATGTTCTGCCGGTTGTCGCGATTCGGGAGTTCGCGTTCGGTGTCGAAGGTGAGCGCCAGGAACAGGAGGAAGAAGAACACCGTTCCCCCGTAGAAGATGTTCCGCGCCATGGATTTTGTGAAGATGCCGCTCATGGAGTACTCCTCATCGCTTGTCTCGTTTTGTCCGGATAGGTGGCAGGTTGGCTGGGTGGTTCAGGGGGTGAAGCTACCCACGGCGGTGCCGATGGTGGGCGCATTGTCCGAGTCGCGCCGGATGGGCTCCATGATTTGAATCAAGATTGTCCGGGCCGACGGCCTGCAGGGCGCGAACTGGCGTGCTTTCACGCTGTCGTTGAGGTGGCGGGGGGCGCAGCGGGCTTGCAAGCGGCATGGCCGAGGACCCTCCTGAACAGGAACGGAGCAATGAGCGAACGCTTCAGCACCCATGCTCTGCGCATGGGAATCGGTGTCCTGGCGGTGGTGGTGGCGCCGTGCGCGCAGGCCGGCGACTGGATTGCGGTCGACATCGGCCATACCCTCGAGGCGCCGGGGGCCATCAGCGCGCGTGGACGCAGCGAGTTCGAGTTCAACCGCGACCTCGCCCGCGTGCTGGTCCATACGCTGCGCGCGCGCGGCATGCGCGCCGAGCTGGTCAATGCCGACGGCCGCATCGACAGCCTGCAGGCGCGGCCGCGGGCGGCGCAGGGCGCGCGCCTGCTGCTGTCGATCCATCACGACTCGGTCAATGCCTTCGAGTTGCGGCCGTGGGAATGGGAGGGCCGCATGCTCGACTACAACGACGCGTTTGCCGGGCACTCGCTATTCGTGTCGCGCGACAACCCGCAGACGGCGCAGAGCATCCTGTGTGCGCGGGTGATCGGCGCCCGCCTGCAGCGCATGGGCTTCGAGCCCACGCACAAGAACGGGCGGCGCCGTGCCTATGTTGATTTCGAGCATGCGGTGCATTACTTCGACGGTCTTGCGGTGCTGCGCCACGCGACGATGCCGGCGGTGCTGTTCGAGGCAGGGGTGCTCAAGAACCGCGATGAGGAGTTGCTGCTGCGCGACCCCGCGCGTCAGGCGCGCATGGCCGACGGCATTGCGACCGCGCTCGCGGCCTGCCTCGACCATGGCCTGCCGGCTGACGACGAGGCGGCGGCCGACCGCCCGGATGCGGTCGATGCGCGTCCCGTCGAGGGGCGGCGCGGAGGCTGACGCACATCGTGCGAGCGGGCTCGCCGCCGCTCGGCGGGAGCCCGCTCGATTCGTCGCCTCGGGGGCGTCAACGCTGGTTGGGCAGGCGCGAGGAGACACCCTGGACGAAGTAGTCCATCCGGCCAAGTGTCGCATCGTCCATCACCGCGCCGGCGGCAAGGCGTTCACTGCCCGCCTGGTCGATGACCGGGCCGGTGAACGGGTGGAAGCTGCCGTCGCGGATCTTGTCCTCGAGCGCGCGCACCTCGGCCTGCAGGTCTGCAGGGATGGCCGGATTCAAGGGCGCGAGCTTGATCATGCCGTCCTTGATGCCGCCCCACACGTTTTCGGGCTTCCAGGTCCCGGCCAGCACCTCGTTGACGGTGCGGGTATAGAACTCGCCCCAGTGGTGGGTGGTGGCGGTGAGTTGCGCCCTGGGGCCGTACTTTGCCATGTCGGAGTGATAGCCGAAGGCATGGACGCCGCGCTCCTCGGCCGCCTGTACGGTGGCGGTGGAGTCGGTGTGATGGGTGACCATGTCCGCGCCCTGCGAGATCAGCGTCATTGCCGCTTCGCGTTCCTTGCCCGGGTCGTACCAGCTGTTGACCCAGATCACGCGCACCTCGACGTTCGGGTTGACGCTGCGGGCGCCCATCGTGAACGCGTTGATGCCCTGCAGGACCTCGGGAATCGGGAAGGCGCCGACGTAGCCGAGCACGTTCGACTTGGTCATCTTGCCGGCGATCACGCCGTTGAGGTAGCGGCCTTCGTAGAAACGCGCGTTGTAGGGCGCGAAGTTCTTGGCCGACTTGTAGCCGGTGGCGTGCAGAAAGGTGACGCTGGGAAACTGGCGGGCGACACGCTCGACGTAGTTCATGTAGCCGAAGCTGGTAGCGAACACGATCCTGCTGCCGCTGGCGGCGAATTCGCGGATCACGCGTTCGGCGTCGGCGCCTTCGGCCACGCTCTCGACGAAGCGCGTCTCGACCTTGTCGCCGAGCGCGGCCTGCATCTGCTTGCGGCCCTCGTCGTGCTGGTAGGTCCAGCCCGCATCGCCGATCGGACTCACATAGACGAAACCGATCCGGGTCGGCGCCTGCGCAGCGGCGCTGAAAGGCAGGGTGGCGGCCACGGCGAGCGCGGCGGCAGACAGCATGAACTGGCGACGGGGCTTCATCGAGACTCTCCTGGACGATTCACGGGGTGTGGGTGGCGGAAATTGTAGCGCCGGGGCCCTGCGGTCAGCCTGGCTGCTCGGCCGTGGCGCGCACACATTCGCGCACCAGTGCCGGACCGCGATAGATCAGGCCGCTGTAGAGCTGCACCAGCACGGCGCCGGCCTGCAGCTTGGCTCGGGCATCGGCCCCCTCGAGCACGCCGCCGGCGGCGATGATGGGCAGCTCGCCGCCCAGCGCCCGGGCGAGCTGGCGCACCACGGCGGTCGAGGCCTCGAAGACGGGCGCGCCGGACAGGCCGCCCTGCTCGTTGCCATGGCGGAGGCCCTGTACCTTGTCGCGCGCGAGCGTCGTGTTGGTGGCGATCACACCGTCGATGCGGTGGCGGCGCAGCGCGTCGGCAATGTTGATGACCTGGGGCTCGTCGAGATCGGGCGCGATCTTGAGCGTGAGGGGTACGTAGCGCCCGTGCGTGTCGGCAAGCCGCGTCTGCATCGCCTTGAGGCGCCCGAGCAGGTCGTCGAGTTCGGATTCGCCTTGCAACTGGCGCAGGTTCTTGGTGTTGGGCGACGAGATATTGACGGTGACGTAGCTTGCCAGCGCATAGACCTTGTCGAGGCAGGCGAGGTAGTCGTCTGCGGCACGCTCGATCGGCGTGTCGAAGTTCTTGCCGATGTTGATGCCGAGAATGCCGCGGTACTTGGCCGCCCTGACGTGGGCGAGCAGGGCGTCGACGCCGTGATTGTTGAACCCCATGCGGTTGATGATGGCGCGCGCCTCGGGCAGGCGGAACATGCGTGGGCGTGGGTTGCCCGGTTGTGCGCGCGGCGTGATGGTGCCGATCTCGATGAAGCCGAAGCCCATATGGGCAAGGCCGTCGATGGCCTCGCCGTTCTTGTCGAGCCCTGCGGCAAGGCCGATGCGGTTGGGAAAGCTCAGGCCCATTACCTCGACCGGCGTGGCCGGCGCGGGCTTGGCGGGCGGCAGCAGCTTGCCGGCGTAATGCAGCGCGTGAAGCGTGAATTCGTGGGCGTTTTCGGGATCGAGCGAAAACAGTAGCGGGCGGGCGATGTCGTAGAGCATCGGCCGATTGTAGCGATTCGCCGTGCATGCGGCGAGGCGCGGTCGCTCAGCCCGGCGGCCGGAATGGCTGCCACTCGCCGTCGCGCAGGACTTCGAGTGCGCCAAAGCGGGACTTGTAGGCCATCTTCGGGCTTTCGGCGATCCAGTAGCCGAGATAGACGTGGGCCAGATGCAGGCGCCGACAGGCGTCGATCTGCCACAGGATGCCGTAGGTGCCGAGGGCGCTACGGGGCAGTTCGGGCTCGTAGAAGGTGTATACGCTCGACAGGCCGTCCGCCAGGCGGTCGATCACGCTGACCATGCGCAACACGCCGTCCTCGCGGAATTCCACCAGGCGGGTGTCGACATGGCTCTGGAGCAGGAAGTGGCTGTATTGCTCGCGGTTGTCGAGGTCCATGCCGCCGCCCGAGTGGCGTGCCGCCTGGTACCGCTGATAGAGCAGGTAATGCTCCTCGAAGAACTCGAGCGGACGCTCGCCTGCCTGCAATGCGGTGTGCTTGTTCCACGCGCGGCGCTGGCTGCGATCGGGGCGAAAGGCGTCGACGGCGATGCGCACCGGCACGCAGGCATGGCAGTGGTCGCAGTAGGGACGGTAGGTGAACACCCCGCTGCGACGAAAGCCGCGGCGCACGAGCTCGCTGTAGACCTGCGGGTCGATCAGATGCCCCGGCGTCGCGACCTGTGAACGTGCGCTGCGATCGGGCAGGTATGAGCAGGCGTAGGGCGCCGTCGCATAGAACTGGATCAGCGCGTAGGGGTAGTCCTTTTGCATCGCGTGGTCTGGGCGGCGTGGGGTGGGTTCAGGTCCAGTCGATCGAGCTTGCTGCATCTGCCGCCCAGCGCTGAGCGGGCGGCCCCTCGTCCACCCACCGCACCAGGGCCCGGGAGAATGCCGCGCGCGGCATCTCGCACGCGCCCATGGACTGCAGGTGAGACGTCGTCATCTGGCAATCGATCATGCCATAAGCGCGCTCGGCAAGCAGGCGGGCAAGATGCGCGAGGGCGACCTTGGAGGCGTCGGTCTCGCGCGAGAACATCGACTCGCCGAAAAACACCCGGCCGATCGCGATGCCGTACAGGCCGCCCACCAAGCTTCCGTCGCGCCAGCATTCGACACTGTGCGCATGACCCAGTTCATGCATGCGCAGATAGGCGGCCTGCATGGCCGGGGTGATCCACGTCCCGTTAGCCGGCGGTCGCGGCGCGGCACAGCCACGCAGCACCTGGGCAAAGGCGCTGTCCACCCGCACTGCGAAGCGCCGGCGGCGCAGGGTCTTGCGCAGCGAATGGCTGATGTGGACTTGTTCGGGGAGCAGCACCAGACGTGGATCGGGGCTCCACCACAGGATCGGCTCGCCGGCGCTGAACCAGGGAAAGATGCCCCGACGATAGGCTGCGAGCAGCCACTCCGGCGAGAGCTCGCCGCCCGCGGCGAGCAGACCGTTGGGTTCGGCCAGTGCACAATCGACCGGCGGAAAGGCCGGCTCCTCGCCCAGCCACGGAATCATGCCGCCACGGCTTCCGGATGGGCGGCGAGGTTCAGCCCGGTGCTCTCGTCCTGGAAGGTCACCACATGGTCGACCCCGAGGCGGATGCCGATGCGCTCGCCGATGGCGTGGTTGTGGTGGCTGGGCACCAGCGACAGCACCCGGGAGCCACTGCTCAGGCGCAGGGTGTAGAGAATCTCGGCGCCGCGAAACGCCTTGTGCACGACTTCCGCCTTCAGGGAGCTGGCATCGTCGTGGACGATGTCGTCCGGGCGCAGCAGCACGTCGACATCGCTGCCGTGGGTGCAGCCGCCGCAATCGTCGCCGCACACCAGCGGCACCGCGCTGTTGAGGATGCCGAGCTCGACCCGCACCTGGCGGTCGTTGAGCACGCGGCCGCGCAGGAAGACGCCCTGGCCGATGAAATCGGCGACGAAGCGGTTGATCGGCCGGTGATAGAGGTTGTAGGGCGTGTCCCACTGCTGGATGCGGCCCTCGTACATGATCCCGATCTCGTCGGCGACCGCGAAGGCCTCGTGCTGATCGTGCGTGACCAGGATGGCGGTGGTGTTGGTGGCCTTGATGATGTCCCGCACTTCATAGGACAGGCGCTCGCGCAGGTCGACGTCGAGATTCGAGAAAGGCTCGTCGAGCAGCAGCAGGCTCGGCCGCGGCGCCAGCGCGCGGGCCAGGGCCACGCGCTGCTGCTGGCCACCGGACATCTCGTGCGGGTACTTGGCGCCGTGCTCGCTCAGGCCGACCAGGCCGAGCAGCTCGTCCACTCGGTGGCGCTTGCTTGCGGCGCTCTCACCGCGCAGGCCGAAGGCGATATTGTCGGCGACCGAAAGGTGCGGGAACAGCGCATAGTCCTGGAACACCATGCCGATGCGGCGGCGCTCGGGCGGCACGCTGTGGCTCGGGGTGCCGACGGTGACACCATCGAGCTGGATCGCGCCCGCCGTCAGACGTTCGAAGCCGGCAATGCAGCGCAACACCGTCGTCTTGCCGCAGCCCGACGGGCCCAGCAGGCAGCCGATGCGGCCCTTTTCCAGCCGCAGCGACAGCTTGCGCACGATCATGTGCTTGCCGAAAGCAAGATCGATGTCATCGAGTTGGAGGTGGGACATGGGGCAGGCCTGTAGCGCGAGTTTTTTTTGCTCGGATGATTATTGCACCGGGGCGTTCCAAATGCGATCAATTATAATTCTGCCCCACGAGCGGGCGCGCGAACTGCAGCACCCCATGACAACGGACAAATGATGAAGGGAACGGGAGGGCAGGGCACGGCACGATTGCACTGGTCGACGCTGACATTGACCGCGGTGCTGATCGCCGCCCTGATTGCCGCACCGGTGCTGTCGGTGTTTTCCAACGTGTTCATTGGCGGCACCAGCGAGACTTGGTCGCACCTCGCCGACACCGTGCTCGGCGAGTTTGTCTTCAACACCGTGGTGCTGTGCATCGGGGTGGGGCTGGGCGTGTCATCCATCGGCGTCACTTCGGCCTGGCTGACCACGATGCTGGACTTTCCCGGGCGGCGCTTCTTCGAATGGGCGCTGGTGTTGCCGCTGGCGATGCCTGCCTATGTGATGGCCTATGTCTACACCGACTTCCTGCAGTTCGTGGGCCCGGTGCAGAGCTGGTTGCGCGAAACCTTCGAATGGCGGCGGGGCGACTACTGGTTCCCGGACGTGCGCAGCGTCGGTGGCGCGGTGGCGATGTTCATGTTCGTGCTCTATCCCTATGTGTACATGATCGCGCGTACCGCCTTCCTCGAACGCGCGGGCGGGATGCTCGAGGCCGGACGCTCGCTCGGCCTCGGGCCTTGGGATTCGTTCTTTCGCGTGTCGCTGCCGCTTGCGCGGCCGGCGGTGGTGGCCGGCACGGCGCTGGCCCTGATGGAGACGCTGGCCGATTTCGGCACCGTGTCCTACTTCGGGGTGCAGACCTTCACCACGGGCATCTATCGGGCCTGGTTCTCGCTCGGCGACCGCATCGCCGCGGCGCAGTTGTCGGCCGCCTTGCTGAGCTTCGTGATCCTGGTGCTGACCCTCGAGCGCATCTCGCGCGGGCGTGCCCGCTTCAACAACACCTCGCGCCAGCAGATATTGCCCGTGCGTCTGCGCCTGCCGCTGCCACTCGGCCTGCTTGCCGCCTTTGCCTGTTTCATGCCACTCCTGCTGGGTTTCCTGCTGCCTGCCGGATTGCTGTTGCAGATGGCTTTCGCCGAGGGCGATGCGCAGTTCGGGCCGCGCTTCCTGCAGCTTGCGCGCAACAGCTTCGTGCTGGCTACGGTCACGGCGCTGATCGCGGTCCTGCTCGCGCTGCTGCTCGCCTACGCGGCGCGGCTGGCCCGCTCGCGCCTGCCGCAGGTGCTCAACCGGGTGGTGGGGCTGGGCTACGCGGTGCCGGGCTCGGTGATCGCGGTCGGCGTGCTGATTCCGCTCACCCGGCTTGACAACTGGCTCGCACAGTCCTGGGAGACGGCTTTCGGTAGCAACCCCGGACTCATCCTGACCGGCGGCATCGCCGCCCTGGTCTATGCCTACCTCGCGCGATTTCTGGCGGTGGCGCTGCAGACGGTGGACTCCAGCCTGGGTAAGATCACGCCGAGCATGGACGACGCCTCGCGCAGCCTCGGCTTCGGCAAATGGGCGACGCTGGCGCGGGTGCATATGCCGATGCTCAGGGGCAGTCTGCTCACCGCCGGTCTGCTGGTCTTCGTGGATGTCATGAAGGAACTGCCCGCCACGCTGGTGATTCGACCCTTCAATTTCGACACCCTGGCCACCCAGGCCCACACCCTGGCCGCGGACGAGCGCCTGACCGAGGCGTCCACCGCGGCGCTGATCATCGTGGCCGTCGGCCTGTTGCCGATGTTCCTGATCTCGCGCCAGATCCTGCGCGTCAGGCGCAAATAGGCGCGCCGCGATCGGGTCCGGCGGCGGGCGTGAGAATTGCCGCAGGACGGTGCTGAAGCCACGCTATGTGGTGATCCGGATGAGGGATAATCGCGTCCGTGCGCACCCAGCCATCCCCCACCCCAGAGGCCATCCTGTCTCCCATGCTCTCGAATCGACCGCTGCAATGGGCGATCGTCCTGAGCGTCGTCTTTGTGCTGAGCGGGCTGTTGCCGCCCCTGCCCCTGTTCGCGGCGCCCGAGCACTATCTGGCGCTCCATACCGCGCTCGAGTTCTTCTCGATCGCGGTGGCGGGCATGGTGTTTGCGCTGGGCTGGAACCTGCGCCGCATGGTCGCCGGGGGGCGGCTGGTGTGGCTGGGAGCGGTATTCCTCGCGGTTGGCCTGATCGACCTCGGCCACACGCTCTCCTACCAGGGCATGCCGGTGTTCGTGACGCCGAACGATGCCGACAAGGCGATCCAGTTCTGGCTGATGGCGCGGCTGGTGATGGCGGTGGGCCTGATGGTGTTCGCCTTCATGGCGCAGCAGCGTTGGTCCGGGGCGCGGGCGAAGGGCGTGACCACGGCTGCCTTGGCGCTGGCGCTGGGGTGGACCTGGGTCGTCCTCGCGCATCAGGATCGCCTGCCGCGAACCTTCATCGACGGGCAGGGGATGACCGATTTCAAGGTCTGGGCCGAATACCTGCTGGCCGGCCTCTTTGTGCTTGCAGCCGTGCTGCTCGCACGGCGTGCGCGGCATGAGCGCAACGCGTCCCTGCTGTGGCTCGCGGCGGCGGCCTGGGTGCTGGCGCTCGCCGAACTGTTCTTCACGCGCTATGTTGAGGTCAGCGACTTTTTCAATGTCGCGGGTCATGCGTACAAGCTTGCCGCCTGCGCGATGGTCTATCGCGCAGTGTTCGTGTCGGGGGTGCGCGAGCCGCAGGAGCAGCTTGCCCGCGAACGTGCGCTGCTGCGCGGGCTGATCGATTCGGTGCCCGACCTGATCGCCTTCAAGGACCCGGATGGGCGCTACCTGGGCTGCAACAAGGCCTTCGCACAGGCCTATGGTGTGAGCGAAGCGCAGGTCATCGGGCGGCGTGACGGCGAGGTCCTCCATGGCCGGCGAGAACTGGCCGATGCCGGGCGCGACGGGGAAGTGGTGAGCGCGCCGGCGCATCACGAAGAATGGCTTGAAGGCCCTGATGGGGCCTTGCGCCTGTTCGACACCTTGCGTACCCCCTACCGCGACGAGGAGGGCGAATGCCTGGGGGAGATTCGCGTCAGCCGCGATTTCACGGAACGGCGCAAGGTGCGTGAGCAGATCGCCGAACGCGAACGTCGCCTGATGCGCGCCCTCGAGGGGGCGGAACTCGGTCTGTGGGACTGGGATGTGCCGGCCGGCAAGTGCGTCTTCAGCCCGGCCTGGTGTCGCATGCTCGGTTATGAGGTCGATGAGCTGGCGCCGATCGTATCGACCTGGGAGGGCTTGGTGCATCCCGACGATTGGCGCGACATCCGTGACGGCCTTGAGCCCCACCTGCGCGGGGAGACCGAAGCCTACCGCGCCGAGTATCGGCTCAAGCATCGCGACGGGCGCTGGATCTGGATCCTGGCGGCGGGACGGGTGCTTGAGCGCGGCGAGGGGGGTGAGCCCCTGCGGGTGGTGGGCATCCATCAGGACATCTCGCAACGCAAGGCGATGGAGGAGAGCCTGCTCCAGCTCGCGACCAGCGATCCGCTGACCGGCCTGTGGAATCGCCGCCACTTCACCGAGATGGTGCGTGGCGAGCTCGGGCGGGTGCGCCGCCGGCAGTCGCAGGCGGCCTTGTTGCTGCTCGACCTGGATTTCTTCAAACGCATCAATGACACCTACGGCCATGCGGCCGGCGACGAGGTGCTGCGGCATTTCGTGCTGGTGGTCAATGCGCAGTTGCGCGAGGCGGATGTCTTCGCGCGCATGGGGGGCGAGGAGTTCGCCGTGCTGCTGCCGTGCATCGACGCGCTCGGCGCGATGCGTGTGGCCGAGCGCCTGCGGCGTGTGGTGGCGGACACGCCGGCGCGTTTCGAGGCGCGACCGCTCGCGTTTTCGGTGAGCATCGGCGCCGCCATGCTGCATGCGGACGACGAGGGCTACGAGGAGGCCTATGCGCGGGCGGACCAGGCGCTCTATGCGGCCAAGCATGACGGGCGCAATCGCGTCGTGCTGGCGCCCGAACGCGACACCGCCCCGGCATCGAGCGATGTCGGGGCGGTGAGCGGTCGAGCCTGAGTCGCTGCTCGAAGCCGGCAGCGTGCGCCTTGCTTAACGGAAGCCGGCGCGGTCGAAGATGCGCTGTGCTTCGGCGACGGTGGCCGCCAGTTCGCCGATCGGGAGGGTGTCGGCCTTGAACTCACCCAGCGCGTTCAATGCCGGGTTGTCCACCTTGAGCGTGCTGACCACCGGCCACTCGTTGTTGCCATTGGCGAAGTAGGCCTGTGCGTCGTCCGAGGCCAGATACTCGAGGAACTTGACTGCAGCTTCCTTGTTCGGGGCGTGCTTGAGCATGCCGGCGCCCGAGACATTGATGTGGGTGCCCCAACTGCTCTGGTTCGGCCACACGGCCTTGACGTTGGACACCACCTGTTTGTCTTCAGCACGCTCGGAGTTCATCAGGCGCGCAAGGTAGTAGCTGTTGGCGATGGCCACGCCGCATTCGCCCGCGGCGACCGAGCGGATCTGGTCGGTGTCGCCGCCCTTGGGCGCACGCGCAAAATTGGCGACGATGCCGCGGGCCCAGTTCTCGGTCGCTTCCGCGCCGTTGTGCTTGATCATCGCCGCGCCCAGCGACAGGTTGTAGGGGTGGCTGCCCGAACGGGTGCACACCTGGCCCTTCAAGGCAGGGTCTGCGAGCTGCTCGTAGGTCTGCACCTGCTCGGCCTTCACCAGACTGGGGTTGTAGACGATGACGCGCGCGCGGGTGGAGTACGAGAACCAGTTCTCGGCGCGCAGGTGGGCGGGGATGCGGGCCTCGAGTTGGGCCGACTTCACGGGCGCGAAGATGCCAAGCTCATCGGCCTTGGCCAGGCGCGAGGCATCCACGGTGATGAGGATGTCGGCGGGGCTGTTCGCGCCCTCGGTACGGATGCGCTCGAGCAGTTCGTCTTCCTTTGCCTCGATCCGGTTGATCTTGATCCCGGTCTGCTGCGTGAAGTTACCGTAGAGCTGTTCATCGGTCTGGTAGTGACGTGCCGAGTAGATGTTGAGTTCGGCAGCGTTGGCACTTGCGGCGATGCTGAGGGCAGAGACCAGTGAGGCAAGAACGACTTTTCGCATGATGGATAACGGCCTATGAGGGTTGTGTGGGCAGTGCGCGGATCATAACGATAAAGATTCGCAGTTGCAAATGACTCGTATTTTGTTCACTATCAATGCGAACTATTCGCAATAAGGAGTCTTGCATGGATGCGCTGCTTGTCGGTGCCGATCGTCTCGGCAATATCCCCGACGTTCTGGGTGGCTTCGGGATTCGCATCGCCGCTCACGTCAGTGGCCGTGACACAAGTCATCAGCGCCGCTCCACCGCGCTGCCGAGCGGCATTGGCATGGTCATCCTGTTCACCGATTTCCTCGGCCACAACGTCATGCAGCGTTTCCGCGAGGCGGCCAGTCGTGAGGGGGTGATGTTCGTGTGCTGCCGGCGCTCGACCTGCGCCTTGCAGCAGGCCCTGGACAAACGGCTCGACAGGCGGCCTTGCAGCGAATGTCCGCGCCGGGCTCGAAGCGGGCGTTGAGCGCCTTGCGTCGTCGGCCGGGGGCGAAAAAAAGCCCCGCGCAGTAACGGGGCCTGTCGGCCGGGGGCAGGTCCGGTGGGTGTGGTGCGCTTGCGGTCGCGCTCAGCGCAGCGCGCTCAGCGCAGCGCGCTCAGCGCAGCGCCATTACCGATCATGCTCGTGTCGTCGACCAGCCGACGGGCGCCGTTGAACCGCTGCGCCCAGTACCGCGTGGCGATGCTTTCGACGCGGACCTTGCCACCAGAGGAGGGGGCGTGGACGAACTTGCCGTCGCCCAGATAGATGCCCACATGCGAGAAGGTGCGCCGCATGGTGTTGAAGAACACCAGATCGCCAGGCTTGAGCTCCTGCCGACCGATGTTGTCGCCAAGCTTGGCCATTTCGCGCGCCGTACGGGGCAGGTCTAGGCCGACGGCGTTGCGAAACACGTTGAGCACCAGTCCGCTGCAGTCCAGCCCGGTCTCGGGCGAGGTGCCGCCGAAGCGATAGCGGATGCCGAGGTAGGACAAGGCCTCATCGACAAGCTGCTCGGCAGCATTGGCGTACTCGTCGAAGGTCGAGCGCTCCGTCTTCACCTGCGCCAGGGGCTTGGCCGTTTCCACCGCCTGGGCGGCAAGTGGCGATAGCACAAGCGTCAACAGCAGGAGGAGGGCGGGGCGGCGCAAAAACATTCGGCGGAATATACGCAGGCGAATGGGACTTGTAAACAGGAAATGTCTGATTTCCAGGACTTTGTTCCGGTCTGTAAGCGATCGCTCTGCGCCAGCGGGCGGCGCTCAGGTCTTCAGTTTCTGGCGGTAGGCCCGCTCCTGTTCGGCAAGCGCCGGGGGCGTGTTCAGGCCGATCGACAAGGCACGGGCCTGGGCCGCAAGGAAAAGCTGGGCGATCGCCCAGGCGTCGCCGAGTGCATGGTGACGCTGGAAGGTCTCGATGCCGAAGCTCGCCATCCAGTCGGCGAGGCGCACCGGACGCTCGAAACGCTCCGGGAACAGCGTGGGCAGCAGGAAGTACAGATCCAGCCACAGGTGCTCGGTGCTCAGGCCAAGCTGCTCCTGCAGGGCGCGCTCGAGCATGTTGCGGTTGAAAGCGGCGTTGAAGACGACCAGCGGACTCTTGCCGGCGAAGCCGAGCAGGGCGCTCAGCGTGTCGCCCGGCGCCGGTTCGAGTTTGGCGTAGTAGGCGGCGTCGAGGTGGATGAGCCCGCAGTCGACGGCGATGGCGCCGACCGCAAGCAGGCGATCGCGCTCGAGGTCGAGGCCGCTGGCCTCGGTGTTGATCACCGCGTAGCGCGTCTCGAAGTGCGCGTGGGTGAGATCGGGCTCGGCCAGTGCCTGCCACTTCTGCAGGGTCTCGGCTGCTTCGGCGCCGAGCGCCTGACGCCCGCTGCGCGCCGAGATCAATCGTGACAGCCAGCTCGTCATAGTTGGTAGTCCAGCTTCAGGCGCAGTTGCAGCTTGCGCGCCTGGCGAAAGGCTTCCTTGAGGATGCGGCGGTCGAGTTCGTTGAGCGAGTCGGGGTCGATGCGGTTGTCGCCGGGGGCGTCATGTTCGGTTTCGAGGTGCTGGGATCGGAGCCGCAGCAACTGGATGAAGTTGAAGCCGTCGATGATGGCGGCGGCCTCGTCGGCCGAGACGCCCATGCGTCCGGCAGCCTGGCGCAGACGCTGCACGGTGCTGCTGGAGTCCACGCCGGTACGCAGGGCGAGGATGCGCGCGACGTCGACGAACAGGCGGGCGCCCGACTTCTTGAGGTCGATGGTGCCGTCGTCCTCGAGCACGAAGTCGCGGATGCGGCCCAGCGGCGGGACAACCTGCAGCGCGTTGACCGCCATCATGCGCAGGAAGGTCGTGTTGCCCTTGACCGTCTTGTTGAGCCAGGCGCGCAACTGGTTCGCCGGCCGTTCGTTGCCATACAGCACACGAAAATCGAAGAAGATCGAGGCGTTGAGCAGGGCCTGGGGGTCGGGCTCGCGAATCCACGCGCCAAAGCGCGATTTCCACTCCTCGAGCGTCAGGCACAGCTCCGGGTTGCTCGCCATGATGTCGCCCTTGCACAGCGGGAAGCCACAGGCGGCAAGATCCTGGTTGACGTCGCGCGCAAAGGTGACGAGGCGCTGGCGGGTGCGATCGGGGTCGTCCACCTCGGTGCAGCGCCACAGAATGCCGTTGTCCTGGTCGCTGGACAGGGTCTGCTCGTGGCGACCCTCGGAACCGAAGGCGATCCAGCTGAAGTCGATGCCGCTGAGGTCGTGGCGGGCAAGCGCAAGTTCGATGATGCGGCGCGTGAGCGCATCGTTGAGGGCAGAGATGAACTGGGTGAGCTGCTCGGCGCCGATGCCTTGTGCAATCAGGTTGAGGGCGAGCTGGCGGATGTCCTTGCTCGCGCGCTGCAGCGCCTCGATATCGGCGGCATTTTCGATGCCGGCGCGGATCTGGCGCAGGCTGATACGCTGCAGTGAGAACAGGTCGCGCTCGGACACCACGCCTTTGAGGCGGCCGTCGGCGGCGATCACGAGCAGATGACGCACGCCGTGGGTGGCCATCTCGAGCGCGGCGTCGTAGGCTGAAGCGCTGGCCGGAAGCTGGTGCGGGTTGGCGGTCATGACTTCGCCGATCGGTCGGTCGAGGTCGAAGCGGGCCAGGATCACCCTGGGCAGCAAGTCGCTCTGCGTGAGCACGCCGACCGGATGCTTGTCCGGGTCCACGACCACGATGCAACCCAGTCGCAACTCGCTCATGCGCTCGAGCGCGGTGCGGGTGGGCGTGTCGGGGGTGACCGAGAAGGGCTCCTGCTTGATGAGCTCGGCGAGCGAGGTGGTCATCGTCTGCTGCTCGGCCGCGCGCTGGGCGAAGGTGGTCTGCAACTGCTGGCGCGACTGGTTGAGCAGGCTGGCGATGTAGTGCGTGCAGAACAGGTGGAACACCCGGCTCATCTGCATCAGCTGCAGGAAGTCGTCGGCGCTGATGTGGAAGCAGAAGCTGTCCTCGGCGGCAACGTAGGCGTTGGTCGAGGGGCGACGTGCCGAGATGGCGCCGATCGGGAAGCACTCACCGGGCCCGAGCGCTAGGCTGGCATATTCGGTGACGACCGCCCCGCGGGTCTGGCGCGCCTGCACCTTGCCCCGCTGCACGATGTAGAAGTGCTTCGGTACGCCCATTTCGGGGGTCAGGATGTCGCTGCCGCGGGGGTGGAAAGCGAGCACGGCATGCTCGGCCAGAAAGGCGAGCGCCTCGGGCTCCATGCCGTTGAAGGGCGAGAAGTTACGCAGGAAGTCGGTGCTGGCTCCCTGCAGCAGGTTGGCGGCGGTGGCGGTCATGACGGGCGGTCGTCGGGCTAATCTCGCGATTATACGGGGGGTGCCCGGCGGGCGGCCTTATGGCATGCAAAGGCCCGTTAATGAACAGCGCCTTGGGCACACGTCCGTGCGCCCTCAGAGCACCTCGGCGGCGTAGTCCGCCAGGCGCGAGCGTTCGCCACGCTGCAGCGTGATATGGCCCGAGTGCGCCCAGCCCTTGAAGCGGTCGACGACGAAGGTGAGGCCCGACGAGCCCTCGGTGAGGTAGGGGGTGTCGATCTGGGCGATGTTGCCCATGCAGATCACCTTGGTGCCGGGCCCGGCACGGGTGATCAGGGTCTTCATCTGCTTGGGCGTGAGGTTCTGCGCCTCGTCGATGATCAGGTACTTGTTGAGGAAGGTGCGCCCGCGCATGAAGTTCAGGCTCTTGATCTTGATCCGGCTGCGGATCAGGTCGCGGGTCGCGGCGCGGCCCCAGTCGCCACCTTCGCCGGCAGTGCCGTTGAGCACCTCGAGGTTGTCCTCCAGCGCGCCCATCCACGGCGCCATCTTTTCTTCCTCGGTGCCAGGCAGGAAGCCGATGTCCTCGCCCACCGGCACGGTGACGCGGGTCATGATGATCTCGCTGTAGCGCTTGGACTCGAGCACCTGGGTGAGGCCGGCCGCGAGGGTCAGCAGTGTCTTGCCGGTGCCGGCCTGACCGAGCAGACTGACGAAATCGATCTCGGGATTCATCAGCAGGTTGAGCGCGAAGTTCTGTTCGCGATTGCGCGCGGTGATGCCCCACACGTTGTTCTTGTGGTGGCTGTAGTCAACCAGCGTCTCGAGCACCACGCTGCGACCGTCGCGCTCCTTGACCCAGGCCTGAAGCGGGCTGTCACCGTCCTGGAAGACGAACTCGTTGATCAGCAGCTCGGGGGCGAGCGGGCCGCTCAGGCGGTAATAGGTCTGGCCTTCCTCCTTCCACGACTGCATGCCGCGCCCATGCGCGTCCCAGAAATCCGTGGGCAGTTCGCGGGTGCCGGTGTACAGCAGGTCGCTGTCTTCCAGCACCTTGTCATTGAAGTAGTCCTGCGCCGCGAGCCCGAGGGCGCGCGCCTTGATGCGCATGTTGATGTCCTTGGACACCAGGATGACTTCGCGCCCCGGGTGCTTGTCCGCGAGGTACATCACCACGGCCAGGATCTGGTTGTCGCCGCGCGCGGTGGGCAGTGCGGCCGGCAGCGCCACGTCGATGGCCTCGGTCTGCAGGTACAGGCGGCCGGTGGCGAGCTTGCGCGACACCTGCTCGAGTTCGATGCCTTCGCCGATGCCGTCGGGGGCCGAGCTGACGATCTCGTCCAGCAGTCGGCTGGCCTGGCGGGTGTTGCGGGCGAGCTCGGTGGTGCCCTTCTTGTTGTTGTCCAGTTCCTCCAGCGTCATGATCGGCACGTAGAGGTCGTGTTCCTCGAAGCGGAACAGACTGGTGGGGTCGTGCATCAGGACGTTGGTGTCGAGCACGAACAGCTTGCAGGCGTCTTTCTTCGCCGCCTTGCGACGGCTGGTGGCAGAGGCGGACGGGGTCTTGGTCTTGGCGGTCGCTGGCATGATGGGTCGGCAGGAGTGGGAGCGGTGGCGGTCGGGGTGGCTCAGAGCGCCTGCACGGCGGCGAGGACTTCGGCCGCGTGACCCGGTACCTTCACGCCGCGCCACTCGCGGGCGATGCTGCCGTCGGCGTCGATCAGGAAGGTGCTGCGCTCGATGCCGCGTACCTGCTTGCCGTACATGTTCTTGAGTTTCATGACGCCGAAGGCTTCGCAAGCGGCCTCTTCCGGGTCGGAAATGAGCTCGAAGGGGAGTTCGAGCTTGGCCTTGAAGTTCTCGTGGCTCTTCAGGCTGTCGCGGCTGACCCCGAAAATCGTGCAGCCGGCGGCCTCGAACTCGGCGTGGAGTGCGGCGAAGTCCCGCGTCTCGTTGGTGCAGCCCGGGGTGTTGTCCTTGGGGTAGAAGTAGATCACCACCTTGCGGCCGCGCAATGAGGCCAGGCTGACGGTTTGGCTGCCGGTGGCGGGCAGGCTGAAGTCGGGGGCGGGTTTCGCGCTCATGGGTTCTCCTGCGGGTCGGGGGCAATGCGCTGCGGGTGGGTCAGGGTAGCCGAAGGCTCTCGAGGCTGACAATCTCGCCGTGCTCGAACCGTGCAGGCGAATCCCGTGCTGCCGGCGCTAGGCTTCGTAGAGCAGGGCGAGGGCGACGGCCCGGCTTTCACCGACCAGGATGTTGTAGGTGCGACAGGCGGCAGCGAGATCCATGAACTCGAAGCCGATGCGTGCCTCGATCAGCGGGCGCAGCAGCGCCGGTTGCGGAAAGCGCTGGCGCTTGCCGGTGCCGACGATGAGGATCTCGGCGCCGAGTGTGGTGGCTGCCGCGAGATCCTCGGCGCGCAGGCCGCTGAGGTCGGCCGTCGCCTCGGGCGCCCAGCCAGTGAAGATGTCCTTTGCAGTGAGCAGCAGGTTGCCGTCGTGGCGCACCTTGCTGATCATCACATGATCGTCGCCGTAGCCGGTGACGACGTTGGTGTTGGCATTGTTGTCGAGATAGAGCTTCATGTCGCGGTTTCCGGCTGCATGGCGAAATTGCCGCAGTGCGGCAGCAAGGCTAAGATAACAATCTTTTGCAGCCGCGGGCACGCCGCGCTGCGCATCTCCCTCTGTCAGGACAGGCGAACATGAAAGCGGTGAAGACACTCGAGCTTGCAACGGTATCCCCGGACCCCGTCGTGAAGGCCGAGGCGGGTGCGGCGGCCCTACGCCCGATCCGCAAGTCCACCAAGCTTGCCGAGGTGTGCTACGACATCCGCGGCCCGGTCCTGGTTCGTGCCAAGCAGATGGAGGACGAGGGGCACAAGATCATCAAGCTCAACATCGGCAACCTCGCCGCGTTCGGCTTTGACTCGCCCGAAGAGATCCAGATGGACATGATCCGCAACCTGCCGAATGCGGCGGGCTACTCGGATTCGAAGGGGATCTTCTCGGCGCGCAAGGCGGTGATGCACTACACCCAGCAAAAGGGCATCAAGGGCGTCGACATCGAGGATATCTACATCGGCAACGGCGTGTCGGAGCTGATCGTGATGGCGATGAACGCCTTGCTCGACGCCGGTGACGAGGTGCTGGTGCCGGCACCCGACTACCCGCTATGGACCGCGGCGGTGAGCCTGTCTGGCGGCAAGCCGGTGCATTACCTGTGTGACGAGGCCAAGGGCTGGATGCCCGACCTCGACGACATGCGCGCGCGGATCACCCCGAATACGCGCGCGATCGTGATCATCAACCCGAACAATCCGACCGGCGCCGTCTACCCGGATGAGGTGCTCAAGGACATCATCGAACTCGCCCGCGAGCACGACCTGATCCTGTATGCCGACGAGGTGTACGACAAGGTCCTGTATGACGGCGTCACGCACACCTCGGTCGCGGCGCTGTCCGAGGATGTGCTCACCATCATCTTCAACGGCCTGTCGAAGAACTACCGCTCCTGCGGCTACCGTGCCGGCTGGATGGTGGTGTGCGGCGACAAGCGTCGGGCGCGCGATTACATCGAGGGCCTCAACATGCTGGCCTCGATGCGCCTGTGTGCCAATGTGCCGGGCCAGTATGCGATCCAGACCGCGCTCGGTGGCTACCAGAGCATCGACGACCTGGTCGCCGAGGGCGGACGCATGCGCCGCCAGCGCGATCTGGCGTGGGAGCTGATCACGCAGATTCCGGGCGTGAGCTGTGTCAAGCCGCAGGCCACGCTGTACATGTTCCCCAAGCTCGACCCCAAGGTGTATCCGATCGAGGACGACCAGGCCTTCATCGCCGAACTGCTCGAGGAGGAGCGTGTGCTGCTGGTGCAGGGGTCGGGCTTCAACTGGCCGCACCCGGACCATTTCCGCCTGGTCTTCCTGCCGCACGAGGACGACCTGCGCGACGCCATCGGCCGCGTGGCCCGCTTCCTCGAGAACTACCGCAAGCGCCACGGCACCTGAGTCTTCACCGGGAGACGGCCCCGGCGTCGTCTCGCTCCTGCCTCCTCACTCCTGATTCCTGACGCAAAAAATGAAACCCATCAATGTTGGCCTTCTTGGCATCGGTACCGTCGGCGGCGGCACCTTCACCGTTTTGAAGCGCAACGCCGAGGAAATCACCCGGCGCGCCGGTCGCCCGATCGTCATCACCACCGTGGCCGACAAAAATCTGGAACTCGCGCGCAAGGTCACCGGCGGCGCAGCCAAGCTCACCGATGACGCCTTCGCCGTCGTCACCGATCCCGAGATCGACATCGTGGTCGAGCTCATTGGCGGCTACGGCGTGGCCAAGGAGCTGGTGCTCAAGGCGATCGAGAACGGCAAGCACGTGGTCACCGCCAACAAGGCGCTGCTCGCGGTGCATGGCAACGAAATCTTCGCCGCGGCGCAAGCGAGAGGCGTGATGGTGGCCTTCGAAGCGGCGGTCGCCGGTGGCATCCCCATCATCAAGGCGTTGCGCGAGGGCCTGACCGCCAACCGCATCGAATGGCTGGCGGGCATCATCAACGGCACGACCAACTTCATCCTGTCCGAGATGCGCGACAAGGGCCTGCCCTTCGCCGAGGTGCTGAAGGAAGCGCAGGCGCTCGGCTACGCAGAAGCCGACCCGACCTTCGACATCGAGGGCGTGGATGCCGCCCACAAGGCGACAATCATGAGCGCGATCGCCTTCGGTGTCCCGATGCAGTTCGACAAGGCCTACATCGAGGGCATCAGCAAGCTCGACTCGGTCGATATCGGCTACGCGGAGCAACTCGGTTACCGCATCAAGCTGCTCGGCATCGCCCGCATGCGCGACGCCGGCGTGGAGTTGCGCGTGCATCCGACCCTGATCCCGGCCAAGCGCCTGATCGCCAACGTCGAGGGTGCGATGAATGCGGTGCTGGTGCAGGCCGATGCGGTCGGCGCCACGCTCTACTACGGCAAGGGCGCCGGCGCCGAGCCCACGGCTTCGGCTGTCATCGCCGACCTGGTCGATGTCACCCGCCTGCATACCGCCGACCCCGAGCACCGGGTGCCGCACCTGGCCTTCCAGCCCGATCAGGTGCAGGACCTGCCGGTGCTGCCGATCGAGGAGGTCGTCACCTCCTACTATCTGCGCATGTGTGTGGCCGACAAGCCGGGCGTGCTCGCTGACATCACCCGCATCCTGGCCGACAGCGACATCTCGATCGAGGCCCTGATCCAGAAGGAAGCGGCCGAGGGCGAGACCCACACCGACATCATCCTGCTCACCCACCAGACGGTGGAGCGCAATGCCAATGCCGCGATCAGCAAGATCGAGGCCTTGCCGGTGGTGCAGGGCAAGGTGACCAAGCTGCGCATGGAAAGCCTGTGATCCCGGGCTGAAACCGCGACCAGGGCCGTTCCCGCTGGAGCGGCCTTTTTCGTCAACTGCATCGCCGGGCGCGATGGAGCGGCGCCGGGGAGGAGAGGCATGAAGACCGTCATCGATCAGATCTTCACCGGTCGGGTACGGCCGATGCTGCCCGAGGGTGAGCCGACGGCAATTCACAAGACCGCCGTGGAAGGTGCGTTGCGCCTGACCGCCACCGGGCTGGAGGGCGACGAGCAAGGTGATCTGCGTCACCACGGCGGTCCCTGGAAGGCCTTGCACCATTATCCGGTCGAGCATTACGCGGTCCTTGCCGCGCAATGGCCGCAATGCGCGGCCCTGCTCGGCGCGGGCGTGCTGGGCGAGAACATCAGCACGCACGGCCTCACCGAGCACGAGGTCCATGTCGGTGACATCTTTCGCATCGGTCAAGCCCGCGTGCAAGTGAGCCAGCCGCGTTCGCCCTGCTGGAAGATCGACCGCCGCCTGAAGGTGGATGACGCGTCGCGCTTCGTCGAGGCGGCCGGCGTGACCGGCTGGTATTACGCGGTGCTGACGCCCGGTGAGGTCGCCGTCGGTGATCTGATCGAGCTCGAGGAGCGGCCCAATCCCTGGCTCACGCTCGCGGATTACTGGGATACGGTAATCGCGCACCGCCCCGATCCGCTTGCCTTGCGCCGCATCGCCGCGGCGGTCGGACTGGCACCCGAGAAGGCACAACGCTGGCGGGAGCGGGCCGACTGGCTGGAGCGCCACGGACTGAGCCCGAAGGCCTGAGGGCGCCGCGAGCGGAGCGCGGTGCGACCGGCTACACTTGCAGGGCGGCATGGAGCAGCCTGGCTCCGTCCCCAACCGTCTCGCTGGACCCGCACGGCCTTCCATGACCTTCAAACTCATCACCTTCGCACTCATCCTCCTCGGCATCGCCGTACTGGGCATCCGCGGTTACCGGGCGGCCGTGCGTCGCTTCGAGTGCGAGGCGGGGGCGCGGGGTTCGCAAGAGGCGTTGAGCGAGGGGCCCTGCGAAGAGGCGAAGCGGGAGCGGCCGCCAGCCTGAGACTGCTGCGCTTAATCGACCACCGGGAGAACACCATGTCCAGCCATGTGTACAAGATGATCGAATTGGTCGGCTCGTCGACCAAGGGCACCGATGATGCGATTCAGAACGCCATCGAGACGGCGGCCGAAAGCATTCGCCACATCGACTGGTTCGAGGTTCTGGAGACGCGCGGCCATGTCGTCGATGGCAAGGTTGCGCACTTCCAGGTCACGCTCAAGGTGGGCTTCAGGCTCGAGACGAGCTGAGGCGGGTCAGGCTTCGCCGCGCCCCTTCGGCCATTCGGCCCGCATGGACGAGGGGGCGTCCATCGCTGCGCGTCAGACCGGCGTCGCGCCGGTGATCTGGTGCAGGCGGCTGACGGTGTCGGGGTCCAGTCCGAGTCGCTGTGCAAGCTGGCGCAGGTAGGCGACCTCAGCCGGGGTGTCGATATCGATCGCGAGCAGCGAGGCGGCATAGACCTCGGCGCCCACCAGCGGATTCGGCACCTCGGCAATCAGGCCTTGCAGGTCGAGCGGGCGGCGAAGCTCGTCCATCAGAAAGCGCTTTTCCTCGGCACTGACGCCGTCATCGCTGAGCTTGCCGACGATGCGCTGGATCTCGGCCTCGTCCACCTCGCCATCCGCCTTCGCTGCCGACATCATCGCGCGCAGGATCAGCGCCTCGGTGTCGGGCGCCGTCATCGACGACAGTTCCTGGGCCGATACATCGCCCGCCGTCAGGCCGGCCATCGAGGCGCGCTTGGTGCTCCAGTTCTTGAACGCCGCGAGTGCGATCGTTGCCAGCAGCCCCATCGCCGCACTGCTGCCCTGTCCTTGCGCGCCGGACGCGCTGCGCCCGCCGCCGAGCAGCCCCCCCAGCAAGTCGCCCAGTCCCCCCGCACCTGCGCCAGCAGCGGGCGCGGCTGAGCGCTGACCGAGCATGCCACCCAACAGATCGTCCAGCCCCGCACCGCCGGCGCCACGGCCACCACCGAGCGCGGCACCGAGAAGATCTCCTAGCCCGCCACCGCCCGCGCGCCCGCTCGTTGCGCCGGTCTGTCCACCCAGCACTGCGCCAAGCAGGTCACCGATGCCACCCGGGCCTGCTGCGTGTTCGAGCCGCGAGCGGCCTTGTCCGGCCATGCCCTGCTGCAGAATCTGACCAAGTAGGTTGCCGAGGTTCATGGGTGCTCTCCGATCGGTTGTGGGTGAAGCCATTGTAGCCATCCACGGCGATTGGGTGCGGTGCGCGGGCGTGATTCGTTAGAATCACGGCTTCGCGCATCGGTGGGGGCCCTCCGCCTGCCGACGATTCCAATTTCAAGGACTGCCTCGTGAAGTACATCTCCACCCGTGGCCATGCCGGTCAGCCCGCCAACCCCGAATTCTGCGACATCCTGCTCGGTGGCCTTGCGCCGGACGGCGGTCTTTACCTGCCCGAGCGTTATCCGCAGGTGAGCCGCGCCGAACTCGATGCCTGGCGCGGCCTCTCGTACGCCGAGCTGGCCTTCGCAATCCTCTCGAAGTTCATCACCGACATCCCGCCCGCCGACCTCAAGGCCATCTGCGACAAGACCTACACGGCCGAGGTCTATTGCCACGTGCGCGCGGGCGACGATGCCGGCGAGATCACGCCGGTGCATTGGCTGGAAGAGGGGCGACTCGGCCTGCTCGAACTGTCCAACGGCCCCACGCTCGCCTTCAAGGACATGGCGATGCAGTTGCTCGGCAACCTGTTCGAGTACGTGCTGGCGAGGCGCGGCGAGACGATCAACATCCTCGGTGCCACCTCGGGCGACACCGGGTCGGCCGCCGAGTACGCGATGCGCGGCAAGCAGGGCGTGCGCGTGTTCATGCTCTCGCCGCACGGCAAGATGAGCGCCTTCCAGCGCGCGCAGATGTATTCGCTGCAGGACGACAACATCTTCAACATCGCCGTCACCGGCATGTTCGATGATGCCCAGGACATCGTGAAGGCGGTCTCCAATGACCACGGCTTCAAGGCCGCGCACAAGATCGGCGCGGTCAATTCGATCAACTGGGCGCGCGTGGCCGCGCAGATCGTCTACTACTTCAAGGGCTATTTCGGGGCCACGAAGAGCAACGACGAGCAGGTCGCCTTCTGCGTGCCCTCGGGCAACTTCGGCAACATCTGCGCCGGCCACATTGCGCGCCAGATGGGCCTGCCGGTGGCGCGGCTGATCCTCGCCACCAACGAGAACGACGTGCTTGACGAGTTCTTCCGCACCGGCATCTATCGTCCGCGCAAGGCGGCCGAGACGCATGTCACCTCGAGCCCGTCGATGGACATCTCGAAGGCGTCAAACTTCGAGCGCTTCGTCTACGACCTGGTCGGTCGCGACCCGCAGAGGGTCGCCGCGCTGTGGGCCGAGGTCGACGCCGGGCGTCCCTTCGATCTGTCGGCGTCGGCCGAATTCGCGCGCATCGCCGACTTCGGCTTCATCTCGGGCGCGAGCAGCCACGCCGATCGCCTGGCGACGATCCGCAAGGTGTTCGAGCAGTATGGCGTGATGATCGATACTCACACCGCCGACGGCGTGAAGGTGGCCTGGCAACATGCGGCCGAGTTGCGGGCGGGCGTGCCGCTGCTGGTGCTGGAGACCGCCTTGCCGGTGAAGTTCTCCGAGACCATCGTCGAGGCGCTCGGCCGTGAGCCCGAGCGCCCGGCCGACCTCGAGGGCATCGAGAAGCTGCCGCAGCGGGTGACGGTGATGGCGCCCGATGTCGATGCGATCAAGCGCTTCATCACCGAGCGCGTCACGCCGCAGTAAGGCTCACCGGCGCTGCTTGTCGGCGTTGCCGGGGAGCATGCGCCTGAGGATGTCGTCGCGGTCGACGAAGTGGTGCTTCAGCGCGGCCGCGACGTGACCGGCAAGCGTGGCGGCGAGCAGCCAGTTGAGGTACTTGTGGGTGACCTGCAGCAGCTTGCCGAGCGCTTCGTCCTTCGCCAGCAGGTCGGGGATCGGGAGTATGCCGAACCACACGGTGGGCACACCCTTGGCCGAACTCATCAGCCAGCCGGTGAGCGGAATCGCCAGCATCAGGACGTAAAGCAGCAGGTGGCCCGCATGGGCCGCAAAACGCAGCATGGGCGACATGCTCGCGGGCAGCGGCGGAGGCGGGTGGAACAAGCGCCAGCCCAGGCGCAGCAGGGCGAGCATGAAGAGCGTCACGCCGGCCCACTTGTGCCACGAGATCAGCTTGAGCTTCTCGGGCGAGAAGGGCAGGCCTTCCACATACATGCCCAGTGCCATCGCGGCCGGGATCAGGATCGCCATCAGCCAGTGCAGCAGCTTCGCCGTGGCGGTGTAGCGGACGGCGGGCGTCATGCGGGCACTCCCTGTTCGAAGGCGAAGATATCCATGGCCAGCACACGGTCGTCGATGCCTGCGTGTAGGCGCCGGGCTGAGGGGCGCTCACCCGCCGCACCGAGGGCCACGTACAGTGGGAGCAGGTGCTCGTCGCTCGGGTGGGCGCGGGCGGCGTCCGGTGCCTGCTGGCGATAGTCGAGGATGGCGGGGATGTCGCCGGCCGACAGGCGATCGCCGAACCAGTCGGCGAAGCGGCGGACATAGGGGGGCGTGTCCGCCCTGCCCGCGTCGCCGAAGCGGAAATCGGCCAGGTTGTGGGTCAGGTTGCCGGAGGCTAGGATCAGGAAGCCCCGTTCGACCAGTGGCGCGAGACTGCGCCCCAGTTGCCAGGCCGCGGCGGGCCCGCCGTGGCTCTGGATCGACAACGGCACGACCGGAACATCGGCGTCCGGAAACATGGTCCGTAGCGGGATCCAGGCGCCATGGTCGAGGCCACGCACCGCATCGCGCTCGACCGCCAGGCCGGCGGCGAGGAGGGTCTGCACTACTTCCTCGGCCGCTTCGCGGCAGCCGGTGGCGGGGTAGCGCAGGCGGTAGAGCTTGGCTGGAAAGCCGTAATAGTCGTGAATCGTCTCCGGCCGCCCAGCAGAACCGACGGTTGGCACCGTGGTGTCCCAATGGGCGCTGACGACGACCACGACGCGGGGCTGCGGCAGGCGCCGAGCGGTTTCAGCCATGGCAGCGCCGGCCGCGCCCGGGCGCAGGGCGAACAGGGGTGAGCCGTGAGGGACGAACAGGGAGGGCAGGCTGGAGGGCATGTCGGTTCGGGGTGAATCGCGTTAAATCCACTATAGGCCCCGCGCGTAATCCCGGATACCGCACAATCAAGACATTTCTGTTGCAGGAATGACAACAATGGACCGCTTGGACGCAATGCAGCTCTTTGTCCGCGTGGCCGAGACCGGCAGTTTCTCGATGGTCGCGCAGCAGCTGGGCATCGCGCGCTCGGTCGTGACGCGCAAGATTGCTGCGCTCGAGGCCCATCTGGGGGTCAAGCTCATGGAGCGCAGCACCCGCCGTCTGACCTTGAGTTCGGCCGGTACGGCCTTCCTCGAACGCTGCCGGGTGATCCTGAATCTGGTCGAGGTTGCCGAGGCCGATGTCGCCCAGGAGCACGCCACGCCGCGCGGGAGGATTCGCCTGAGTCTGCCGCTGAGCTTCGGGCTGCGCCGGCTGACGCCGCTCTTGCTCGACTTCTCGCAACGCTACCCCGAGGTCGGGCTGGACACGGAGTATGCCGACCGCAAGGTGAACCTGATCGAGGAGGGCTTCGAGCTGGCGATCCGCATCACTGCGGAGCTCGAGCCCGGCGACATCGTGCGCCGCCTGGCAAGCTGCCGTCTGCTCGTGGTCGCCGCGCCCGCCTACCTGTCGCAACATGGCCGGCCGCAGTATCCGCGCGAGCTCGCGCACCACGACTGCCTGGGTTACATGACGCGATCGGGCAGTCAGCCATGGCGCTTCAGCGTCGATGGTCGGGCTGAGAACCATACGCCGCGCTGTCGCCTCAATGCCAACAACGGCGATGCGCTGATGGAAGCCACGATTCGCGGCCTGGGGATTTCGGTGCAGCCGGATTTCATCGCGGAAGAGGCGCTTGCCAGCGGCAAGGTCGAAGCGATCCTCGACGCCTTTGCGCCGCCCGAACTGGGCATTTTCGCGGTGTTGCCGAGCAATCGCCATGTGCCGCATCGGGTGCGGATGCTGATCGACTTTCTGGCGGAAGGACTCTCGGCCGAACGGCCGGGAGATGGTGCCTTGGGCGAGACTCGAACTCGCACGGCTTTCGCCACTACCCCCTCAAGATAGCGTGTCTACCAATTTCACCACCAAGGCATTCCCGCGCAACAGCCTTTCAGTGGCGCCAGCGTGTTGCTTGCCGGCGGTGCTGCACGAGGGCGCGGATTATAGCCGCGACCCCCGGGTGGCCGTCAAGCGCTGCCGCGCGGCCCGGCAGCGGCGTCTGCGGCCTGGGGATCGAGCTGAAAACCGAAGCGGGCCGCAAGCGCGCTCCGCGGGCAGGCGACGAGCCTGTGCCCGCGCCAGAACAGCGCCTCGACGGCGGTGCCGGTGAGGGTGGCGAGCAGCGTTTCGTCGCTGGCGGGCTGGCCCTGCCCATCGCGCAGTTCGGCAACGAAGCTCGCGAGATCGCGATCATCGACCACGCCCGGTCCGGCATCGGTGGCAAGGACGACGCAGCCTTCCTCGTCGATGCATACGGGCGCGCGGGGTGTGACGGCGCGCCCGGTATGGCTCGACAGGCGGCCGTCGGGCTGCAGGCGCAGCACCAGCGGGGCGCGTTCGAGGCGCACATAGACGCGCTGCGGACCGTTGTTGACGAGCCAGTTACCCTCGGCGTCATGCGCGTAGTGGGCGTTGAGAAAGGCGATCAGCCCCGGGTGGGCGATGCGCTCTTCCTTCAGGCGCCAGTTGCCACGCGCGTCGAGCGACAGCCAGCCATAGCAGGCGGGGACGTCGGGCCAGTGGGGCACAGGGGTGGTCATGGTCATGCGCGCCCGAGGCCGGCCTGCGGGCTCATTCCTCGATATGCCGCAGCGACAGATCGAGTGCGCGTACGTCCTTGGTCAGGGTGCCGATCGAGATGCGGTCGACACCCGTCTCGGCGATGGCCCGCACGCGTTCCAGGTTCACGCCGCCCGAGGCTTCGAGCTCCGCACGGCCGGCGGTGATGGCGACGGCCTCGCGCATCTGTTCCAGGCTCATGTTGTCGAGCAGGATCATCGTGACGTCGGCATCGAGTGCCTCCTCCAACTGCTCGAGGGTCTCGACCTCGACCTCGATGAAGACGTTGGAGGGTGCGATCAGGCGTGCCTGCTCCACCACCTCGTGGATGCCGCCGGCGGCGATGATGTGGTTCTCCTTGATCAGGATGCCGTCGTAGAGACCGACGCGGTGATTGGTGCCGCCCCCTATCGCGACCGCGTATTTCTGCGCCAGGCGCAGGCCGGGGAGGGTCTTGCGGGTATCGACGATGCGCGCCTTCGTGCCTTCGACCGCATCCACGAAGCGCCGCGTCACCGTGGCCGTGCCCGACAGCAACTGGAGGAAGTTGAGCGCGGTGCGCTCGGCGGTCAGGAGCACGCGGGCGCGGGCGAGGATCTCGCACAGCACCTCGCCAGGCTGGACGCGGTCGCCGTCCTTGACGTGCCAGTGTACGACGGCTGCGGGGCTGAGCGCGGCGAAGGCGGCGTCGAACCAGGCCGTGCCGCAGATGATGGCGTCCTCGCGGGTGATGACCCGGCCGCGCGCTTCGGTCTCGGGGGCGATCAGCCTCGCCGTGAGGTCGCCGGTGCCGATGTCCTCGGCGAGCGAGGCTGCGATGTTGCGCTGGATTTCGACGCGGAGCTGTTCGGAGAGCATGGTGGCGGCCACGAGAGGAGGACAGGGGCGGATTCTAGCACCTGGCCCAGGCCGCAGCCGGGGCGGCGCCCGCTGCACTCACCGCGGGGTGCGTGGGGCGGCGTTGCGGGGCGGTCGCTGCGCCTCGATCAGCCAGCCGTTGAAGACGCCCCGCGCCGCGTCGATGGTCTCGCTGGCGGTGAGGCCGACGGGGCCGATACCTTCGCGCGCGAGCCGATCGGCTGCCGCACCGTGCAGGTGCACCGCGGCGATCAGGGCCGACTCGGGGGGCCAGCCCTGGGCGAGCAGGCCGACGGTGAGGCCGGTGAGAACGTCGCCCATGCCGGCGCTGGCCATGCCGGGGTGACCGCTGCCGTTGATGAACCAGCGCCCGTCCGCGGTGGCGATGATGCTGCCGCAGCCCTTGAGCACGACCAGCGCCTGGTAGCGGCGCGCGATCTCCAGTGCGGCGCGCAGGCGGTCGCGCTGCACGCTGGCGGTGTCGCAGCCGAGCATGCGCGCAGCCTCGGCCGGATGGGGGGTCAGCAGGCTGGGGGCCTGGCGGGCGCCCAGCGCCGCGCTGAGGCCAGGGTCGGTACCGATCAGGTTGAGCGCGTCGGCATCGAGCACGAGCGGGATCTCTCGCTCGAGGGCGGCGGCGAGCAGTCCTTCGGATGCCGCCTGGGTGCCGAGACCGGGGCCCACGGCCAGGGCGCTGAGCCGCTCGGGCAGGCTGCGCGCGTGGCGCAGCATCAGCTCGGGCCGGACGAGGTCGACCGCCGGCCCATGCTCGTCGAGCAGGCCGACATACACGCGCCCGGTCCCGAGCCAGAGCGCCGCACGGCCGGCGAGCAAGGCGGCACCCACCATGCCCGTGTTGCCGCCGAGGATGCCTGCGTCGCCGTAGATGCCCTTGTGCGTGTTGCGCGGGCGCGGCCGCAGCAGGCCGCGAAAGAGCGAGGGTGCGATGGCGTGGCCGCTTGCGGGCAGCCAGGCCTCGGCGTCGATGTCGATGCGCTGGACGCTGATTTCGCCGCAATAGTCCGGACCATCATTGGTGAGCAGGCCAGGCTTGAGCGCGATGAAGGTGGTGGTGTGGGTGGCGCAGAAGGTGGCGCCGAGCGGCTCGCCCGAATCGGCATTGAGCCCGCTGGGCACGTCAAGTGCCATGCGGGGCGCCGGCTGGGCGTTCAGGGTGTTGATCCAGCTGGCGTAGCGGCCTTCGACTGGACGAACGAGGCCGATGCCGAACAGGGCGTCGACCACCAGCGCCCAGCCGTTGGCCGGCGCCGCCGGCAGGTCGGACACGACGGTACCACCGGCGGCGACGTAATCCGCGTGCGCCTTGGCTGCCTCGGCCGGCAACCTGTCGGCCGTTGCGCAGAAGGCGACGATCACCTCGCGCCCGGCCTGGGCGAGCTGGCGCGCCATGACGAAACCGTCACCACCGTTGTTGCCGGGGCCGCAAGCGACAAGGATGGGGCCGGGGCGGTCCATGATCAGGCGCACCGCATCCTCGGCGGCCGCCCGCCCGGCCCGTTCCATCAGGGGCGGGCGGGCGCTGGGGATGAGCTTGTTCTCGATGGCGCGGATGCCGGCGACGGGATAGATGGGCCGCAAGGGGCTGAACATGCGAAGACTCCCAGAAGTGAGCCCGGATTCTACTGCCTCGGTGGTCTGGCGGATGCGCTGCGGTGCGTCAGTAACCGGGGCGGGGCTTTTCGGGGCGGATCTCGTTGCTCAGTTCGACGCTGCCATCGTCGCCGACGGCTTCCAGGCGGACCGTGAAGCCCCATAGGCGGGCGACGTGTCGCAGCACCTCGTCGGTGCTGTCGGCGAGCGGGCGACGGTGATAGGGCTGGTGGCGCAGGGTCAGCGAGCGGTCGCCGCGCAGATCGACGTTCCACACCTGCACGTTGGGTTCGCGTGCGCCGAGGTTGTACTGGTCGGAGAGGATCTCGCGCACGCGCCGATAGCCGCTGTCGTCGTGTATGGCGGAGACCTCCAGCTTGTCCTTGCGGTCGTCATCGAGCACGGCGAACAGACGGAAGTCGCGCATCACCTTGGGCGACAGGTATTGCGCGATGAAGCTCTCGTCCTTGAAGTTGCGCATCGCGAAGTCGAAGGTCTCGAGCCAGTTGCTGCCGGCGATCTCG
The DNA here is from genome assembly GCF_047806685.1 of Thauera sp. WH-1. Lineage (NCBI taxonomy): Bacteria > Pseudomonadati > Pseudomonadota > Betaproteobacteria > Rhodocyclales > Zoogloeaceae > Thauera > Thauera sp. WH-1. The sequence continues at coordinate 257,735 of NZ_JBLQGP010000003.1, forward strand.
GGGAACCAGCGCCGATCCTCGTCGTCCGGGTGCTCGCACATGCGGCGGATGTCCTGCCACATGGCGAAGCCGAGCGCATAGGGGTTCAGTCCGCTGAACCAGCGACTGTTGTAGGGCGGCTGATACACCACGTTGGTGTGCGACTGCAGGAACTCCAGCATGAAGCTGTCTGCGACCAGGCCTTCGTCGTAGAGCGTGTTGAGCAGGGTGTAGTGCCAGAAGGTGGCCCAGCCCTCGTTCATGACCTGGGTCTGGCGCTGGGGGAAGAAGTACTGCGCGATCTTGCGCACGATGCGCACGACTTCGCGCTGCCAGGGCTCGAGCAGCGGCGCGTTCTTCTCGATGAAGTAGAGCAGGTTCTCTTCCGGCTCGGGCGGGAAGCGCTGTTCCTGCTTGGGGCCGGGCCGGGTGTCGTGCACCGGAAGCGTGCGCCACAGGTCATTGACCTGGCTCTGCAGGTATTCCTCGCGTTCCTGCTGGCGCAGTTTTTCCTTCGCCAGCGACAGCTTGGGCGGGCGCTTGTAGCGATCGACGCCGAGGTTCATCAGGGCGTGGCAGGAGTCGAGCAGCAGCTCGACCGCCTCTTCGCCGTACCGCTCCTCGCACTGGGTGACGTAATTGCGCGCGAACACCAGGTAGTCGATGATCGCGTCGGCATTGGTCCACGAGCGGAACAGGTAATTGCCCTTGAAGAAGCTGTTGTGGCCGTAGGCGGCATGGGCGATGACCAGGCCCTGCATCGTCAGCGTGTTCTCCTCCATCAGGTAGGCGATGCAGGGGTTGGAGTTGATCACGATCTCGTAGGCCAGGCCCATCTGACCGCGTTTGTAGCCCTTTTCGGTGGCGAGGAAGTGCTTGCCGAAGGACCAGTGATGGTAGTTGACCGGCATGCCCACCGAGGCGTAGGCATCCATCATCTGCTCGGCGGTGATGACCTCGATCTGCACCGGGTAGATGTCGAGGCCGAACTCGGCCGCCACGCGGGCGATCTCGCTGTTGTAGCGCTCGATTGCCTCGGCGGTCCATTCCGAGCCGCTGGGCAGCGGCGCCTTCCTGTGCTTGCGGCTTTCCAGGGTCGTCATGGCATTCATGCGATGGTCTTCTTGAACAGTTCGCGGAACACCGGGTAGATGTCGGCCGGCGACTCGATGCGCTGCATGGCGAAGTTGTCGTGTTCGCCGCTGAGCTTGGCGTACTCGCGCCACAGGTTCTGCGGCTCGCCGGCGGTGATCTCGATGTAGGCGAAATACTGGCACCAGGGCAGGATCTCGTTGTTCAGCAGGCGGCCGCAGATCGGCGAATCGTTGTCCCAGTTGTCGCCATCCGAGGCTTGGGCGCCGTAGATGTTCCACTGGCCGTTGGCGTAGCGCTCGCGCAGGATGTCGCGCATCATCACCAGGGCGCTCGACACCACGGTGCCGCCCGACTCGCGCGAGTGGAAGAATTCGTCCTCGTCGACCTCCTTTGCCACGGTGTGATGACGAATGAAGACGACTTCGATGTGCTCGTAGCTGCGGGTCAGGAACAGGTACAGCAGCATGAAGAAGCGCTTGGCGATCGACTTGCGCTCCTCGTCCATCGAGCCGGAGACGTCCATCACGCAGAACATCACCGCCTGGGTGGTCGGTCGCGGCACCTTGATGCGGTTGTTGTAGCGCAGATCGAAGCTGTCGATGAAGGGAATGCGCTCGACCTTGGCACGCAGCGCACCGAGCTCTTCGCGCAGGGCTCGCACCTCATCGCTGTCCTCGCCGCCGCCGGCCAGCGCATCCTCGAGCGCCTGCTGCAGCTCGCGGATGCGTGCGCTGTAGGGTGAGCCGAGCGCCAGCCGGCGCCCGAGCGCACCCCGCATCGAGCGGATGATGTTGATGTTGGCCGGCGTCCCATCGGACTTGAAGCCGGCGCGCTGGGTCTTGTAGTCGGTGACCTTGGCGAGTTGGGTGCGTACCAGGCGCGGCAGCTCGAGGTCCTCGAAGAAGAGGTCGAGGAACTCCTCGCGCGAGAGCTGGAAGACGAAATCGTCTTCGTGCTCGCCCTCGTTGCTCGCCTTGCCCTTGCCCGAGCCCCCGCTGCCGCCCAGCGGGCGATTGATGCGGTCGCCGGTGCTGAACTGGTCGTTGCCCGGAAAGACCTGCTCCCAGACACCGCCCTTGCCGTGATGCAGCGAGGGCTCGGAGAGGTCGCGAGCGGGGATGGAGATCTGCTCGCCGTTGTCCAGGTCACGGATGGAACGACCGTGAATGGCCTCAGACACCGCCTTGCGGATCTGCTGCTTGAAGCGGCGCATGAAGCGCTGGCGGTTGACCGCGCTCTTGTTCTTGCTGTCGAAGCGTCGGTCGATGATGCGGACCATATCTCCTCCCTGTGCCATGCCCCGGGCGGGCGAGGCATCCGGCCCCGCCGCGCCCCTGTGGCAGCCTTACGACGACTTGCGCACGCGCAGGTACCACTCGCACAGCAGTCGCACCTGCTTCTCGGTGTAGCCCTTGTCGATCATGCGATCGACGAAGTCCTGGTGCTTCTTCTGCTCGTCGGCGCTGGCCTTGGCGTTGAAGCTGATGACCGGCAGCAGGTCCTCGGTGTTGGAGAACATCTTCTTCTCGATCACCGCGCGCAGCTTCTCGTAGGAGGTCCAGCTCGGGTTGCGGCCGTCGTGCTTGGCGCGGGCGCGCAGCACGAAGTTCACCACCTCGTTGCGGAAGTCCTTCGGGTTGCTGATGCCGGCCGGCTTCTCGATCTTCTCCAACTCCTCGTTGAGCGCCGCGCGGTCGAGAATCTCGCCGGTGTTGGGGTCGCGGAACTCCTGGTCCTGGATCCAGAAGTCGGCGTAGATCACGTAGCGGTCGAAGATGTTCTGGCCGTACTCGGAGTAGCTCTCGAGGTAGGCGGTCTGGATCTCCTTGCCGATGAACTCGGCGTAGCGCGGCGCCAGGTACTCCTTGATGAAGCCCATGTAGCGCGCCTCTGCCTCGGCCGGGTATTGCTCGGCCTCGATCTGCTGCTCCAGCACGTACATCAGATGCACCGGGTTGGCGGCGACCTCGCGGTGGTCGAAGTTGAACACCTTGGACAGCACCTTGAAGGCGAAGCGCGTAGACAAGCCCGTCATGCCCTCGTCGACGCCGGCGTAGTCGCGGTACTCCTGATAGCTCTTGGCCTTGGGGTCGGTGTCCTTGAGGTTCTCGCCGTCATAGACGCGCATCTTCGAGTAGATGCTCGAGTTCTCCGGCTCCTTCAGGCGCGACAGCACGGCGAACTGCGCCATCATCTTCAGCGTGTCCGGGGCGCAGGGCGCTTCCGACAGCGAGCTGTGCACCAGCAGCTTCTCGTAGATGCGGATCTCGTCCGACACGCGCAGGCAGTAGGGCACCTTGACCGTGTAGATGCGGTCAAGGAAGGCCTCGTTGTTCTTGTTGTTCTTGAACGCGACCCACTCGGACTCGTTCGAGTGCGCCATCACGATGCCGTCGAAGGGGATCGCGCCGAAGCCCTCGGTGCCCTTGTAGTTGCCTTCCTGGGTGGCGGTCAGCAGCGGGTGCAGCACCTTGATCGGGGCCTTGAACATCTCGACGAATTCGAGCAGGCCGCGGTTGGCCAGGCACAGGCCGCCGGAGTAGCTGTAGGCGTCCGGGTCGTCCTGCGAGAACTGCTCGAGCTTGCGGATGTCGATCTTGCCGACCAGGGACGAGATGTCCTGGTTGTTCTCGTCGCCGGGCTCGGTTTTGGCCACCGCGGTCTGCTTGAGCACCGAGGGGCTGAGCTTGACCACGCGGAACTTGGTGATGTCCCCGCCGAATTCATGCAGGCGCTTGACCGCCCACGGGCTCATGATGGTGTTGAGATAACGGCGCGGGATGCCGAAGTCGCCCTCGAGGATGTGGGCATCCTCGGCCGCGTTGAACAGGCCCAACGGCGACTCATGCACCGGCGAACCCTTGATCGCGTAGAAGGGCACGTGCTCGATCAGGCTCTTGAGTTTCTCGGCGAGCGAGGACTTGCCGCCGCCCACCGGGCCGAGCAGGTAGAGGATCTGCTTCTTCTCTTCCAGGCCCTGGGCGGCGTGGCGGAAGTAGGACACGATATTCTCGATGACCTCCTCCATGCCGTAGAAATCGCGGAAGGCCGGGTAGAGCTTGATGATCTTGTTGGAGAAGATGCGCGACAGCCGCGGGTCGAGCCGGGTGTCGACCAGTTCGGGCTCGCCGATGGCGGAGAGCATCCTCTCGGCGGCAGTGGCGTAGGCCATGCGGTCGGCGCGACACAACTCGAGGTAGTCCTGGAGGGACATCTCCTCCTCGCGGGCAGCCTCGAAGCGCGCCTGATAGGCATTGAAGATGCTCATGGGGTGTCTCCTGTGCGAGCCTGATGCGGCGTGGGAAAAAGCTTGCCGCAACATTCGGTGATCTTGCAAATGCCGTCTTCGCGGCTCCGCCCGGCTCGTTGGCTAGCAGTTGCCGGGTCTGTACATGAGAACAGCGAGCGGGGGGCGAGTTCCAGTCCTGATGGGCCTTTATTTGTGGTCAAGTGTGTCGATTTTCTCACCCGTGATAAGGCGTCCGGCGCGCTGCAGGTGCTGTGCTAGAATCCCGCTCTTCGTTCAACGTGTTCACGCTGGCGCGGTGTGTGCTCGGGCGTCTTCCGGGGGCGTGCCGCAGTGGGCGGGAACGGACCTATTGACTTCTCAGGATCGACTTAATGGAGCACAACCAGGAAACCCCGAGCGCGCTGGAGCGCCGTATCGACATCGCCGTTGCACTGGCGGACATCGAGAAGGAGGTGGATGCCCGCCTCAAGCGCATGGCGCGCACGGTGAAGATGCCGGGTTTCCGCCCGGGCAAGGTGCCGATGAAGATCGTTGCCCAGACGCACGGGGGGCAGGCGCGTGGCGAAGCCGTCGGCGCTGCCGTCGAGAAGGCGTTCGGTGAGAAGGTGCGCGAGCAGGGCCTGCGCGTGGCCGGTTACCCGAAGATCGAACCCAAGGAAGCGCAAGGTGAAGGCACGCTTGAATTCACCGCCGTGTTCGAGGTCTACCCGGACGTGACGATTGGAGACCTGGCGACCCAGAAGATCGAGCGGCCGACGCTGACGATCGGCGATGCCGAAGTTGACAAGACGCTCGAGGTGCTCCGCAAGCAGCGCACCACCTTCGCGCCCGTCGATCGCGCCGCGGCTGAGGGCGATCGCGTCGTGATCGATTTCACCGGTCGCAAGGATGGCGAAGTCTTCGAGGGCGGCCAGGCGCAGGACTTCCCGTTCGTGATCGGCGCCGGCGCAATGCTGAAGGATTTCGAGACCGCCGTGCTCGGTCTCAAGGCGGGCGAGGGCAAGGCCTTTGACATGACCTTTCCGGCCGATTACCACGCCCAGCATCTGGCGGGTCAACCGGTCCAGTTCGAGATCACCGTGAAGACGGTGGAAGAGCCGGTGCTGCCGGTCGTTGACGCCGACTTCGCCAAGTCGCTTGGCGTAGCCGATGGCGATGTTGCCAAGCTGCGCGAGGAGGTCAAGGCCAACCTCGAGCGCGAGGTCAAGCGCCGCATCCAGTCTCGCGTGAAGGAGCAGGTGATGGACGCGCTGATCTCCGTCACCCCGATCGAAGTGCCGAAGGCGCTGGTGCAGGCCGAGTCGCAGCAGCTCGCTGACAACGCGCGCCGCGATCTCGAGATGCGTGGTCTCAAGACCAAGGACATCCCGGTCGATCCGTCCTGGTTCGTCGAACAGGCCGAGCGCCGTGTCAAGCTGGGCCTTATCATGGCCGAGCTGGTCAAGGTGAACGAGCTGCACGCCAAGCCCGAGCAGGTCCGCGCGCTGGTCGAGGAGATGGCGCAGAGCTACGAAGACCCCTCGGAGCTGATGCGCTGGTACTACGCCCAACCGGAGCGCCTGGCGCAGGCCGAAGCCGTCGTCATCGAAGACAACGTCGTCGCCTGGGTCAGCACCAAGGCCGATGCCGCCGACAAGGAAGTGGCATTCGATGAACTGATGGGTAACGCGGCCTGAGGCCGCAGAGGGTCTGACGAATGATGCAAGGAACACCGCAGCACAGCAGCGACTGGAATCCGGTCGGTCTCGGCCTGGTTCCGATGGTGGTCGAACAGAGCGGTCGCGGCGAACGCGCCTACGATATCTATTCGCGCCTACTGAAGGAGCGGGTGGTGTTCCTCGTCGGCCCGGTCAATGACGTCACCGCCAACCTGATCGTCGCTCAGTTGCTGTTCCTGGAGTCCGAGAACCCTGACAAGGACATCTACTTCTACATCAACTCGCCCGGCGGTTCGGTGACCGCCGGCATGGCGATCTACGACACCATGCAGTTCGTCAAGCCGCATGTGAGCACCCTGTGCATCGGCCAGGCGGCGAGCATGGGCGCTTTTCTGCTGGCTGCCGGCGAGAAGGGCAAGCGCTACTGCCTGCCCAACTCGCGGGTGATGATCCACCAGCCGCTCGGCGGCTTCCAGGGTCAGGCCTCGGACATCGAGATCCATGCCCGCGAGATCCTCTACCTGCGCGAGCGCCTCAACGGCATGCTGGCCAAGCACACCGGGCAGAGCATCGAGCGCATCGAGAAGGACACCGATCGCGACAACTTCATGTCTGCCGCGGCCGCGGTGGAGTACGGCCTGGTGGACAAGGTCCTGACCAGCCGCGACGACACCTGATTACGGAGAACCTCACATGACGGACAAGAAGGCAGGCAGCGAGAAGCTGCTGTACTGCTCGTTCTGCGGCAAGAGCCAGCATGAGGTGCGCAAGCTGATCGCCGGCCCCTCCGTCTTCATCTGCGACGAGTGCATCGAGCTGTGCAACGACATCATTCGCGACGAGATCGTCGGCAGTTCCGATCCCGAGAGCTTCAAGGGCTCGCTGCCTACACCGCACGAGATCTGCAAGATCCTCGACGAATACGTGATCGGCCAGTCGCAGGCCAAGCGCAACCTGGCCGTGGCGGTGTACAACCATTACAAGCGCCTGCGCCACGTCGAGGCCAAGCAGGACGACGTCGAGCTGGCCAAGAGCAATATCCTGCTCATCGGCCCCACCGGCTCGGGCAAGACCCTGCTCGCGCAGACGCTCGCGCGCCTGCTCAACGTCCCCTTCGTGATGGCCGACGCCACCACGCTGACCGAGGCCGGCTACGTCGGTGAGGACGTCGAGAACATCATCCAGAAGCTGTTGCAGAAGTGCGACTACGACGTGGAGAAAGCCCAGCAGGGCATCATTTACATCGACGAGATCGACAAGATCTCGCGCAAGGCCGACAACCCCTCGATCACGCGGGATGTGTCGGGCGAGGGCGTGCAGCAGGCGCTGCTCAAGCTGATCGAGGGCACCGTCGCCTCGATCCCGCCGCAAGGCGGGCGCAAGCATCCGAACCAGGACTTCATCCAGATCGACACGACCAATGTGCTGTTCATCTGCGGTGGCGCCTTTGACGGTCTGGAGAAGGTGATCCGCAACCGCACCGAGAAGGTCGGGATCGGCTTCGGCGCCGAGGTCAAGAGCAAGGACGGCAAGAACCTCACCGACACGTTCCGCCAGGTCGAGCCCGAGGATCTGATCAAGTTTGGCCTCATCCCCGAGCTGATCGGCCGCCTGCCCGTCGTCGCAACCCTGCAAGAGCTTGATGAGGATGCGCTCATCAAGATCCTTGTCGAGCCCAAGAACGCGCTGCTCAAGCAGTACCAGAAGCTGTTCTCGATGGAAGGCGTAGAGCTGGAGATCCGCCCGGCGGCGCTGCACGCGGTCGCCCGCAAGGCGATCAAGCGCAGGACCGGCGCGCGCGGCCTGCGCTCGATCCTCGAGGCCTCATTACTCGACATCATGTACGACCTGCCGACGCTGAGCGGCGTCGAGAAGGTCGTGGTCGACGAGTCGGCGATCGAGGAGGGTGGCAAGCCGCTGCTGATCTACGCCGATCAGCAGAAAGTGTCGGGCGCCAATTGAGTAGCGTTGTCCCGCGCGCACGCGCGCAGGACAACCGCCCGCAGCCCGCCACTTGAATTTCCAGGTCACGCCCATAGATGGGCCTGACCTTTTGCTTGAGGAAACAAAAAAATGTCGGGTCCTGCTGACCTCCCCAATGAAGCGATGGAAATGCCGCTGTTGCCTTTGCGCGACGTGGTGGTGTTCCCGCATATGGTCATCCCGCTGTTCGTCGGCCGTCCGAAGAGCATCAAGGCGCTCGAGAGTGCCATGGAGGCAGGAAAGAGCATCCTCCTCGTGGCGCAGAGATCCGCTGCCAAGGACGAGCCCGCGGTCGAGGACCTCTATTCGATCGGCTGCATCGCCAACATCCTGCAGATGCTCAAGCTGCCCGATGGCACGATCAAGGTGCTTGTCGAGGGCGTGCAGCGTGCCCATGTCGACCATGTCGAGGATGAGCGCAGCGTGTTCATGGCCACGGTGCGCCCGGTGCCGGTCGTTGAGGCCGGGAACAACGAACTCGAGGCCATGCGGCGCGCGATCATCGCCCAGTTCGACCAGTACGTTAAGCTCAACAAGAAGATTCCCCCCGAGATCCTCAGCTCGCTCGCCGGCATCGACGAAGCGGGCCGACTGGCCGACACCATCGCCGCCCACCTGCCGCTCAAGCTCGAACAGAAGCAGGAAGTGCTGGAGATGTTCGACACCGGCGAGCGCCTCGAGAAGCTGCTGACACAGCTCGAGGGCGAGCTCGACATCCTGCAGGTGGAAAAGCGTATCCGCGGCCGCGTCAAGCGCCAGATGGAGAAGAGCCAGCGCGAGTACTACCTCAACGAGCAGGTCAAGGCCATCCAGAAGGAGCTCGGTGAAGGCGAAGAGGGCGCCGATCTGGAGGAGATGGACAAGAAGATCAAGGCGGCCGGGATGCCGAAGGAGGCGCTGGCGAAGGCCGAGGCCGAGTTCAAGAAGCTGCGCCTGATGTCGCCGATGTCGGCCGAAGCCACCGTGGTGCGCAACTACATCGACACCCTGATCGGCCTGCCTTGGAAGAAGAAGTCGCGCGTCAGCAAGGACTTGGGCGAGGCCGAGAAGGTCCTGGACAAGGATCACTACGGGCTCGAGCGGGTCAAGGAGCGCATCCTCGAGTACCTCGCCGTGCAGCAGCGCGTCGACAAGGTCAAGGCGCCGATCCTGTGCCTGGTCGGCCCCCCGGGCGTGGGCAAGACCTCGCTCGGCCAATCGATCGCCAAAGCCACCAACCGCAAGTTCATCCGCATGGCCCTCGGTGGGGTGCGTGACGAGGCCGAGATTCGCGGTCACCGTCGCACCTACATTGGTTCGATGCCGGGAAAGATCCTGCAGAACATGAGCAAGGTCGGGGTCAAGAACCCGCTGTTCCTGCTCGACGAGGTCGACAAGCTCGGCATGGATTTCCGTGGCGACCCCAGCTCGGCGCTGCTCGAGGTGCTGGATCCCGAGCAGAACCACACCTTCCAGGATCACTACGTCGAGGTCGACTTCGATCTGTCGGACGTGATGTTCGTCGCCACCGCGAACACGCTGAACATTCCGGCGGCGCTGCTCGACCGCATGGAGGTGATCCGCCTGTCCGGGTACACCGAGGACGAGAAGGTCAACATCGCCCAGCGTTACCTGCTGCCCAAGCAGATGAAGAACAATGGTCTCAAGCGTGACGAACTGTCGGTCACCGAGGACGCCTTGCGCGACATCGTGCGCTACTACACGCGCGAAGCGGGCGTGCGCAGTCTTGAGCGCGAGATTTCCAAGATCTGCCGCAAGGTGGTCAAGCAGCTCGTGCTGCGCAGCCGCAACACCAAGATCGTGGTGAATGCGAAGAATCTGGACAAGTTCCTCGGTGTGCGCAAGTTCAGCTTCGGCATGGCGGAGAAGGAAAACCAGATCGGTCAGGTCACCGGGCTGGCGTGGACCGAGGTCGGTGGCGAACTGCTCACGGTGGAGGCGGTGCAACTGCCGGGCAAGGGCAAGGTGGTCACCACCGGCAAGCTCGGCGAGGTCATGCAGGAGTCGATCCAGGCGGCGCTCTCGGTGGTACGCAAGCGTGCGCGCTCACTGGGGATCGATCCTGATTTCTACCAGAAGAGTGACATGCACATCCACCTGCCCGAGGGTGCGATCCCGAAGGACGGGCCGTCGGCGGGCATCGCCATTTCGACCGCGCTCGTCTCGGTGCTGACCGGCATTCCGGTGCGCTGCGACGTGGCGATGACCGGCGAGATCACGCTGCGCGGCGAGGTGCTCGCGATTGGCGGACTCAAGGAAAAACTGCTGGCGGCGGTGCGGGGCGGCATCCGTACCGCGTTGATTCCCGAGGAGAACGTCAAGGATCTGGCCGAGATTCCTGACAACATCAAGAACGCGATCGAGATCGTGCCGGTCAAGTGGATCGACCGCGTCCTCGAGCTGGCGCTCGAGCGCAAGCCCGAGCCGCTGCCCGAGGCGCAGGAGAGCACCCCGGCGGTGACGCCGGCAACGGACGACGGTGGCGCCAAGGGCTCTGCAGCGGCAAGCCTTCGCGCGCACTGAGCGCCATTTCCGCGGCGCAAGCTTCGGGTCCGGCAGACGAAGCCGCAACGCAGTCCCGGCGTTGCGGCTTCGTCGTTGACAGTGCCGAATTCAGCGCGCTATAAAACATGAAGTTTGCAAGTCGTGGCGTATGATCCGGAATCCCGCGCCTATCGCGGGTCTGTCTGGTCCTGGTGCAGCACCTATTCGGAGGGTTCAAGTGAACAAACAAGAACTGATCTCAAGCATTGCGGAGAAGGCATCGATGACGAAAGCAGACGCGACGCGTGCTCTCGACGCAACTGTGGCAGCGGTCACCGAGGCCCTTCAACAAAACGATACGGTCACCCTGGTCGGTTTCGGCTCCTTTTACGTCGGCGAACGTGCTGCGCGAACGGGCCGCAATCCGCGCACTGGCAAGAACATCAAGATCAAGGCGGCCAAGGTGCCGAAATTCCGCGCTGGCAAAGGTCTGAAGGATGCAGTAAACTAGCGGGCTTTGCAGCTGGGCCAGTTATCTAGGCCTGCAGCGCGGGTGCTTAGCTCAGTTGGTAGAGCGTCGCCCTTACAAGGCGAATGTCGGCGGTTCGACCCCGTCAGCACCCACCAGAAAATGCAGTAAAAACAGCCGGTTAGAGCGAAAGCCCAGCCGGCTGTTTTCATTTGGCATGGTCGGTCAGGTGGCGAGTGCACAAATAGTGCACCTCGGGTGCCCCGACGTGACGAAGCCCCCGCAAGCATCACGCAGGCGAGGGCTTCGTACCGACCACGCGCCCCCAGGTGCATCTAAAGGAGTCGGGGCGCTGTCGGCTGTCGCGGTTTTTCTTAACAGGCACTCACGACTGATCCTGTCCGGCGTTTCCGCTAACGCGGCCCGTCCGGCTCGGGTGCATTCACACGAAGAACACGGCGCTGTCCTCGCGCTCGGTCACTTCGCCAATCCGGGCAGCGAGTCCGAAGGCTTGCGCCATCGCCTGCAATCCGTCTATCCGTCCTGTAGCGCGCGACTTGTCCAGCTTCCTCGCGCCTGTCGGGTCTTTCACGGTGGTCGCGTTCGCCGCACACATGCTCAGGACAGGATGTCCACCGTGGGCAATGCGCCCGTTCAGCAGCTCGGCTTCCAGGGCGTCTAGAGCCGGTGCCATGTCCTTGAAGCCCTGGCCCCATTCGACCAGGGGAAGGTCGGCGCCGATCTTCTCGAACTCCTGGCGCAGCAGATCAATCCGCCATCGGTCATAGGCGATGCCTTGCACCTCCAGGCCGGCGCATATCCTGGCGATGTCGGCAGCGACGAAGGCGTAATCGACCGTTCGGCCCGGTGTGGTCTTCAGGAAGCCCTGGCGCTCCCAGGTGGTGTAGGGGCTGCGGTCCTTGCGTTCGCGGTCGAGAAGGCCCTTCTCGGGTGTCCAGAACGTCGGCTGTACGTGCCACACGCCATTGACGCGGCCGATCAGCACGAAGGCGGTTAGGTCCGTCCGCATGGACAGGTCGAGGCCACCGAACACAGGCCCGTCAAACGGCAGCACAGGCCCGCCGTTGGCCTTCCATACGTCCGGCGATACGAAGGGTGCGTCGGTGGACACGCGCTGGTTCAGCAGCAGGTTACGCGCGCTGTTCTCCATGCTCGGCATCCGCTTCGCCTGCGTCATCTGCTCGCGCAAGTCGTCTTCAGAGCGGAACAGGCCCAGGGCTGGGTTCGCGGCCTTCCAGGCTTCCACGTCGAGCAAGTCGCATCCTTCGGGTGCCGCATACACATGGGACACGATCCGGGGATCGTTCGAGCGTTCGGCATCGTCCAGCCAGATACTGAGCAAGTCCGCATCGGTTGCAGCTTGTGTGCTGATGACGATCAACAGAGGATCTTCGTGTGCGCCCTGTGCCGTGGTGATCGCGTCGATGAAGTCCGACTGCGGCCCGCGTACCTGTCCGGTTTCGTCGAGGATCGCCAGAACGGGGCTTAGGCCGTGGGCGGTCTTGCCCTCGGCAGCGAGTGCTCTGTACTCGGTGTTCAGCGGTAGCCCGATCAGCCGCTTGCCGCTCGGGATGATCTTCACCAGCTTGGACAGCTTCGGGGACAGTTGAACCATCTTCGATGCGAGGTTGAACACGAGCGCGGCCTGATCGCGGCTCATGGCCCCGGACACGATTTGACTGTTCAGCTTCGCTTCAGGCCCCACGAGGTGCGCTAGCAGCAGGCCGGCCACCAGTCCACTTTTTCCGTTCTTGCGGCTAACTGATAAATAGGCACGACGGGTGCCGGCCGGGTTGTCATACACAGCCCGGATAAACTCTTTCTGGAACTCGGCCAGCTTGAGCGGTTTGCCGACGTGCGCCCCGTCAGGCGTCACGCAGTAGGTTTCCACGAAGCGAATCACCCGCTCGGCGCGACTCATTTGATTAGCCGAATCCCCGGAATCAAATCATCTTCGGCGGCGTCGGCGCGGGCTTGCCGTTCCAGCTCGGCACCGTTGGCAATGTCTGCTCGCCGTCCGACCGTGGCAACAGTGTTCACCGCAATCGCGCGGGTGATCGCCAGCGCGCGACGGGTGGCCTTTTCCAGTAGCTCACAGGCCGGGTGCGGCTTGCCTTCGATCAGGAAGCCTTCGTCGTCCACCAGGGCTTGCAGCGTCTCAATGTCCGCTTGGCAGCGCGCGAGGCTCGCAGCAAGGCACAGATCGGAGTCCGTCCAGGTGTCGCGCGGCCGTGCCGTGACGATCGCGTTCCAGAACGGACGATCGCCCCGGCGCAGCTTCACATGCTTGGGCGGTGGCAGCGGCCCCAGCGCGACGGCTTGAACGGCTGCAACAGCGGCGGCGGCGCTGTCGGAGCGCACGCGCTTGGGGGTCAGCTTCATGTCGATTGCCTCATTTTTAGGCGGTCAGCAATAACAGACGACTTACCGGGCGGTTCGTGGCGCTCGGTTCCTCGTGATTTTTCGCAAGCGTGCGCCCACGCCATCAGCACAGGATGCCACTCGAATACCGTGGTGTGCTTGCTGCGCTGCGGCGTGAGTAGCGCACAAGCAGGACGCGTGCCACTCACTTGAACACTACGCGGCATAGGCAAGGCCACGATTCTTGCTTGTGCTTCCACATGGCATGTTGCAGCGCACATAAGTTACTCCTTCACCGCGCGGTGTTCCATGGGTGATCCGGGTCGAGGGGCTGGCCGTTGGCGTCACAGCCGGCGCTCACCTTCTTGCCCATGTCCGCCTGAGTCTTACGCGAGTGACATGGGGCGCACAGGGGAACCAAGTTGTCCGGGTCGTTGTTGCGCGGGTCGTTGTCGTGGTGATCGAGGTCCGTCGCCACCGTCAGGCGGCCACGCTTCCAGCAGTCCCGGCACAGCGGCTCACGCTCCAGGACGCTCGCACGGAGCCGTCGCCACGCAGCGCCGTTCAGGCTCAGGGTTCGGCCAGTCTCTTGCTGGCGTTCGCGTAGCGTCTTCACGATGCCGCCTTGCACATCAGTTGCATGAACCTGTGCTGGTTGCGCTCATCAATCACAGCGGTGATGTTGAGCACGCGCCCGTCGTCTAGCAGGACACGGCAGGACGCATCCACGCCAGCGAGATAGCGCACGCGCACCCTGATGGTTGCCTCAGCCTGTACCGCCATGGCTGCGATGAACTCGCGGCCCTGTAGCGGCTCCACGCTGGCCCAGGTCGAGGTCACGAGGCCCCAGCCTTCAACCACACCGCCCCACTCATCGCGGGTCGTCTCGGGGCGTTGGATCGTGATCCGCGTATCCAGTTGAGCCGCGTACATCACAGCACCTTCGAGTAGGGGCGCAGCAGTGCGGTAGCGGCCTTGCGGTAGCTCTCGCGCTTGACGGGATCGCCGTCATAGTCCGCCTGTACCAACAGGAAGATGCCCTGCAATACGTCTTCGGGGATGTCCATTTCCACCGCAGGCCCTGGCACATCGGGCAGGCGGTCATCATCCATCCAGGCGAGGGCTTCGCGGGTGGCGGAACCGAGAAGGCGAGTCAGCAGCGCGTCGTCCTCGTCGTGCGTCAGGCGCAGGAAAGCTTTCAGATCGGCAAGCGTCGTCATTGCGCGGCCCCCTTCGGTGCTTGCATCGGCTGGTACTTGCTCGGCAGCTTCGGCATGGATTCAAGTTGCCGGACTTCCTCCACCGTCATCCATCCCGATTCGATGCCCAGCTTGTAGAACTCGGCTCGCGTCTTCGAGTCACCGCGCAACATGCCTTCGGCGTTGAACTCGGGGTACAGGGTGCGGGCTGCGGCCGGCGTGAGTAACTGCCGACTGATCGCACCTTCCCAGGCGCTCATGTGCCGCTTGAGCGTGTGCGCGGTGAACCAGCGGTACATCTCGGTCGAGTTCGAGTAGTTCGCGTGCGAGAGGTCGCCAATCAGGACGGGCGGAATCTTGAAGATGCGCGCGACTTCCTCCACGGAGAAGCGGCGGGATGCTACCCACTCTGAGTCTTCGAGTGACATGCTGATGGGATGGTAGGTCAGGCCGTCGTCAATGACGGGTGTTTGCCCGGACTTGAACGCGCCCCATGCCGCAGCAATCGCCTGTCGTTGCGTGGTGTTCAGCCGTCCAGGGGCTTGCAGGATGCCGGACAGCTTCGCCCCATGCTCGAACGTATCGAGGCCGTGGTTTGCTTCGGCAATCGCAAGTTCCAGCACCGCCCTGGCGGCTTGGATCGGGGACACGCCCACCAGGGGATCGGCCCCGGCCCGGTGGCGCAGGTGAAACACTTCAGCCGGCAGCAGGCGTTCTTTCTTGCCGTCTCGGTCGGTGTACTCGTAGCCGCCGATGATGTCGCCTTTGCGCATGATGACGACGCGCTCGGCAGGCAAGGGCTGTAGCTGTCGGACTTGGCCGTCCGATCCGCGCACGATCCGGCTGTAGGCGTTGCCGGTGGCCAGCATGGATGCCGTCATCCACTCGCGCCACTCAACAGCGGATTGCTGATCGTTCGGCGCATGGTGCAGCACACCGTACAGGGGATGTTCTGCGGCCCTTACGCGGCCTTCCTCGCTTCGGCGGTACAGGTGCAAGGGTAGCGAGCCGATCGCCTCGGCAATGGCCCCTATGGCGGCGTAGCAGGCAGCGACGGACTGAGCGGACTCAGGCGTTACCGCCACGCCCGCGCGCATCTGTACGAAGTCCGACCAGAAGGTGTCGAAGGTGTCGGCGCGACGTTCGAGGCCCACCAGGGACAGGGCTTTATCGAGGATCTTCATCGGCAGGTTTCCAGCCACATGCCGCGCACATCGCCGCTTTCCCAGAAGCTGAGTTCAGCGGGCTTGTTGCGCAGCGAGATTTCCGTTTGTTGGTACGCGGGGAAGGCTTGCACTACGCTGATTTCGCGCAGATCAACTTGCCGTAGCTCGCGCGTCTCGCCGTTCCAGGCTTCATCCTCTGCGATGAATCCGAAGCTCATGCCGCCCACGTCGCCACGCTCGGCAAGGGCCACCAGATCGCGGCCCGCTTGGGTGTCAGGCAGTCGGAGTTCAAAGGCGAGGCCCTTGTCATCCTCGAACAGCTTCAGCGTGCCGGACTTGGTGCGGCCCAGCAGTGCATCGGCGCGGTGATCCAACAGCGCGAGAATGTCGCGCCCGCTGGCGAGTGACTTGGAGAAGGCCCCCGGCCTGATGCGCTCGGTAAAGCCCCCTATGCGGGTTTCCTGGCCGAATACGGCCGCGTAGCCTGTCAGGGTGCGACCAGAGGCCCGCAGGCCCCCAGCCGCGCCCCGGCGCTCAATGTCCGGGGTCGTCATGGTCACAGTCCGATGTCTTCAACCAGGACGAAGGCGGCTTCGTGCCGGACTTGCATGTCCATTGTCGCCATCACCCGGATTTGCACCGCGCCGGCATCGAAGCTGTCTTGCGCGTATGGGTTCGCCAAAATGTCGAGCGCTCCCCACTGGCCGATCATGATCTGGCCGAAGTCGCCCAGGATCAGCCTGCCTTTGTCCGGGGTGCCGGCCTTCGCCGCAAGCTGGTTCGTCATGCTCACGTTGATGCCGCCGACTTGCCCGTTTTCCATCAGGTAGCCCGGCAGGCTGGCCGTCTTCAGCGTGCTGCGCAGCTTGGTGACGACTTCGGCGTGCGTCACGATGCCGTTCGGGGCGGCATTCACCAGGGCCAGCTTCTCGAACAGTTCGAGGAAGGTCGCCCACGAGAGCGTTGCGAGGTTGCCGGTTTGCACATCGCCAGCAAGGCCGGTGCGCCCGATCAGGCCCAGCGGTTCCTTGATGCCATCGCCGTGAAGCATCGCCTTGTCGACAGCGAGGCTCACGATTTGCACGAAGTCGTCTCGAACCAGGGCTTCCACCGCAGGCGAGGACTGTTGCAGCAGTTGGCGGGACAGCTCGGTCTTGGCCCCGACGTGGCGCGGCGTCAGCTTGATGCTGTCGTACGTCGCGTTGCTGCCGACCAGCTTGTCACCTTCGGCCAGCCATTCGGCGGTGTGGGCAGTCGCAGCTTTCGGAATCACCAGATCGCCGCGCAGGTTCGGCAGGACTCGCGCACCCAGGCGTTGCACGACCATGCTGTTACGCAGCAGACCGACGTATTCGTTCGGGGCGTAGTCGTCGGGGACGATTTGCGCGGCCGTGGTGGTGGTGGCGCGTTTCTCGAACAGCGAGGCCGGCACCAGCACGCCACGCGAGGCAATGCCCATGCGCTTCTGTTCTTGGTTGAACTCGGCCAGTGCGCCCGAGAGGCTGCGGCCTTCGATCTGCGCATTGATCGCGTCGATTACCGAGATACGGCTTTCGAGTTGAGCGGCTTGCTTGTCGGCGGGTTGGCCCATTGCGCGGCGCTCGCATTCCTCAACGAAGGCAGCGCGTTGTTCCTGGCCTTCCAGATCGGTGATTTCCGACTTCAGGCCGTCGAAGGTTTTCTGTTGCTCGGCATTCAGCTTGCCTTGAGCGGTATCCAGCAGGGCGCGGGCTTCTTGCACCTTGGCGGCGCGGGCTTCGCGGATTTCGTGAAGTTTCATTTGGTGTGGTTCCTCATGAGGATAGGTGTATGGCCATACAGGCATCGCCATCGTAGCACACCACATGCAACAAAGTTGCATTTCGCCTGGCCGTTGTGTTAGGGCGAAAAAAAGCCCCGTCGTGCGGGGCTGGGTGTCGCCGGTGTCGCCGGGTGTCGCCAAAGCATCGCGGCGAGACTTAGAAAACCGAGAGAAGAGAACGGCGGAAGTGTCGCCGCCGTCTCTGTTCTCTATAGGGCGGCGAGGGTAGTTTAGGCGGCGAGGGTCATAGCGTCGTCCTCTTCCATATCGCATATTTCGGGCTGGGTGTCGCCGGTGTCGCCGGCGAGGGTCACAGGCTCATAGTGCGAGCCGGCTTTTCCCTTCACCTCGTGATACACGACGCGGCCGGATACCTTCAGTGCGGTGATCGCGCTGCGTATCTGCGCCCTGCTCAAGTTCATCCGGGCTGTCGAATTTTCAAGATCCGCGGTTGCGTACTTGCGGCCCTGCTCGAACTCGTGGCGAATGAACTGCATCACCTGCTCTGTGATTGCGTCCGCCCGCTGCTCAGGGCTTCGCTTCATCACGGCCTCTTTCTGGAAGCGGTAGCCGGTGCGCCGGATGAATATCGGTTCCTGCGGCTTGGAATAGCTCAACTTCGGCAGGGCCATGACAATGCCGCTTTCGCCCGCGTCCAGTTTGGTGCCGGTGGCGGCGTGCCACTCAGCAGGCGTTAGGGGCTGCATCACGGCCACCATTCGGCATCCGTCAGACAGCGCACTGCCACCGCGCCCCGCGTATTGGTCGAGGGACTTCTCGCGCGCATTTGCCTTGCCAGAGTGGTGAATGCCTTCAACGCAGCAATTGAGCCGGTTGCGCAGGATGCGGAAGGCTTCAATCAGCCCCTGCTCTGCGTCATTCACGCGGGACTCTCCGACGCCGAAGGAAACGAGCGGGTCGAAGATGATCCAATCCGGCCCCCAGGCTTCGAGCATTTGCGTGATGCGGTCGAGGTTTTCGGAGTGCGGATAAACCACGTCCTCAACTACGCGCGAGAGCCGGAACGGCACGCTAGATAGGTCGAGGATTTGGACGTTCTCTAGCACCTGCTCCAATTCGCCCGCGCTCAATTGCATCGAATAGGTGATTTCTCGCAGTCGCGCCACGAGGATTTCACGGCCATCCTCGCGCGTCACGATCAACGTCCTGATTTGCCGGTCAGGCATTCGGCCCCAAAGCTCGCGGCCAAGCGCCAGCGTCACGGCCTCGAATAGTGCGACCGTGGTTTTTCCGGTGCCGCCTGCCGATATGCGGGTTCTCACGTCCGCATAAAGCAGGCTGTCCAGGATCACGCGCGGCGTGAGTTGCGCATGGCGTAGTTCGTCCAGTGTGATCGGCGCGAGTTCGATCTCGCCTCGCAGCGTATCGGCCGGCGTAATTGCATCGGTGGCGAGTTGGTCGAGGAAGGATTGCCCACGGTCGTATTCAGCCATGACGCACCCCCGCAAGCGTGAGAGCCGATTGCAGGCGCTGCACTGCAACGAGCAAGCGGTCATTGTCCTGGCGTGATAACGGCTCGCCTTTGCGAATTGACGTTGCCGCCATCAGCACCACGAGGGCTTCAAATCCGACAGCGCGCAGCACGTCCGCTGCGGGGAACGGTCGGCGCTCTTTCGGCTGGTACTGGTCAATCCGCTCGGGGAACAGATCGGAAAGCGTCAGGCCGATTGCAGCGAGGATGTTCTCTACCGACTCGCCGCCGAAGTCATGGATCAGCAATCGACCGTCGGGAAGCTCGCGCCATGTGCCGCTCATGTTCTTGTCGCGTCGAGTCGGGACGCGGAACATGCCGTGATCGCGGCCGGTGGTTTTGTGATCCACGAGCGCGAGGAACTTCTCGCGTGCGCCGGCGGAATGGCTATAATTCGTCTTGCCCGCTGTGCTGTTTGCTTTGCCGACCTCGCCACGATTGCCCGTCGTGGCGTTGTCATTTCTGGGGGGTGCAATGCCCGTCAGTGCAGAGTAGAAACGAGCGCCGGCCTCGCCAGCGTTGGCGATAGGGGGATTGTGTTTCATGGCTCACGCCTCCTGCTCAAGAGTGCGCAGGTAGCCGTTCAGCGCGTCAGTGCGCCATCCGACACAGCGAGGGCCTAGAACGATCTTTCGAGGGAAGCGGGGATCTTGTTCGGACAGTTGCCAAAGTTTGGTTCGTCCGATGCCAAGCAAGGCACATGCGGCCTTAGGGCGCAGAAGCTGCGCAGGGGGAAGGGGTCTTGCGGTGCGGCGTTTCGTTTGTCGTTCTGGGTCTGAGTCTCCATCGCCGTCGCCATCGCCGTCGTCTTCATCGGCTGCGACCTCCGGCGCAGCAGATTCAACAGTTTCGCCGCCGACGTTCTCGCCAGCGATCAGATTAGCGTCGTTGCGAATTGAGAGCGTGCCACGAGACTCCGCCCATTTCGTATTCGACTGCTCAATTCCCATAGCGCGCATCGCGTACTTGAGGTAGCTGCCACGCGCGCCCGCATCGGCCAACTGGTCGATGATTTCCACGTCGGCGCGACTGCGCCCGAATCGGATATCTCGCATCTTCTTTGCTCCTGTAGAAAAATACAGCTCCGGTACAGCCGCGCCAATAATAAACAATGCGCCGACGGTAGGGAACTACTGCGAACAAAATAATTCAGGATGCGCGTATTGCTTTCTCGGGTGCCATCTGCGTAATTGCCTTTCCAAAGGCTTGCATTGCCGTTGCGGCCGCAGCAGGACACAGGTGTCCGTAGCTGTCTTCGATCATTTTTGAACTCTTGTGTCCGACCATGCGCGCCACCTCGAAAATTGGCACGCCGATATGCAGCATCGTCGAAATGAAGTTGTGCCGCAGCGAATAGAAAACGAGGCCGGCCGGCATCACGCCCAGGCGTTTCACGTTGGCCCACGGCTTTTGATGCGCAGTGCCGCTCAGGCGTCCGCCTGTAATCGGGGATGGGAACACGAGGCCGTCAGAGGGCTTGCCGCACTGCTGCCACCAGCGGCCCATGATGGCCTTGATCTCGTCGTTCAGCGGAAGGTCGATCTTGATTGGGTCGGGGTTGTGCAAAGTCTTCTCGGGGTACTTTTGCAGGCGACCGAAGCGGATATTGAGTTCCTTCCACGTCAGGCTGTACAGATCGCCGCAGCGCATCCCTGTGTGCATCGCAAGATGGCAGTAAGGGATGAACCAGTGCGCGAACTCCAGCCCGTCCAGGCTGGGCAGGTGCGGCTTACCGTGCGCGCGACTGCTGCGGCGCTGTTCTCTCAGTTCTTCGTCCCACTTGTCGAGGCCGGACAGCAATCCGACGCGCTCGGCATCAGTCAGCATTCGCCTGTCTTCCTGGCGCTCGGCGTTGAAGCTCTTGGCCTTGTCGTCGTGCGTCGGTGCCAGCAGTTGAACGTCTTGCAGCGGGTGGCGGTCGAGTGCGCCATTCTTGAAGGCGTGCCGCACCATCGTCTTCAACGCGCCATAGTCGCGCTTGAGCGTGATGTAAGCGATGCCGGCTTTCTCGCGCTTGAGTTGCCACGCTTCGATATCCGACTTGGTCAGCGTCAGCATGTCCCTGTCCAGCAAGTCCGCGAACACTGAGCGGATACGGCCGATGGTCAGCTTGCCGCTGTTCTTCTTGCGCGCCTGAGCGCGCGTATAGGCCCCGTCCAGGTAGCTGCGGACGGTTCGATGCTCGGCTTGCTGCTCGGCAGTGATCGCCGCCTGTCGGGCTTCCTTGCGCTCTGCAATGGGGTCGGCTTCGCTGTGTCGCCACTCACGCGCCCACCATGCGGCCTCAGGTGCCTTCATGGCGGGATAGGTGCCGATGGTCTTAACGCGGCGCTTGCCGGTGGCGTCGTTGTACCTGTAGCGCCACGATCCGCCCTTTGCTACTTTGCGCAGGTGAAACCCTGTCTGGACGGCGCAGGACAGAATTTCGTTGATCGCCGCATCCTTCAGGAACTTGCGGACGGCGGTGTCCGTGATGCTGGTTTCGGCGGTGTTCATGACGGCCTCGTGCGTGAATGTGTCAATGGCATCAAACGAGTGCACTTTTAGTGCACCTCAATGATAACAAAACACGGTATTTCACGCACAAACGCGAACAAACACTAAGGGCTAAGTGATTGAAAATGAACGTAAGTGCTTGTTTTCAGAACCATCGTGGTAGCTCTTACAAGGCGAATGTCGGCGGTTCGACCCCGTCAGCACCCACCAAACACCCTCAAGCCCGGACACGTTCCGGGTTTTTTTGTGCCCGTGCTTCCTCGTGCGCGCTTTTTCCGTCAAGTTGCTGCGGTGCACAATAAAATTCTTGACAGGCTCTTCCGGGGTTTTATAATTGAGGAATGTTGCAGTGCAGCAACCGGTCTGGTTGGGATCAGGTCGCGAGTGCAGTGCGTCGAAGCTTCTCACCCTCAGACTTCAAGGAAATTACACATGACCAAGATCAACACCCCCGAGCAGTTCCTTGCCATCAACAAGGCCCAACTCGAGACCCTGCTGTCCCTCGCCAACAGCGCCCTGGCCCGTGCAGAGCGCCTGACCGAACTGAACCTCAACACCACCCGCTCGGTGCTCGAGGACGGCGTCGCCATCACCCGCAAGCTGGCCGAAGCCAAGACCCCGCAGGAACTCGCCAGCCTCCAGGGCGAGCTGACCCAGCCGATGCTGGACAAGGCGGTCGCCTATGCGCGCAACGTGCAGGAACTGGCGGCCGAGGGTCAGCAGGAGACCAGCAAGCTGGTCGAGTCGCAGGTTGCCGAGCTGAACAGCGCGTTCGCCAGCGCCCTTGATCAGGCCGCCAAGTCGGCGCCGGCCGGCTCCGAGGCCTTCTTCGCCGCGATCAAGTCGGCGATGGATACCGCCAACGGCCTGTACGAGAATGTCAGCAAGGCCGCCAAGACTGCAGAAGCCAACCTGACCGCCGCCACCGGGCAGGCCGTCGAGGCCGTGACGGCCAGCGTCAAAAGCGCGGCGGGCAAGAAGCGCGCCTGAGCGGCTTCGGTCCAGCCGGACTGAAGGGTCCCGGCTGGGCTGACGCGATAAGGGCGAAACAGGGGGCTGGCCGGACGCGTTCGGGCCAGCCCCTTCTTGCGTGCACTCGGGCGGGCGGAGGAATGCGCGGCATTCGCCGCCCGCCCGAGCCTCCGATGCGCGAAAATCGCACGTCCCCGCTGGCGAGGCGTGAGCGGCTTATTGCACCTTCTCCGGGCCTTGGCGGGCTTTCAGGCTCTTCGACGGCAGCATGCCGAAGGTCTTGCGATACAGCTCGGCAAACCGACCCAGGTGCGTGAAGCCGAATTCGAGCGCGACCGCGGTCACGTTCGCGGCCCTGCTCGCAGGGTCCATCAGCGTGGCGTAGACGTGCTCGAGCTTCTTTTCGCGGATGAAGGCTTTCGGCGTCATGTGCGCGTTGCGCTCGAACAGCAGATAGAGCGACCTAAGGCTCAATCCCGCATGCTGAGCGAGATGCTCCGCCGTGATGTCGTTGCGGATGTTGTCGTCCACGTACTGGGCGAGGCGGGCGAAGCATTGGGCGTGCGAATCGGTCACACCCTCGAGCCTGCTCTGATCCAGTGTCACGATCAGCTTGCAGGCAAGGACTCTCGCGTAGTGCTGCAGCACCTCGAGCGGCGTGGTTTGCGAATCTGCCTCCTCTCTGACGAGATCGAACAGGCGCAGGATCCGGTGCTGCTCGACGAGCGGCAGCGGCGTCGCGCTGAATGCCGAGCGTCCGTCCGGCTTTACCCAGCCGTGCTCCAGGCAAAGCTCCTGCAGTGTGGTCGTGGAAAGCAGAACGACGACACTCTCGAAATCGCCCGAGAAGCTCAGTGGGCTGAGCCGGCTCGCATCACGCAGCACGATGTGCCCTGCACCGAGCTGTCGTACATGGGGGCAGCTCACGAAACGGAACAAATCGTACGCTAAGGCATAGCTCGCCCAAGCCGGTCCCCTGCCGACGTGGCGAGGCTCGTTTCGCCTTGCAACGACGCAATCAGCGGACACGAAACATTTCCCTGGCGTGCATGGCAGGCGCACACGAGTTGGGACAGCACGACCTCCATGCGCGCCAGGTCGGCCAGCTTGGCGCGCACGTCCTGGAGCTTGTGCTCGGCCAGGCGGCTGGCTTCGTCGCAGTGGGTGCCATCCTCCAGCCGCAGCAGCTCGGCGATCTCATCCAGGCTGAAGCCCAAGCGCTGGGCCGATTTCACGAACTTCACCCGGGCTACATCCGCCTTGCCGTAGCGGCGGATGCTGCCATAGGGCCGCGCCGGTTCGGGCAGCAAGCCCTTGTGCTGATAGAACCGGATCGTCTCCACATTGACCCCGGCCGCCTTACCGAAGGCGCCGATGGTCAGGTTCTTCAGACCGTTCTCCATCCCGCTTGACTCCGTAGTTGACTACGGCAGTAACGTTACAACATCAAGCGAAGACCCAGAAGGAGAAGCTTTATGTCAGAACCCAAGACCGGTCGTGGCGCGCTGGCCACCGGAGGTGTCGCGGCCATCCTCGCCTCGACCTGCTGCCTCGGCCCCCTCGTGTTGGTCGCGCTTGGCTTTTCCGGCGCCTGGATCGGCAACCTGACGGTGCTGGAGCCATACCGCCCGATCTTCATCGGCACGGCGCTGGTGGCGCTGTTCTTTGCTTACCGGCGCATCTTCCACCCGGTGCAAGCCTGCAAGCCGGGGGAGGTCTGCGCAGTTCCACAGGTGCGCGGCAGCTACAAGCTCATTTTCTGGATCGTGGCCGCGCTGGTTCTGGTCGCGCTCGCCTTTCCCTTCGTCGTGCCATTTTTCTACTGATCAGGAGTTCGCCATGAAAAAGCTGTTTGCCTCCCTCGTCCTCGTCGCCGTTGCTGCCCCGGTGTGGGCCGCCACGCAGACTGTCACGCTGTCGGTGCCCGGCATGACTTGCGCCGCCTGCCCGATCACGGTCAAGAAGGCGCTCTCCAAGGTCGAAGGCGTGAGCAAGACTGCGGTGAGCTTCGAGAAGCTCGAGGCCGTCGTCACCTTCGACGATGCCAAGACCAGCGTGCAGGCCCTGACCAAGGCCACCGCCGATGCCGGCTATCCGTCCGAGCTCAAGAGGTGATCCCTGGATAACCGGACCTTGCTCAAGACCGGCATCACCGGTTCGGTGATCGCCGCCATATGCTGCGCGACCCCCGTGCTCGTGATTGCGCTCGGCGTCCTGGGTCTGTCCGCCTGGGTCGGGTGGCTCGATTACGTGCTGATCCCGGCCCTCGTCGTTTTTGTCGGCATCACGATCTACGCGCTGCGTCGCCGGCGGGCGGAAGCCGCTTGCTGCGCTGTTGGAGTCGGAGAAAACCAGAAGAAGGGGATATGAAATGAATAGCCGTGTTCTGCATGTTACCGGGATGACTTGCGATTCCTGCGCAAACCACGTCGAGAAGGCGCTTCTCACCGTGCCCGGTGTTCATAAGGCGGAGGTGTCCTACCCTGACGCCTTGGCCCGTGTGAGCGGGGAGCCGGCGCTTGATCCGACGATGCTCGTCTCGGCAGTCGCAGCAGCTGGCTACCGGGCCGCGCTCGCCGATGCGCCGCCCGCCGCGATGGGAAGCGGGTTGCTCGGCAAGATGCGCGAGTGGCTGGGCAGTGGCGACAAGGCGGGCGGCGATGGGGGTGGTTTGCATATCGCTGTCATCGGCAGCGGCGGTGCCGCGATGGCGGCGGCGCTGAAGGCCGTCGAGCAAGGCGCGCGGGTCACGTTGATCGAGCGCGGCACCCTCGGCGGCACCTGTGTCAATGTGGGCTGCGTGCCGTCCAAGATCATGATCCGCGCCGCGCACATTGCCCACCTGCGGCGAGAAAGCCCGTTTGACGGCGGGATCGCCGCGGCACCGCCGGCGATCCTGCGCGAGCGGCTGCTGGCCCAGCAGCAGGCGCGGGTCGATGAGCTGCGCCACGCCAAATACGAAAACATCCTGGACGGCAACACCGCCATTACCATGCTGCGCGGCGAAGCGCGCTTCAGGGACGGCCACCACCTCACGGTGCGCCTGACCGACGGTGGCGAGCGCGAGGTGGCCTTTGACCGCTGCCTGATCGCCACCGGCGCCAGTGCGGCCGTGCCGCCGATCCCCGGACTGAAGGACACGCCCTACTGGACGTCCACCGAGGCGCTGGAAAGCGACACGATCCCGCAGCGGCTCGCCGTCATCGGCTCGTCGGTGGTAGCCGTCGAACTGGCGCAAGCCTTCGCCCGGCTCGGGAGCCGGGTGACGATCCTGGCGCGCAGCACGCTGTTCTTTCGCGAGGACCCGGCGATCGGCGAGGCCGTCACCGCCGCCTTCCGTGCCGAGGGCATCGAGGTGCAGGAGCATACCCAGGCGAGCCACGTCGCTTATGCCGCCGGGGAATTCGTGCTGACCACTGGGCACGGCATCGTTGCCGCCGACAAGCTGCTGGTC
Organism: Thauera sp. WH-1; assembly: GCF_047806685.1. Classification (NCBI taxonomy): domain Bacteria; kingdom Pseudomonadati; phylum Pseudomonadota; class Betaproteobacteria; order Rhodocyclales; family Zoogloeaceae; genus Thauera; species Thauera sp. WH-1. Next base: position 283,615 of record NZ_JBLQGP010000003.1, read on the forward strand.
GCCACCGGCCGCACACCGAACACACGCGGCCTGAACCTCGAAGCGGCGGGCGTCACGATCAACGCGCAGGGCGCCATCGTCATCGACAAGGGCATGCGCACGAGTAACCCGCACATTTACGCCGCCGGCGACTGCACCGACCAGCCGCAGTTCGTCTATGTGGCGGCCGCGGCGGGCACCCGTGCCGCGATCAACATGACCGGCGGTGACGCGGCGCTGGATCTGAGCGCGATGCCAGCCGTGGTGTTCACCGATCCGCAAGTGGCGACGGTGGGCTACAGCGAGGCGAAAGCGCACCACGACGGCATCGAGACTGACAGCCGTACGCTCACGCTCGACAACGTACCGCGCGCGCTCGCCAACTTCGACACGCGCGGCTTCATCAAGCTGGTCATCGAGGAAGGTAGCGGACGGCTCATCGGTGTACAGGCGGTGGCGCCCGAAGCGGGCGAACTGATCCAGACCGCAGTGCTCGCGATCCGCAATCGCATGACGGTGCAGGAACTGGCCGACCAGTTGTTCCCGTACCTGACGATGGTCGAAGGGTTGAAGCTCGCGGCGCAGACGTTCAACAAGGACGTGAAGCAGCTGTCCTGCTGCGCCGGGTGAGGAACAGGAGGTGGTCGATGAACGCCTACACGGTATCGCGTCTGGCCCATGAGGCCGGTGTGAGCGTACATGTCGTGCGCGATTACAAGGTGCGTGGGCTGCTGCGGCCGGTGGCGCGCACCGCCGGCGGCTACGGGGTGTTCGACGCGGCCGCCTTGCAGCGGCTGTGCTTCGTGCGAGCCGCCCTGGAGGCCGGCATCGGCCTCGACCTGCTGACGCGGCTGTGCCGGGCGCTGGACACCGCAGACGGCGATGAAGCGTCGGCGCATCTTGCCGACCTGTGCCACCTCGTCGAGCGCCGACGCCAAGCGCTGACGAACCTGGAAACGCAGTTGACCGAATTGGCGCACAGCACGTCGGAGATCTCGGCATGAACAGCCCGGAGCGCGTTTCCCCCGAGGCGCGCAAGCCGGTCGCCGGCTACCTGTGGGGCCTGCTCGCCGCGCTGACCTGTCCCTGCCACCTGCCGGTGCTCGCCATCGTTCTTGCCGGCACCACCGCCGGTGCGTTCCTCGGCAAGTATTGGGGCATTGCGGCGTTCGGCCTGACCGGCTTGTTCGTCCTGTCCCTGGCGCGGGCGATGCGGGCGTTCAAGGGAAGATCATGAGCGCTACCGAGCCGGATGGCTGGACGGCGGCGCAACTGGCCCAGGCGGCCGAGCATCGGCAGCTTGAGCTGCACTACCAGCCCATCGTCGATCTGCGCCGCGGCCGAATTGCCAGCGCGGAAGCGCTGCTGCGCTGGCGGCACCCGAGCCTTGGCCTGCTGCCGCCGGGCGCGTTCCTGCCACTGGCCGAATCGTCCGGGCTGATGCCCAAAATCGGCGCGTGGGTGCTGGGTGAAGCCTGCCGTCAGATGCAGCGCTGGCTGGCGTTGAATTGGCGGCCGTTTCGATTGGCCGTTAATGGGGTCGCCTCAGACCCGAGTTTGACAGTTCCGAGACACATTTCCGCCCCACCTCCAGTAACGGCGCGGGTTTCAGGGCGATGATGCGCCAGAATCCTAGATACATGGATTGTTGATTTATCGCCCTCGATGCCGCTACTGTGCTGCACATGTACTTGAGACAGAGCAAACAGAAGCGGGCTGACGGCCGGGAGATCACCTACCTGCAGCTGGCCGAGAACGTGTGGGACGCGACGAAGGGGCGCTCACAAGCGCAGATCGTGTTCAACTGCGGCCGTGCCGACGACCCGGAAGTCATCGAACGGCTTCGCCGTCTGGCCAAGAGCATCCTGCGCCGCTGCTCGCCCGAGGCCATCGTGTCCGACGATCCGGGCTGGCGGCTGGTGTGCGCGTGGCCCTACGGCGATGTGCACGCACTTCAGGCGGTGTGGCAGCGGCTCGGGATCGATGTCATCGTGCGTGCGCAGGCGCACGGCCGGCGCTTTGGCTTCGAGATGGAGCGGGCGCTGTTCGCACTGGTGGCCAATCGCGCCTGCGCGCCTGCCTCCAAACTGTACTGTCATGAACAGTGGCTCAAGGAGGATGTGCACATCGAAGGCACGCAAGGCCTGGCGCTGCATCAGCTCTACCGCGCGATGGACTTTCTCGAGGCGAACAAGGCGGCGATCGAGCAGGCGATCTTCTTCCAGGTCGCCGACCTGCTGAGTCTGGACGTGGAGATCGTCTTCTACGACACCACCTCGCTGCACTTCGAGATCGACGACGAGGACAAAGGCGATGACGCCGGCCAGATGCGTGGCAGCGATGCGGCCGGGGCCAAGCGCTACGTGGCGCCCAGGAAGCGCGGCTACAGCAAGAACGGCCGGGGCGATGCGCCGCAGATCGTGGTGGG